>NZ_JACNDU010000069.1:0-555 GCF_017351735.1 Pseudomonas sp. FW300-N2A2 | reverse complement strand
CAGTCGTGCGCGCTCTCCTTCTCTGCTGCGCTCACTCGTTCCGGACTTGAACACCGACCCCCTGTAGGAGCCGGCTTGCTGGCGATGGCGTCCTTTCAGGCGATACATGTATCGCCGACCCACCGCTATCGTCGGAACGCCGCCCGCAGCAAGCCGGCTCCTACAATGGATTGGGTTCACACGATTCAAAACTGTAGGAGCTGGCTTGCCAGCGATGGAGGTCAACGATAACGCGGGCTATCTGAATGAACGCGTTGCCCCGACGATTGTCGCCGGCAAGCCGGCTCCTACAGGGGATTGGGTTCACACGATTCAAAACTGTAGGAGCTGGCTTGCCAGCGATGGAGGTCAACGATAACGCGGGCTGTCTGAATGAACGCGGTGTCTAGACGACTTTCGCCGGCAAGCCGGCTCCTACAGGGAACCCCATACGCTTTTGATTTCCACCACTCATCAGGCCGAGCGTTAGCTCGCCTTCAGCTTTTGATCTGAGCGCCCCCTCGAGAGGCCGAGTGGAGGTTCTGCGTAGTGGGCAACCCGGCATGGATGCCGGGT
>NZ_JACNDU010000068.1:0-653 GCF_017351735.1 Pseudomonas sp. FW300-N2A2 | reverse complement strand
AGGCTTGCGCGTGAGTTTGTTCGGCGAGGCAGATCAACCGGTTCACTCCTGGGATGGCCGGGGTTCGCAGCGCTGGATGCACTACGACAATCAACTGCGATTGACGGCGCTGTTCGAGCAGGCGTTGGAGGGCGAAGCGATTTGCGCAGAGCGTCTGACTTATGCCGCGAACGATCCCGTTTCCGCCGACCACAACCAGTGCCGCCAACTGATCAGCCACACAGACCTTGCCGGTGTTCTGCTGTTCAACGACTACGGATTAACCGGCACGCTACTCGAACAAGAGCGGCGTCTCGATGACATCGCGCAGTCGTTTTCAACGCACTCACGCTTCAACCCAGCGGGTGACCTGCTATCCCGAACCGATGCCCAAGGCAATGAACAACACTTCAGCCAGACTGTGGACGGACAGTTGCGCGCCGTGGATTTGCGCCTGAGCAACACGACTCAACACCTGCCGATGGTCAGCGCCATCACCTACAACGCTCACGGTCAGGTCGAAAGGGAAGTCGCCGGCAATGGCGTGATCACCACCCTCGAATACGCCGCCGAGGACGGGCGTCTACAACGGCTGTTATCCCGGCTCGGCCAGAACCAGCCGTTGCAGGATCTGCGTTACAGCTACGACCCGGTCGGCAATGTGCTGAGCATCG
>NZ_JACNDU010000067.1:0-681 GCF_017351735.1 Pseudomonas sp. FW300-N2A2 | reverse complement strand
GCCTGATGAGTGGTGAAGATCAAAAGCAAACGCGATTCCCTGTAGGAGCCGGCTTGCCGGCGAAAAACGTCTAGGCGACGCGTTCATTCAGACAGCCCGCGTTATCGTTGACGTCCATCGCCAGCAAGCTGGCTCCTACAGGGGAAATGCATATGCATTTGGATAAATACGATCAACTGTAGGAGCCGGCTTGATGCGGGCGGCGTTCCGACGATAGCGGTGGGTCAGTCCCCCTCCTTTTCGACTGGACGGACGCCATCGCCAGCAAGCTGGCTCCTACGGGGAAATGCATATGTGTTCGGAATGTACACGATCAACTGTAGGAGCCGGCTTGCCGGCGATGGCGGTGGATCAGTCGACGCATTTATTGACTGGACGGACGCCATCGCCAGCAAGCCGGCTCCTACAGGGGAGCGGTGTACATGTCGGGAATGAGTGAACGCATCAAAGAAGGACAACGCGTACAACTGAAGAGCCAGGTCGGCTTTCAGGCCGCCTCGGCGGCTGTGGCGGTGGTCGCCCCCTCGAGAGGCCGAGTGGAGGTTCTACGCAGTGGGCAACCCGGCATGGATGCCGGGTTAGCCGCGCACGGCCAAGGATGGCCGATCGCGGCGGGCCCACGGAGCAGGACCGGAGCGAGGGCATGCCGAGCCTAGGCGAGGCACCGAACGAAAGGGGCAA
>NZ_JACNDU010000065.1:0-2115 GCF_017351735.1 Pseudomonas sp. FW300-N2A2 | reverse complement strand
GCCAGACCACGCGGATCGATGGCAATCAGCTTTGGGGTATGGCGGTGCATGGCCGTTACTTGAGCATCCATGACAATTCATCTCGAAGAATGACGATCAGCTAATGCCCAAAACCCATACTTGGCTACTGTCAAAAATTACAGTCTAGATGAGTGGTACGAATACCGGCCACCCCATTCCAATCGGGTAGCTATCCAGGTGAGGATGATATCGAGCGGTTTGAAGATATCTATGCTCGGTCCACGCCGATTGAGCTTGGGGTTTCGGTGAAAACCATCGCGCAGTAAGTCATCGGTAAAAAAAGCCCCCGTTCAGGTCACTGCGCTCCCTATCCGCGGAGGGTTGGGTGGGGGCTTTTATTTTTCCAGGCTAGACTCCAATTCGCTATGAACCATTAACTCTCCCCTCAAAAATTTTAAATCAACGTTCAACTGGCCAAAGAGGCTATCAACATTCAATTCTTTCTTCACACAACCAAAAAACATGTAATATCATGCGTTTTTGTACAAACCAACTGCCTTATTTTTTTCATAAACAGCTAATGCTTTTTGATATAAAACCCGCATTAGAGCAGGATATTCACCCACATATACATCTCGAACATAACCAGCCCATTCTTCTTCACTTTCATATTGGCCGGCCATAAAACACACATACTGAAGTGCTTCTTCCTGATCTTCCGGCGGCCGAGAAGACGGATCCTTCTTGAACTCATCGCTTGTTATTTCAAGATCAGCGGCACGCGTCACTCGAGATAAAAATTGACGTCTCGCCCCTTCCCCAATACGCTTTCCTTGTGCATTTACAATCTGTTCTGTCCACCGATGCAAATCTGATGTTAAATTTTGAAGACAGTAATCTTCAGAATCGATCGTCCTAGTTACATACGGGGTCAAAAATGAATACATGTCTTTTTTCTCCCGAGACTGATTAACAATATCAGCGGGAGGTCGTGAAAACCCTTTAGATTTTTGTAGGATTTCCTTCCCTGCGAATAGTTCACCCCCAGTGCTTATATCAATATAAAAAGCAGCCAATTTAATCATAACCTGATCAAACTGCTCCCCTTGCAATGTTCTAACACCTCCTCTACCTGCTTCCACTATATCAACAAGCCTTTCAACAATTGTTATGACGAGCTCAGTTTTAGAAGTAGACTGTCGAGAGCTTACGTTATTTGAAAGTTGATCCACACTATCCAGAAGTGGTCTATAAGCGACTAATTCAATCGCAGCTTCCTTAGAGCGTCCTCGTCCATTAGGTATGAACTTACCTTGTGCCTTCATCATTAATCCATTCTCATCAGTCAGCGTCACGGGATTGCTCCCAACCATCTGAAAAAGATTCAATCCATCGACGGTACCCGCAGGGTCAGGGTTCAACCAACGCTGCAACCACGGTATGTAATACCTGAAGCCATAGTAATAAAGCCCCGTCGCGTCCCGTTCCTTGCCCGAATACCGCACCGTTTTGTAGCTGACCTGCACCGTCGCGCCGTTCCACCATGACGTGCCGCCAAACGGGTAAAACCTTTCCTGGGTGATGACGTTGGCGTGCTGATCCAGCTCCAGCGTGCTCGAGCCCAGATGATCCGTCAGGCTGTAGCGTTGCTGGTCGTTGCTGATCTCGCTCGGTCTTCCCGCCTCCCAGTGCAGCACCCGCACACTGTCGCGCCCGGTCGCCACGTCGATGACATGCAGCACTTCGCCGGTGCCGCTGTGGGTGCGGATTTCCAGACCGGGCAAATACAGAGTTTCGATGATGTTCGTTTGGGCATTGGTTTGCAGCGAGCGGACTTTGCGCACGCGCAGGCCGTCGGCTCCGTAAATGTAATGCTCGCTGTCGTTTTCGGTATAACGCGCAACCGGGCAGACTTCACACAATTGATTGCGCGCGTCCCAGCGCAACGTTTGCCCCGGTTGCAGCTTCAGCAGGTTGCCGTTGGCATCGAAACTGTCACGGAAGTCTTGTTCAGTCGGCTCGATACCCTCGCGCACCGGCAGGCAGCGGTTGCTGTGAGTATCGGCGACCAGCCGATGGCCGTGGTTTTGCGGGCCGCTGTGGGTCAGTTCGAGCAGGTTGTGGCCGGCGTCATAACGGTAGGTCTGGCGATAA
>NZ_JACNDU010000064.1:0-2835 GCF_017351735.1 Pseudomonas sp. FW300-N2A2 | reverse complement strand
GGGCTTGCGCGTGAATCTTTTCGGCGAGGCAGATCAACCGGTTCAATCCTGGGATGGCCGGGGTTCGCAACGTTGGATGCACTACGACAATCAGCTGCGATTGACGGCGCTGTTCGAGCAGGCGTTGGAGGGCGAAGCGGTTTGCGCAGAGCGTCTGACTTATGCCGCGAACGCCCCGGCTTTTGCCGATCACAACCAGTGCGGCCAACTGATCAGCCACGCAGACCTTGCCGGTGTTCTGCTGTTCAACGACTACGGATTAACCGGCACGCTACTCGAGCAAGAGCGGCATCTCGGTGACATCGCGCAGTCGTTTTCAACGCACTCACGCTTCAACCCACCGGGAGACCTGCTGTCCCGGACCGATGCCCAAGGCAACGAGCAACGCTTCAGCCAGACCGTGGACGGTCAGTTGCGCGCCGTGGATTTGCGTTTGAGCCACACGACCCAGCACCTGCCGATGGTCAGCGCCATCACCTACAACGCCCACGGCCAGGTCGAAAGGGAAATTGCCGGCAATGGCGTGATCACCACCCTTGAATACGCCGCCGAGGATGGGCGTCTGCAACGGCTGCTGTCCCGGCTCGGCCAGAACGAGCCGTTGCAGGATCTGCGTTACAGCTACGACCCGGTCGGCAATGTGCGAAGCATCAAAGACGCCGCGCTGCCGATCCGCTACTTCGCCAATCAGCGTATCGAGCCGGTCAGCGATTATTGGTACGACACGCTCGACCGGTTGATCGCGGCCACAGGCTGGGAGGCCGGCGCGGTCAAAAACGGCCCGTCGTCGGCAATGACGGCGGACCCCGCCATGCCCGGCAACTACCGCCAGAGCTACCGTTATGACGCCGGCAACAACCTGCTCGAACTGATCCACACCGGCCCGCAAAACCCCGGCCATCGTCTGGTCGCCGATGCTCACAGCAACCGCTGCCTGCCGGTGCGCGATGGTATCGAGCCGACTGAACAAGACTTCCGTGACAGTTTCGACGCCAATGGCAACCTGCTGACGCTGCAACCGGGGCAAACGTTGCGCTGGGACGCGCGCAATCAATTGTGTGAAGTCCGCCCGGTGGTGCGTGATGCCGAAAACGACAGCGAGCATTACGTTTACGCAACCGACGGCCTGCGCGTGCGCAAAGTCCGCTCGCTGCAAACCAATGCCCAAACGAACATCATCGAAACCCTGTATTTGCCCGGCCTGGAAATCCGCACCCACAGCGGCACCGGTGAAGTGCTGCACGTCATCAACGTGGCGACCGGGCGCGGCAGCGTGCGGGTGTTGCACTGGGAGGCGGAAAGACCGACCGAGATCAGCAACGACCAGCAACGCTACTGCCTGACGGACCATCTGGGGTCGAGCACGCTGGAGCTGGATCAGCACGCCCACCTCATCACCCAGGAAAGGTTTTACCCGTTTGGCGGCACGTCATGGTGGAACGGCACGACGGTGCAGGTCAGCTACAAAACGGTGCGGTACTCGGGGAAAGAGCAGGACGCGACGGGGCTTTATTACTATGGGTTGAGGTATTACATACCTTGGTTGCAGCGATGGATTAATCCGGACCCTTTGGGGGATGTTGATGGGTCGAATTTGTTTTGCTTTGTTGCAAACTGTCCTTTGAATTTTGTGGATTTACAAGGAGGGGTGAAAGTACCTGTAGGGGCAATTTTTTCAAAGGATGTTCAAAGTTTGGTTGATGGTGGGAAGTATATTGGTGCGCAATCTTTGGCTCGTGCTAAATCTGTTTCTGATGTCCTCGTTGTTAATAAGTTGGTGTCATCTTTTATTCCTGAGGTTGATATGCTGTCGATGACCGTATTTCAGAATAGACACGATAATACAATTTATCGAGCTAGCTCTGCGGTCGAGGGTGTGGGATTTTTTGTGAAAAAAATGCAGAGCCCGGAAGGTCCTCAGCGTGAAGAACTTGCCTATACCGTTAGTGAAATGCTCAATTTTCATCTTGTCCCTCCTACAAAAGCCAAGGCGAAATCAATGGTTCAGCAGGAAGTAATTGTTGCTGGAGCTGACACTAAAGAAAGGAGGATTTTACCTGAAGCGGCCAAGCTTTTTTATTTTCTTATTAATGAATTCGATGATAACTCTGGTAATCAGTTGTGGGATGCTCTAGGTAACGTATACTTGATAGATCATGAGTCGGCTTTTTCTGAAAACAAAAATTCGATTTATAACTTGTCTGCTGTTGATTTGTCGAAAGCGTTCAATGCGGAGCGCTGGGATAAATTTAAGTCGATTGGTAATGCTGAGTGGAAGTCAATTATTTCCGAGAAGTATTCGACTTTATCGAAGGGAGAGGTAAAAGCATTTGTGGGGCGGATTACAGATACTAAGGTTGCAGTGCAGCGAGAAATTGATCGAGGTGCGGTAAGTTTTGGGCAGAAGCGCAGTTTTTTACAGCGAACATTAGGAAGAGCAGTCTCTTGAATTCAGGAAATGGGCATTAGTTAATAAAAAAGCCCCACCCAATCCACTACGGATAGGGAACGCAGTGACCTGGACGGGGGCTTCTTTGTTGCCGATGACTTACTGCGCGGTGGTTTTCACCGAAACCTCACGCTCAATCGGCGTAGACCGACCATAGATATCTTCAAACCGCTCGATATCGTCCTCACCCAGATAGCTACCCGATTGGAATGGGGTGGCCGGTATTCGTACCACTCATCGAGACTGTAACTTTTGACAGTAGCCAGACAAGGGTTTTAGGCATTTGCTGATCGTCATTCTTCGAGATGAATTGTCATGGATGCTCAAGTAACGGCCATGCACCGCCATACCCCAAAGCTGATTGCCATCGATCCGCGTGGTCTGGT
>NZ_JACNDU010000063.1:0-3129 GCF_017351735.1 Pseudomonas sp. FW300-N2A2 | reverse complement strand
TCTCGAACTTTCGGTTCATTGCGTCTTCACACACCGCAATCTGATGCTCTTTCGAGTAGTCAAATTGCTTGGGTGTTATATGGTCAAGCCTCACGGGCAATTAGTATTGGTTAGCTCAACGCCTCACAGCGCTTACACACCCAACCTATCAACGTCGTAGTCTTCGACGGCCCTTCAGGGGACTCAAGGTCCCAGTGAGATCTCATCTTGAGGCTAGTTTCCCGCTTAGATGCTTTCAGCGGTTATCTATTCCGAACATAGCTACCCGGCAATGCCACTGGCGTGACAACCGGAACACCAGAGGTTCGTCCACTCCGGTCCTCTCGTACTAGGAGCAGCCCCTCTCAAATCTCAAACGTCCACGGCAGATAGGGACCGAACTGTCTCACGACGTTCTAAACCCAGCTCGCGTACCACTTTAAATGGCGAACAGCCATACCCTTGGGACCGGCTTCAGCCCCAGGATGTGATGAGCCGACATCGAGGTGCCAAACACCGCCGTCGATATGAACTCTTGGGCGGTATCAGCCTGTTATCCCCGGAGTACCTTTTATCCGTTGAGCGATGGCCCTTCCATACAGAACCACCGGATCACTAAGACCTACTTTCGTACCTGCTCGACGTGTCTGTCTCGCAGTCAAGCGCGCTTTTGCCTTTATACTCTACGACCGATTTCCGACCGGTCTGAGCGCACCTTCGTACTCCTCCGTTACTCTTTAGGAGGAGACCGCCCCAGTCAAACTACCCACCATACACTGTCCTCGATCCGGATAACGGACCTGAGTTAGAACCTCAAAGTTGCCAGGGTGGTATTTCAAGGATGGCTCCACGCGAACTGGCGTCCACGCTTCAAAGCCTCCCACCTATCCTACACAAGCAAATTCAAAGTCCAGTGCAAAGCTATAGTAAAGGTTCACGGGGTCTTTCCGTCTAGCCGCGGATACACTGCATCTTCACAGCGATTTCAATTTCACTGAGTCTCGGGTGGAGACAGCGCCGCCATCGTTACGCCATTCGTGCAGGTCGGAACTTACCCGACAAGGAATTTCGCTACCTTAGGACCGTTATAGTTACGGCCGCCGTTTACCGGGGCTTCGATCAAGAGCTTCGCGTTAGCTAACCCCATCAATTAACCTTCCGGCACCGGGCAGGCGTCACACCCTATACGTCCACTTTCGTGTTTGCAGAGTGCTGTGTTTTTAATAAACAGTCGCAGCGGCCTGGTATCTTCGACCGGCATGAGCTTACGGAGCAAGTCCTTCACCCTCACCGGCGCACCTTCTCCCGAAGTTACGGTGCCATTTTGCCTAGTTCCTTCACCCGAGTTCTCTCAAGCGCCTTGGTATTCTCTACCCAACCACCTGTGTCGGTTTGGGGTACGGTTCCTGGTTACCTGAAGCTTAGAAGCTTTTCTTGGAAGCATGGCATCAACCACTTCGTGTTCTAAAAGAACACTCGTCATCAGCTCTCGGCCTTAGAATCCCGGATTTACCTAAGATTCCAGCCTACCACCTTAAACTTGGACAACCAACGCCAAGCTGGCCTAGCCTTCTCCGTCCCTCCATCGCAATAACCAGAAGTACAGGAATATTAACCTGTTTTCCATCGACTACGCTTTTCAGCCTCGCCTTAGGGACCGACTAACCCTGCGTCGATTAACGTTGCGCAGGAAACCTTGGTCTTTCGGCGTGGGTGTTTTTCACACCCATTGTCGTTACTCATGTCAGCATTCGCACTTCTGATACCTCCAGCAAGCTTCTCAACTCACCTTCACAGGCTTACAGAACGCTCCTCTACCGCATCACCTAAGTGATACCCGTAGCTTCGGTGTATGGTTTGAGCCCCGTTACATCTTCCGCGCAGGCCGACTCGACTAGTGAGCTATTACGCTTTCTTTAAAGGGTGGCTGCTTCTAAGCCAACCTCCTAGCTGTCTAAGCCTTCCCACATCGTTTCCCACTTAACCATAACTTTGGGACCTTAGCTGACGGTCTGGGTTGTTTCCCTTTTCACGACGGACGTTAGCACCCGCCGTGTGTCTCCCATGCTCGGCACTTGTAGGTATTCGGAGTTTGCATCGGTTTGGTAAGTCGGGATGACCCCCTAGCCGAAACAGTGCTCTACCCCCTACAGTGATACATGAGGCGCTACCTAAATAGCTTTCGAGGAGAACCAGCTATCTCCGAGCTTGATTAGCCTTTCACTCCGATCCACAGGTCATCCGCTAACTTTTCAACGGTAGTCGGTTCGGTCCTCCAGTTAGTGTTACCCAACCTTCAACCTGCCCATGGATAGATCGCCCGGTTTCGGGTCTATTCCCAGCGACTAGACGCCCTATTAAGACTCGCTTTCGCTACGCCTCCCCTATTCGGTTAAGCTCGCCACTGAAAATAAGTCGCTGACCCATTATACAAAAGGTACGCAGTCACCCAACAAAGTGGGCTCCCACTGCTTGTACGCATACGGTTTCAGGATCTATTTCACTCCCCTCTCCGGGGTTCTTTTCGCCTTTCCCTCACGGTACTAGTTCACTATCGGTCAGTCAGTAGTATTTAGCCTTGGAGGATGGTCCCCCCATATTCAGACAAAGTTTCTCGTGCTCCGTCCTACTCGATTTCATGACTAAGAGATTTTCGCGTACAGGGCTATCACCCACTATGGCCGCACTTTCCAGAGCGTTCCGCTAATCTCAAAGCCACTTAAGGGCTAGTCCCCGTTCGCTCGCCACTACTAAGGGAATCTCGGTTGATTTCTTTTCCTCAGGGTACTTAGATGTTTCAGTTCCCCTGGTTCGCTTCTTAAGCCTATGTATTCAGCTTAAGATACCTAACTTATGTTAGGTGGGTTCCCCCATTCAGACATCTCCGGATCAAAGTCTGTTTGCCGACTCCCCGAAGCTTTTCGCAGGCTACCACGTCTTTCATCGCCTCTGACTGCCAAGGCATCCACCGTATGCGCTTCTTCACTTGACCATATAACCCCAAGCAATCTGGTTATACTGTGAAGACGACATTCGCCGAAAATTCGCGATTAAACTCACAAATTTTACCTTAGCCTGAATAAACACCAGTGAAAGTGTTATCCAGTCTATCTTTCTATCACATACCCAAATTTTTAAAGAACGATCTAG
>NZ_JACNDU010000062.1:0-3500 GCF_017351735.1 Pseudomonas sp. FW300-N2A2 | reverse complement strand
ACCATCGAGCAGCTCGCGGCGCTGACTTGAGTCGCCGCGCGCTGTACCCACCCACATGACGAAATTGTAATAACCCCATCACCTTGGCGTTATCCGCAGATTGCAACGATGTCTCCCGGCGATCACGCGGGTGGGCCCTGCCCTCCCGCCGAACAATAAAACCCACGCCGAAGAACGTTCCAGTTCTGCCGATCCCAAGGAGTGCTTGATGGTTAACAATACAAAAATGTCGATGGCGGCTTTAGCCGTGGTGGTCGGTTCGGGGCCGACCCTGGTGTTAGCGGAAGAAAAAGCCGAGGGGTTTATCGAAGGCAGCAGCCTGACGCTGCTCAACCGCAACTACTACTTCAATCGTGATCACCGTGACGGTCAGTCCAGTCCCACCGGCAACGGTTATTCCGAAGCCTGGGCCCACGCCATCATCAGCAAGTTTGAATCCGGGTTTACACAAGGCACTGTCGGGGTGGGTGTCGATGCGTTTGCGATGATCGGGTTAAAACTTGATACCGGTGATGGCCGCAACGGAGGCCGCAGTTCGTTCGACGTACTGCCGGTCAACAGTGAAGGCCAGGCGCGGGACGAATACACCAAGGTCGGGGGCGCGGCGAAAGTGCGAGCCTTTGATACGGTGGTTAAAGTGGGCGATGTCTTTCCCTCCAACCCGGTCGTCGCGGCAGGCGACTCCAGGCTGCTGCCGGAAAGCTTCCGGGGTGTCACCGCCACCAATACCAGTATCGAAGGCCTGTCAGTACAGGGCGGTCGCCTGCATGCGATGAGCCAACCGGTTTCCAGCGACATGCGCGAAAACTTCGCGACGTTCTACGCGGGGCCGGTCAATTCGCCGTGGATTGGTTACTTCGGTGGGGACTACGCACTCAACAACAACCTCAGCTTCAGTCTGTATTCCAGTCGCCTCAAGGATGCCTGGATTCAATACTACGCAGGCAGCGCGTGGACGTACCCGCTGTCGGATGACCTGTCGTTGTTTGGCGGCCTGAACTACTACAAGGCTGTCGACGAAGGCAAACAACTGCTCGGCGAGTTCGACAACAACATCTGGAGCGGCCGCGTCGGAGTCAAACTCGGCGCGCACTCCGTAGCCCTCTCGCACCAGCGCAACAACGGCAATGACGACTTCGATTATCTGCGCCAGTCCGATTCGATCTTCCTCGACAACTCCATCCAGTACAGCGACTTCAACTCGCCCAAGGAACGTTCGTGGATGGTGCGTTACGACCTCGACATGACGACCTATGGCGTGCCGGGATTATCGTTCATGACCCGTTACGCCCGTGGCACCGACGCCGACTATTCCAGCGCCAACGCCGTGTACATGCGCCGCGATGCCGACGGCAATCCGCTGACCGACCAGAAGCGCTGGGAACGCGACATCGAAGTCAAATACGTGGTGCAGAGCGGCTCGTTGAAAGACATGTCACTGCGTTTGCGCCAGGCCAATACCCGCGCCACGGCGTTCGAGTCTGATCTGGATGAAGTGCGGGTGATTGTCGAGTATCCGCTGGCGATTCTCTGAGTTAACCCTTCATACCCATTCACCTTTAGAAGCTCCTTGCTCCTTTGGTAAGAGGTGAATCCTTTGGCGTCCTTCGGGGCGCCTTTTTTTCGCCCGCTGATTAACCGATTTTGTAGCGAGGGAGCGTGGTCCCGCTCGTTTTCGACTCCACCGCCGTGGGCTTTTCGGATGCGCGATATTAGAATGTCATCACTTTAAAACTGTAAATCAAAAGGAATGAATCGTGGTGGTACTAATAGGACTGGTGGCGTTGTTTGGATTGCTGTCTTTGGTGGTGGCGGTCGTCGGGCTGATAGCGCCGACTGTTTTCAAGAGCAAAAAAACCGGCAAGGTCCCGACACGATGGACCTTGTTCATGGGTGGGTTGGGCTTCATGCTTCTGGCCTCTGCTCTTGTTGACTACCTCAACCCCAAAACTCAAGGCTTCGAGTCCGTGGCAACTGTTGAAGCAAACGCCAACCGTTCCGCAGACTCCATGGGTTTGACTGTCAATGAGTTCCATAACGCGTTCAACGACGCGGTAGGTCGATACAACAAGGAATTCAAAACTGCCGACTTTGAAGTTCAGACGGGTGGGGCCACCGACACGTTCTCGCATGCTTTCAGCCAGGACCTGGCGATGATGGGAACCATCGATAAAAATGACGGCAACGTGGACATGGTGATCCTTAACATCTCACCAAATGAGGAGCAATCACTTCAGATATTTTCTGTTCTGCTTGCGATCACTGAAGCACTCAACCCTGGCATCCCGGTTGAGCAGAACAAAAAAATGGTCATGGACGTTTTCCATGAGTCGGTCAAGAATTTCGACGCTAAAGAACCAACCGAGCGCAAGGTGGGCGACCTTAATTACTCAGCGACGACGACTCGTTACACAGGAATGATGTTTTCTATCGTAAAGAGCAGCAAAAACTGAGTCATCCAGCACACTAAAAAACCGCGTCCCTCAACGGGTCGCGGTTATTCAAGGAATGCCAAAGCGCTAAATCCCCCTTCATAAGCTAAAGGTGGATTAGTTACATAGAAGGCTCCCCATCTCCCAAACAACCTTTAAACACCCCGAATTGAAATACGCACTGTTGGGGGATTGTGTGGCCTCAGCCACCGTTGTTTCGGCAGGCACCCACCACGCTGTATTTTAGGGTGTTGAGCTGTCCTTTCGAATCTTCATAGGTCATGGCGGCGGGGGCGACAGCGCAGGCTGGCTGCGGCTTCACAACGCTGACAATTTTCACTACATCCAGCTTCATGCCGTATTCATAGTCCTTCACTACCGGCGCCGCTTTGCCTTGGCTCACGGCGTATTGCTCCATGGCTTTGACGTTGGCGCTAAACGCGCGCTCAAAGGTTCGGTCGCCGCCCCCCTTCGGCCAGTGCATTCAGAGACACGGCCATGACGCCGGCAAACGCGAGCAACTTGAAACCTTCCATATCCATATCCCTCCAGTGCGGACTCATGAAAAAGCCCGGCATCGGCGTTCGATGACAGGCTTGGTGCGATGCGGCACGCTTACAGATCTTTGGTTTTTTCGTCTTTCTTTTCGTTGACGACGACCGGATCGCGGGCCTGTTCCTTGGCGACGAACAGCTCAATGGAGCGGTCGTTGGCGGTCATCATTCTGTCGAAGGTGCGGTCACCGCCGCCTTCGGCCATCGCCAGAGAAGACATCACCAGAGCTGCTGCAACGGCACCGATTTGGGCAAGTTTCATGTTTGATTCCTCGTTTAAGTAGCTGACGGGATCAAGGTAACAAGCCGAACCTTTCGTGACGGTGGCGTGCAAATTACATATCCGTTATGTGGCACAAACTTGTGGGAGCGAGCCGGCTCGCGAAAGCAATGGATCAGGCACACACAAAAACGGCACCTTCCGGTGCCGTTCGCCTTTCTCAGTGCCGCCCTTTACTTACGCGCATCTGCCCACGATTTCAGCAGTTCGTTGTAGCTCACGGTTTCACCCTTA
>NZ_JACNDU010000061.1:0-5093 GCF_017351735.1 Pseudomonas sp. FW300-N2A2 | reverse complement strand
ATCACCGCAGCAACGGATATGCCCCCCAACAAACCCATCCCCCCATCAGCCAGAAATCCATGCGCCCGAGAGGTACCTCCTTGGAGGAATAGGCTCATCAAGGATTCCGGTTCAGGCTTGGGCCCATACCCTCATCTACGGGAAAACCTGGACATGGCCCATCTGGCGCAACGCACATTTGAACCCCTGAACATTGCCGTGCTGACCATCAGCGATACACGCACCTTCGACACAGACACCTCAGGACAGACCCTCACCGATTTGCTGCAAACCGCCGGGCATGTATTGATCGATCGTGACCTGGTCAAGGACGATATCTATCAAATCCGCGCCACCGTTTCCCGGTGGATCGCCGACCCCGAAGTACAAGTTGTGCTGATGACCGGCGGCACCGGTTTCACCGCTCGCGACAACACGCCGCAAGCTGTCCTGCCGCTGCTGGACAAACACGTGGAAGGCTTCGGCGAATTGTTCCGTCAGGTGTCCCTGGAGGAAATCGGTATGTCCAGCCTGCAATCTCGGGCACTGGCCGGCATGAGCAACGGCGTGCTGGTGTGCTGCGTGCCCGGTTCGCCGGGTGCCTGCCGGACGGCCTGGAACAAGATCCTGCTCGAACAACTGGACAGTCGCACCGGCCCCTGCAATTTCGCCCCGCATTTGAAACCTCAGGCCCAACGCAACATTGATGCCTGTGAGACACGCTCATGACCGGCCGGGTGTGCGACCTCGGCAACCTGATGCCGGTGGACGAGGCCATCAGCCGCCTGCTCGATCAGGCACCGCCGCCGCCCCTGGTGCAAATGATCCGCCTGGATCAAGCGATGGGGCGCGTGCTGGCAGCGGATATTCATTCCCCGGTGAACCTGCCGGCCTGGGACAACAGCGCCATGGACGGTTACGCCCTCAGGGCCGTCGACCTGCCCGAGGAGGGTGGCTGGCTGTTGATCGGCGGGCGAATTGCGGCGGGGGATCAGGCGTGCGCACCGTTGCTCGCGCAACAAGCGGTGCAGATTTTTACCGGTGCACCCTTGCCTCCGGGCGCCGACACCGTCGTGCCGCAAGAGCGTTGCCGGATCGACGGCGAGCGTGTCTGGTTGCCGCCCGCAAGCGTTGGCGATCACGTACGCAAAGAGGGTGAAGAAGTTCGTCGCGGGCACCTGCTGCTCAAGGCGGGAAAGCGCCTGCGCGCACAGGAAATCGGGTTGCTGGCCGGCGCCGGAATTGCGCGGATCGAAGTCTATCGACCGTTGCAGGTGTGTTTGCTCAGCAGCGGCAATGAACTGCGCGAGCCGGGCGATCCCTTGGCGCCGGGACAGATCTACAACAGCAATCGCTACTGTCTGGCGGAGCTGTTGCGTGGATGGGGCGTGGAGGTGCATGACTACGGCGTGATGGCCGATGAGCTGGCGGCCAGTCGGCACGCCTTGAGCCTGGCGTCGTCGGAATGCGACCTGTTGCTGAGCAGCGGCGGCGTTTCGGTCGGCGAGGAGGATCATCTCAAGCACGCCATCGAGGAACTGGGCAGCATCGATTTCTGGCGCATCGCCATGCAGCCGGGCAAACCGCTGGCCTTTGGCGAAGTGGCGGGCAAACCGTGGATCGGCGTACCCGGCAATCCTTCGGCGGCACTGATTACCGCGTTGGTGGTGGTGCGACCGTTCTTGCTCCGGGCCCAGGGTATGACGGACGTGATGCCACGGCCACTGGCCGTGCCCGCCGGGTTCGAGTGGTTGCAACGCAACAAGCGTCGGCAATACCTGCGAGCCAGGTTGACGCCCGGCGCAGACGGCCAGTTGAGCGTGGAACTGCACCCTCAGCAAAGTTCGGCGATGTTGACGGCCGCATGCTGGGCTGACGGGCTGGCAGTGATCGACTGCGAGCAGCAAGTGCTCAAGCACGACAACGTGATGTTCCTGTCCTTTGCCGACCTGATGCAGTGAGGGCAATTGATTGCCGTCAAGGCAGTGCCTGCCGGTCTGGCTAGACTGGCGGCGCCGCTTTTTTCATGAGGATTACCCATGCAACTGGTTTGCCCGGCAGGGAACCTGCCTGCGCTCAAAGCGGCGGTGCGCCAAGGCGCCGATGCCGTGTATGTCGGCTTTCGCGATGACACCAACGCCCGGCATTTCGCGGGGCTGAACATGGACGACAAACAGTTCGACGCCGCCGTCGCCCACATCCGTCAGCATCAACGCAAACTCTATGTCGCCGTCAACACCTACCCGCAACCCAAGGGCTGGGAGCGCTGGCAGCGGGCGGTGGACCGTGCTGCCGATTTCGGTGTGGATGCGCTGATCGCCGCCGACCCCGGGGTGCTCAACTATGCCAGCCAGCGCCATCCGCAACTGGCGTTGCACCTCTCGGTCCAGGGCTCTGCGACCCACGCCGCTGCGCTTGCGTTTTACGCGCAGCGCTACGATATTCGGCGCGCCGTGCTGCCACGGGTGTTGTCGTTGGCGCAGGTGCGCCAGGTGGCCGCCAGCAGTCCGGTGCCCATTGAAGTCTTCGGTTTCGGCAGCCTGTGCATCATGGCCGAAGGGCGTTGCCACCTGTCGTCCTACATCACCGGCGAGTCACCGAACCTGTGCGGCGTCTGTTCGCCGGCCAAGGCGGTGCGCTGGAGCGAGGACGCCGAAGGGTTGAGTGCGCGGCTCAGTGAAGTCCTGATCGATCGCTACACCCCCGACGAACCGGCCGGTTATCCGACCTTGTGCAAAGGCCGTTTCCTGGTCGACGGCAAACGCTTTCATGCCCTGGAAGAACCTACCAGCCTCGACACCCTGGACCTGCTGCCGGAGCTGACGGCCATCGGCGTCGAAGCCGTGAAAATCGAAGGCCGCCAACGCAGCCCGGCCTACGTCGAGCAAGTCACCCGGGTCTGGCGCGCCGCGCTGGATGCCCATCGCGGCGCGCCGGGCGCTTTTCGGGTCAAGGAAGAATGGCGTCAGGTGCTGGCCGGTTTGTCCGAGGGCAGCCAGACCACCCTGGGTGCTTATCATCGATCATGGCAATGAGGGGACACGACATGAAGCTCAGCCTGGGACCGGTCCTGTTTTATTGGGACAAGGAGCAACTCAGCAACTTTTACGCCGAGATGTCGGCCATGCCCCTGGACGTGATTTACCTGGGGGAAACCGTGTGCTCGAAACGCCGGGCCTTTTCACTGGATCAGTGGCTGGGACTGGGGCGCGAGTTACAGGAGTGCAGCCGGGCGCAGTTGGTGATCTCCAGCTTGACGCTGATCGAAGCGGCGTCGGAACTTTCCAGCCTGCGCCGCCTGTGTGACAACGGCCAACTGTTGGTGGAGGCCAATGACATGGGCGCGGTGCAGTTCCTCGCCGAGCGCCAGTTGCCGTTCGTGGGTGGCCCGGCCCTCAACCTGTACAACGGCCACTCGCTGGCGCAACTGCTCGACTGCGGAATGACCCGCTGGGTGCCGCCCGTGGAGTGTTCGGCGGCGCTGATCCGCGACGTGATCGGGCAGGTCCGTGAACTGGGCCGAGCGGTGCCGGAAGTTGAAATTTTCGCCTATGGGCATTTGCCCCTGGCCTACTCCGCCCGCTGTTTCACGGCCCGCGCGGAAAACCGGCCAAAGGACGACTGCCAGTTTTGCTGCATCAACTACCCCGACGGCATGGCGCTGACCAGCCAGGAAGGGCAGCCGCTGTTTACCCTCAACGGTATTCAGACCATGTCGGCCGAAGTCACCAATTTGCTCGCCGATTATTCCGGGCTGGTGGACTGCGGCGCCGATCTGTTGCGCCTGAGCCCGCGTGCGCAGGGCATGGCTGAGGTGATTGACAGTTATCAGCGGGTTCGTTCGGGCGAGATGCCGCCGTTGTTTGTCGAAGGGTGCAATGGCTACTGGCATGGCCAGGCCGGCATGTTGCGCGTCGAGGAGGTCGGCCTGTGCTGAACCGAAAAAAGTGGCTGCTCAAAGGTGCCGACCGGTTGTTGCCGCTGGTGCGTCGGGTGCCGTTTGCCGTGCAGCGCCTGGCGTTGCAGCAGGCGCTCAATCGTTGCCTCGCCGAGCCGTTGCGCGATGGCGAGTTTGAGGTGTTGCGCGGGCGTTGGTTGTGTTTGCGGATTCCGGATCTGGGGTTGTCCTGGTACTTGACGCTCAGTCGTCAGGGGTTGCGGATTGCCGAGCATGCTACGGCGGCTGTGACCATCAGCGGGAACTGGCGTGAGTTTTTACTGTTGGCCAGTCGTCAGGAGGATCCTGATACGCTGTTTTTTCGTCGGCGTCTGGTGATTGAGGGTGATACTGAGTTGGGGTTGGCGTTGAAGAATCTGATCGATAGCCTTGATCCTGATGTGTTGCCGGTCTGGTTGTGGCGGAATCTGGAGCGGGCGGGGAAGGGGCTGGCGGCGGGGTGACCGGTATTGCTTGCCGGCGATGGCTGTGTGTCGAGTTTTTTGATGGTGTACATATCCGTTGCTGCGGTAACGGCCGCTTATGGTTTCGCCCTTACGGCGAGTCCCTTTTTCAAACGCCAAAAAGGAACCAAAAGGCTTTGCCCCTGACGTACGGCCCTTCGCCTAGGCTCAGGGTACCCTCGCTCCGGTCCTGCTCCGTGGGCCCGCCGCCATCGGCCATCCCTGGCCGGGGGCGGCTACCGCGGCATCCTTGCCGCGGTGCCCACTGCGCAGAACCTCCACTCGGCCTTCCGACGGGGCAGATCAAAATCAAAAGCCAAAGCAAAGCAAAAACCAAGGCAAAGCAAAAACGAGGCGGCCTGCCAGCCGACCTGTCTCTATGATCGTACGCATTCCCCTGTAGGAGCCGGCTTGCTGGCGATAGCGTTCGTCCAGTCAATTAAATATGTTGGCTGGCCCACCGCCATCGCCAGCAAGCCGGCTCCTACAGTTGATCGGTGTCATGCCCGCGTATCGGATTCGTATGACGATGCTGCTGGGGCTTTGTTGTTGATCTGAGATGTCAGGCGTACACATTCCCTGTAGGAGCCAGCTTGCTGGCGATGGACGTCAACGATAACGCGGGGTGTCTGAATGAACGCGGTGTCTGGGCGTTTTTCGCCGGCAAGCCGGCTCCTACAGGAGATCTGCGTACGCTTTCGCTTTTCACCACC
>NZ_JACNDU010000060.1:0-7654 GCF_017351735.1 Pseudomonas sp. FW300-N2A2 | reverse complement strand
TCAGCCATCACCCAAACAATGGATATACACCCAGTCAAAGCCTGCGTGAGCCTGTCACCAGCGGCCATAACCATGCGCAGGCCCGTAATAGCCACGCGGCGGGCCGTAATAACCACGGGGAGGGCCGTAGTAGACCGGCGGCGGGCCGTAATAACCCGGTTGTTGCACATAAACCGGTGCCGGCTGGTAATAAACCGGTGGCGGCTGCTGTACGTAAACCGGCTGTGGCTGCACGTAAACCGGTTGCTGCACATAAACCGGCCGGCCGCTGTTGATGATGGCCGAACCGACGATGGCCGAGCCAACGATCGCACCAAATACCGCTGGACCTTGCCACCCGCCACCGCCATGCGCTTCTGCCTGCCCTGCGATAGCAAGAGCACCGATCAGCAAGGCAACTGTGGGGATTTTACGGATCATGATAGTTCCTCGGTTCATCGACCCGGCGCTTGCGTCTGCAATAGACCCAAGGATTGTCGCGGGGATACTTCTAAGACAGCGTATTTCTGAAAATCAGCACAGCCGTTGGGTAAATTTTGTGTAAGGTCTGTACCGGCTTCCTTACCAACTTCGCTGCCACGAGCAGGTACGCGGATATGATCGATCAGAACGCGATGGCATGGCTAATCCCGTCCATCTGAAAGTGCAATTGAAGGAGATTTTTCATGCAGATGAACCCCAACAAAGACACCCAGTTGTGCATGTCCCTGTCGGGCCGCCCCGGGAACTTTGGCCTGCGATTTCACAATCATCTGTACGAACAACTTGGCCTGAATTTCTACTACAAGGCGTTCCGCAGCCAGGACCTGACCGGTGCCGTCGCAGGCATCCGCGCCCTGGGGATTCGCGGCTGCGGCGTGTCGATGCCGTTCAAGGAAGCCAGCATTGCGCTGGTCGATGAACTGGACGCGTCGGCTGCCGCGATTCAATCGATCAACACCATCGTCAATACGGACGGCCACCTCAAGGCTTACAACACCGACTACATCGCCATCGCTCAGTTGCTGGAAACCCACCAGGTGCCCAAGGCGTCGACTTTTGCCCTGCGCGGCAGCGGCGGCATGGCCAAGGCGGTGGCCAGTGCATTGCGCGATGGTGGCTACCAGAACGGCCTGATTGTGGCCCGCAACGAGCACGCCGGACGTACCCTGGCTGAGTCGCTGGGCTATGAGTGGCAAGCCGAACTGGGCAGCCAGCGCCCGCAAATGTTGATCAACGTGACACCGATCGGCATGACCGGCGGGCCTGAGGCCGATCACCTGGCGTTCGATACGCAAACCATCGCAGCAGCGCAGACCATCTTCGATGTGGTGGCGATCCCCTCGGAAACACCGCTGATCGTGCGGGGACGTGCCGAAGGCAAGCGGGTGATCACCGGACTGGAAGTGATCGCGATCCAGGCGCTGGAGCAGTTCGTGTTGTACACCGGCGTGCGTCCGACGCAGGAGCAGTTTCAGAAGGCGGTGGAATTCGCCCGCAGTTGAGGCCTTCCGCTATTTGTTGGTCGTACTGGCCTCATCGCGAGCGGGCTCGCTCCCACATTCGACCGAGTTCTTCCAGTAGAAATGCGATCAAATGTGGGAGCGAGCCCGCTCGCGATGGCTGCGACTCGGTATCCAGTCAGTCGCAGCAAATTTCCTATACTGCTCCCCAGCAAGCCAAGACTTGCCACCCCATCAAACCGTGCCCGAGGTTTCCCATGCATCCCCCCATCCTCAACCTGCATCAGGTCGAACTCGAACCGCTGCCCGAAGCCCTCGCGCCCACCGGTGAAACCGCCGGCCGTTATCAACAGCGGATGGCTCGCGTCGGTCAGCAGCTGGGTGCGCAAAAGCTCGGTTATCGCTTGTACGTGCTGGAACCGGGCATGCGCGGCAGTCCGTTTCACAGTCATCGGGTCAACGAGGAGATGTTCTACGTCGTCGCGGGGGAAGGGGAGATTCGTCTTGGCGCCGAGCGTTTTCCGATCCGCGCCGGTGACGTGATCGCCTGCCCGCCGGGCGGTCCGGAAGTGGCGCACCAGATCATCAACACCAGCAAGGCTGAACTGCGCTATTTGGCGGTCAGCACCCAGCAATCGCCGGAAATCTGCGAATACCCGGACTCCGGCAAGTACGCGGTGATGGACGACTTCAAGGTCGATGCCGAAGGCAATGCCTCGGGCTTCGTTGCCATCGCCAGACAGGCTGACGGCGTGGATTACTGGGACGGCGAGTAGCACTTCCTTTGTGGGAGCGAGCGATGCGGCGATCCGACTTGCCCGCGAAAGCAATTCAACGTCCAACATTGTGTCGAATTGGAAATCGCCTTCGCGGGCAAGCCTCGCTCCTACAGGAGATCGTGGCGGTTACTCGAGGCGTGCCAGGCGCTCTTCCAGCGCAGCAATCCGCGCTTCGAGCTCTTCGATGCGTTCTACCGACACGCCGCTGCCACCACCACGTTCCACCGGATTCTGTCGCGCCGCGAGGATCGCTTCGATGTCCGCCGGATCACCCAGCGCATGCATGTAACGGTCTTCACGCTGCCCCGCCTGGCGCGGAATCAGCAGCGCCAGACCGCGCGCAATCAGCCGTTCAAGCTGATGCACAACCTGCTCGGCATCTTCGAACTCATGCATGCGGCCGCTGCGGGTCAGCAGTTCGTTGACCGTCTGCGGACCACGCAAAAACAGCAGTCCCGTCAGAATCACCTGCGCTGGCACCAGTTCCAGTGCCTTGTCGACCTTGTGCTCCCAGCGGTCGGCGCGACTGCCCATCACCAGTTTGGCGAAGCCGCGACCTTCGAGGGCGCGCAGGCTCTGGCCGACCTGGCCCTGGGTGAGGTTCATCACCGGTTCGCGGCTGGTTTTCTGGTTGCAGGCAATCACCAGGGCATTGAGGGTCAGCGGATAGGTTTCCGGGCTGGTGGCCTGTTTCTCGATCAGCGAACCCAGAATGCGGATTTCCGTGCTGTTGAGCCGTGGCTCGTCGAAGGTTGTTTCTTGCTCAATGCTCATGATGCTGCGTCCTTACCTGATTCATATTCTTCTTCAGCTGGCATGCACTTTAGATGGGCGGGCGCCAATGGCAACTGAATTCGTCGCGTCCCCCGGCAATGGTCATAAAAGCTACATCAATCCATAACGCGATTTTTACAATTCGACGGGCACCGTATGCATGGCCGCGCGATGACGGTCGCGCCTGAGGGGCGCGGCGTCAGAGCGTATCGACGACGTCACTGGCCTTACTGACTGCAACCGGGAGCAAGGCATGACGCTGACGTTGGAATCGACTGGCAATAATGCGCTGATCGGCGCGCACCTGCCATGACCGTACTGGTTACCGGCGCTGCGGGTTTCATCGGTTTTCACACGGTCAAGCGCCTGTGTGAGCAAGGCCTTGAAGTGGTCGGCATTGATAACCTCAACGACTACTACAGCGTGGCGCTCAAACACGCTCGGCTCAAGGAACTGCGAGCCTTGTCGGGCTTTCGTTTCCAGACGCTGGATATCGTCGACAAACCTGCCTTGATGGCGTTGTTCAAGGATCACCGCTTCACAGATGTCATCCATCTGGCGGCCCAGGCGGGTGTTCGCTACTCGCTGGACAACCCGGACGTGTACGCGCAATCGAACCTGACAGGGTTTTTGAATGTGCTGGAGGCCTGCCGGCACCATCGCCCGGACCATCTGATTTATGCCTCGAGCAGTTCGGTGTACGGCACCAACAGCAAGTTGCCATTCAGCGTCGAAGACGCCGTCGATCACCCGGTTTCGCTGTACGCGGCGAGCAAGCGCGCCAATGAGCTGATGGCCCACAGCTACTGCCATCTCTACGGGCTCCAGGCCAGCGGCCTGCGGTTTTTTACCGTGTACGGACCTTGGGGCCGCCCTGACATGGCACTGTTCAAGTTCACCGACGCGATCCTCAACGATCGCCCCATCGACCTCTACAACCAAGGCTTGATGTCGCGGGATTTTACCTACATCGACGACATCGTCGAAAGCATCGTCCGCCTGCGTCCACGCCCGCCGTTGCCGGAGAACGCCGGGGAGGGCGTCAACCGGATTTTCAACATCGGGCGCGGCACGCCGGTGGCGCTGCTGGATTTCGTCGAATGCCTGGAGGCGGCGCTGGGCCGGCCTGCCCGGCGCAATTTGATGCCGATGCAGGCGGGCGATGTGCACAGGACCTGGGCGGATGTGTCGGCATTGGCGCAGTGGGTCGATTTTCGTCCGCACGTGACGGTCGAGGCCGGCGTCGGGCAATTCGTGAAGTGGTATCGCCACTTCTATCAGCGCTGATGCGTTGGTCTTCGAACATAAAAATTCAGGAAAACAGGGGCCTCCATGAGCCAGGACTTATTTGTATCCGTGCTGATTCCGGCAAAGAACGAAGCGAGCAATCTCACCGCGCTGCTGGAAGAAATCCGCGTCGCGCTGGCGGATGAAGCGTATGAAGTCATCGTCGTCGACGATGGCAGCACTGACACCACGTTGCAGGCGTTGCGGCAGACCCGGCAAAACGGGCTGAACACGCTGCGCATCCTGCAACATGAACGTTCGCTGGGGCAGAGCACGTCGCTCTATCACGCCGCGCTCGCCGCCCGTGGCCAATGGCTGGCGACCCTCGATGGTGACGGGCAAAACGACCCTGCGGACATCCCCGGCATGCTGGCGCTGGTGCGCCGAGAGCCGGCAGCCGCCGACCTGCAATTGGTCGCCGGGCACCGGGTCAACCGTCGCGACACTGCCAGCAAACGCTGGGCTTCGCGGTTTGCCAACGGGTTGCGCCGACGCATGCTCAAGGATCAGACGCCGGACACCGGCTGCGGGTTGAAATTGATCCAGCGCGCGGCGTTCCTGCGTTTGCCGTACTTCGACCATATGCACCGCTTCATCCCCGCGCTGATCCAGCGCCACAACGGCCGCATGCTCACCCACCCGGTCAATCATCGACCGCGCACGGCCGGCGTCTCCAAATACGGCAACATCGACCGCGCGCTGGTGGGGGTTCTCGACCTGATCGGTGTCTGGTGGCTGATCCGGCGCACACGCCTGAACACCCGGCCGCAGGAGATCGAAGGATGAATCTGTCCCGCGAAACCCTGTGGCTGGTGGTCGGTTTCAGCGGCCAGATCGCCTTCACCGGGCGCTTTGTCCTGCAGTGGCTGTACAGCGAATACAAAAAACGCAGCGTGATACCGGTGAGCTTCTGGTACCTGAGCATCATCGGCAGCGCGCTGTTGTTCGCGTACGCCATCTATCGACAGGACCCGGTGTTCATCATCGGCCAGGCGTTCGGTTCCATCGTCTATTTGCGCAACCTGCAATTGATTGCCCGCAGCAAAACCTTGAAGGACTGACCCATGCGCCGAACACTTTCACCCGGCGTCGAATGCCTGGGGCTGATGCTGCTTGCTCTGTTGCTGGTCGGCGCGGGGCTCGGGTTGCGCCAGCCGCAGAATGTCGACGAGGAACGCTTCCTCGGCGTGGCGCTGGAGATGCTGCACAACGGTTCGTGGTTGATTCCCCATCGCGCTGCCGAAATTTACGGCGATAAACCACCGATATTCATGTGGACCGTGGCGTTTTTCACCTGGATCACCGGGATGCCCGCCATTGCCCTTTACGTGCCGGGGCTGCTGTCTGCCACCTCGGTCACGGCGATGCTCTACGACTTGGGTCGCAGGCTTTGGAACCAACGAGCCGGTCGGACGGCCGCGCTGCTGTACCTGGCGACCTATCAGACCTACAGCATTTTGCGCACCGGCCAGATCGACAGTTTTCTGATTCTGTTCACCTCGCTGGGCCTGTACGGTCTGGCCCGACACCTGCTGCTGGGGCCGGCCTGGCACTGGTTTTACGTGGGCTGCGCGGCGATGGGGATAGGGGTGATCACCAAAGGGGTCGGCTTTGTGCCGGCGTTGATGCTGATCCCGTATGCCTACGCGGTGCGCAAAGGTTGGTCCGGCGTGGTGGCGATGCCGGGCGAAGCGCGAAAATGGTGCCTGGGTGTTGTGGTGCTGCTCGGTGCCGTGGGCATCTGGCTGCTGCCCTTGGCGCTGTCCATCGTGCTCAATGGCGGTGCTGAGGAAATTGCCTACGTGCGGGAAATCCTGCTGCGCCAGACGGCGGGGCGTTATGCGGCCGCCTGGGATCACCGGGAGCCGTTCTGGTACTTCTTCGTCAGCGTCATTCCGCAATATTGGTTGCCGCTGGTGCTCGCGCTGCCGTGGCTGATCCCCGCCTGGCGCCGGCAATTACGCAAGCATGATGGTCGCGTGTTGGTGCTGCTGGGTTGGGTGGTGCTGGTGGTGCTGTTTTTCTGCCTGAGCAGCGGCAAGCGCAAGTTGTACATTTATCCGGCGCTGCCGGGATTGGTGCTGGTCGCTGCACCGCTGGTGCCTTGGTTGCTCAGGCGCTGGTTCCGTCAACGCCAACTGGGTTCGCGGATTTTTCAGGGAGTGGCGGTGATTTGGTTCACACTGTGGTTCGCCCGAGGGTTCATCGAGCCGGTCAAGGACGGCGCCAATCCCCACGAGGCGTTGATGGCGCAGGCGGCGACCATGACTGGGGGCGCCGACCTGGTGTTGGTCCACTGGCGCGAGGGCCATTGGTTGTTCGCAAGGCAGCCGATCGTGCATTTCGGCATGATCGGTTCAACGGTCGAGCAGGCGGCGCAGTGGTTGCGTGAACATCCGCAGGCGTATGCGTTGGTGCCGGATGAACAGCTCGGTCAGTGCTTCAATCCGCAGGCTGCCCGCGAGTTGGGCGAAACCTCCCGGGCGCAATGGTCGATCGTCGGTGCCGACGCCGACAACGGCAATTGCCATCCTGGTCCGCCGGCCCATATCTATCGCTTCACCTGGGACCGTGCATCGCTATAATCGACCCCACGTTTCACTCCTGTCACCACACGAGACTGCCATGACCATTTCCCTGTACGACGCTTCCGTTCCGGTTTTCAAACAAATGCTCAACGCCCTGAGCGACGTTCTGAACAAGGCCGAAGCCCACGCCACCGCCAAGAACATTGATCCGAACGCTTTCTTGCAAGCCCGTCTGTACCCGGACATGTTCCCGCTGGTGCGTCAGGTGCAGATCGCCGTTGATTTCGCCAAGGGTGTTTCTTCGCGTCTGGCCGAGATCGAAGTGCCGAAGTACGACGACACTGAAACCACCTTCGCCGAGCTGCAAGCGCTGCTGACCAAGGTTCTGGCTTACATTGGCGAGATCAAGCCTGAGCAGATCAATGGCAAGGAAGGCATCGAGATCATCACCCGTCAGGGCACGCCGAAAGAGAAGCGCTTCAGCGGCCAGGCTTACTTGCTGAGCTACGGTCTGCCGCAGTTCTTCTTCCACGTCACCACCGCTTACGCATTGCTGCGTCATAACGGTGTGGAAGTGGGCAAGCGCGATTACATGGGCGCGTTCTAAACCGCCCGGGTACAAAAAAGCCCGCCAAGGTTTGCGCCTTGGCGGGGTTTTTATTGTTCTTGTGGGAGTGGGGTTATGGTTTTTTGTTTGGGGACATATCCGTTTTTTCGGTTGCGGCGGCTATTGGTTTCGCCCTTACGGCGAGTCACTTTGGAAGAGCCCCAAAGTAACCAAAGGGCTCTTGCCCCTTTCGTTCGGTGCCTCGCTAATGCTCGGCATGCCCTCGCTCCGGTCCTG
>NZ_JACNDU010000006.1:0-265344 GCF_017351735.1 Pseudomonas sp. FW300-N2A2 | reverse complement strand
GGAAAGTTCGTACAGCATTACCGGACAGCTCCCGGCTGTCACAGTCTCCCGACAATGCTAAGGTTCGGCCCTAGCTTTTGTATTTCTCCAAGGAAGCCTTTATGCCGGACGCGACGTCCCTCAGTGCTGGTTTTATGGTGGTTCACGGTAACCGCCTGGACGAGCTGCGCAGCCTGGTGGTCAGCTGGATGCGGCGATACCCGCTGGCTCCCTTGGAAAATGAAATCGCTCTGGTGCAGAGCAACGGCATCGCCCAGTGGCTAAAGCTGGCACTGGCGGAAGACCCGGAAGAGGACGATATGGGCGGCTGCGGAATCGCCGCAGCCATCGACGTGCAGTTGCCGGGCAGCTTCATGTGGCAGCTCTATCGCATGGTGCTTGGTCGAGATGAAATTCCCGCCAAGTCATTGCTCGATAAGGCCCCGCTGACCTGGCGACTCATGCGGCTGCTTCCGCAGTTGATAGGTCAGCCCCACTTCGAACCTCTGCAACGCTTTCTGACCAATGACACCGATCTGCGCAAACGCTATCAACTGGCTGAGCGGCTGGCAGACCTGTTCGACCAATATCAGGTGTACCGAGCCGACTGGCTTGAAGACTGGGCTGAAGGTCGTCATCAATTACGCAACGGTCGGGGTGAAGCGAAACCCCTGACCCCGGCCAACTGCTGGCAGGCGGAATTGTGGCGTGCGTTGTTGCTGGATGTGGGAGAGCAAGGCATGGCGCAAAGTCGTGCTGGCGTCCATCAACGATTTATCGAGCGCATTAACAACCTCGATGTCGCCCCCGACGGATTACCATCCCGAGTGATCGTTTTCGGGATTTCTTCGCTTCCCGCTCAGGCTCTGGAAGCACTCGCCGGACTGGCCCGTTTCAGCCAGGTTCTGCTTTGCGTGCACAACCCGTGTCGTCACCATTGGGCGGACATCGTCGCTGATAAAGACCTGTTACGGCATCAATACAAACGTCAGGCTCGCAAGAGTGGCATGCCGGTCGTGCTGGATTCCCAAACCCTGCATCAGCATGCACATCCGCTGTTGGCAGCGTGGGGTAAACAAGGGCGGGACTACATTAATCTGCTAGACAGCTATGACGATCCCAACAGCTATCGCTCGGCGTTTCGTGATGGGCGCATTGATCTGTTCAGTGACAGCCAGCCACATAACCTGCTGAACCAGCTGCAGGACGACATCCTCGAATTGCGTCCTCTGAATGAAACGCGCGAACGCTGGCCGGCAGTCGATACAGACGCGGATCAATCGATCCGTTTTCACATTGCCCACAGTGCTCAGCGCGAAGTAGAGATACTCCACGATCAGTTGCTCGCACGCTTCAGTGCTGATCCTGGGTTAAGACCGCGCGACATTATCGTGATGGTTCCGGACATCGACAGTTATGCACCGCATATTCGCGCTGTGTTCGGCCAGCTTGAGCGCCATGACCCACGCTTCATTCCATTCACGCTCGCAGATCAAGGCCAACGCGGTCGTGACCCGTTGCTGATTGCAGTCGAACACCTGCTCAAACTGCCCGACAGTCGCTTCCCCGTCAGTGAGATCCTTGATCTGCTGGACGTTCCAGCGTTGCGCGCTCGCTTCGGTGTAGAGGAACGTGACCTGCCGACCCTGCATCGCTGGATCGAAGGCGCGGGCATCCGCTGGGGCATGAGCGCCGAGCAACGAGCGGGGCTTGGATTGCCGCAGGAACTGGAGCAAAACAGTTGGCGATTCGGCTTGCGGCGGATGTTGCTTGGGTATGCAGTCGGCAGCGCCGGTGCCTGCCAAGGTATCGAGCCCTACGATGAGATTGGTGGTCTGGACGCCGCGCTCATAGGTCCATTAGTGGCGCTCCTGGATGCGCTTGAAATTGCTCACCAGGAACTCACCCGACCTGCGCCGCCCCTGCAATGGGGGATGCGCCTGCAAGCGTTGGTGCAGTTGTTTTTCCAGGCCAGTAATGAGCACGACGACTACTTGCTTGCCCAGCTCGAAGAGTTGCGTGAAACCTGGCTTGAGACCTGTGAGTCTGTCGGTCTGCATGACGAGTTGCCGTTGACCGTAGTTCGTGAAGCCTGGCTCGCCGGTCTCGATCAGGGGCGCTTGTCCCAACGTTTTCTCGCCGGTGCAGTTAACTTCTGTACCCTGATGCCCATGCGCGCGATCCCGTTCAAGCTGGTCTGCCTGCTTGGGATGAATGATGGCGATTATCCGCGTGCGCAACCGCCACTGGACTTCGACCTGATGGGCAGCGATTACCGTCCGGGTGATCGCTCCCGGCGCGAAGATGACCGCTATCTGTTGTTGGAAGCGCTATTGTCAGCGCGTAACCAGCTCTACATCAGTTGGGTTGGCCGCAGCATTCGCGATAACAGCGAGCGCCCGGCTTCTGTGCTGATTGGCCAACTGCGCGACCATCTGGCCAGCGGATGGCGACTGCAAAATGCCGATGAAGACTTGCTTGAGGCAATGACTCAGGAGCACCCGTTACAGCCGTTCAGTGCCCGCTATTTCCACGAAGGCGATGACTTGTTCAGCTACGCCAGCGAATGGCAGGTGCTTCATCATGCTGTTGAGTCGGCAGCCGATAACGGCATCCTCGCCCCCTATGTTCAGGAAGAGCCGCTGAGCCTTGGCCAACTGCAGGACTTTCTGCGCAACCCGGTGCGTCACTTCTTCAGTCAGCGGCTGAAGGTGTTCTTTGAGGCGGCTGAAGTGCCGCTTGCCGATGAGGAGCCATTTGTCCTCGACGCGCTGCAACGCTACAGCCTCAGCGACAGTTTGCTCGACGCCGCGCTGGAGCATCTGGATCAGTCCGATCAGGCTTTGGAGGCGCAAGCCAAACGTCTGCAAAACAGCGGCCTGCTGCCCATGGCCGGCTTTGGCGAATGCCTGCAACGGGAATTGATCGAGCCATTGCCGGATCTGCTGCAGCGTTATCAACAGCTTTTGGCCCTATGGCCGACACCGCTCACCAGCGCTTTACCTGTGAGTCTTGAGCTGCAAGGGCTGCGCCTCGAAGGTTGGCTCAGTGGTCTGCATCAGCGAGCTGACGGTGGTTTGCTGTCGGTCACCACGATTCCCAACAGCATCGGCTCGATCAAGTCTCGCAAATGGCATCGTCTGACACGGTCATGGGTCAATCATCTGGTTGCCAGCGCCAGTGGAATGGCCATGACCACTGCGCTGGTGGCCAGTGACGACAGCCTGCTGCTCGGCCCAATGGAAAAGGATGTTGCATTCCGGACCTTGAGCGACCTGCTGATGGCCTGGCAAGCAGGCATGCGCCAACCTCTACCCATTGCAGTAAAAACCGCGTTTGCCTGGCTGGCCCAGACTGATCCTGCCAAAGCCGACGCCGCTGCTCGCAAGGCCTATGAAGGCGACGGCCTGACCACTGATGGCGAGCGCCGCGAAAGTCCCGCGCTCGCCCGGCAGTTTGCTGACTATGACGCACTGATTGCCGACGAGACCTTCGCCGATTGGTGCAACGCCTTGTACAAGCCAATGCTGGAAGCGCCTTGGCGCTCATTGACCAACGAGGAGCCGCGCTCATGACCAGCCAGACACCGTTGGCCCTGGCGTTCCCGCTGCGCGGCAGTCAACTGATCGAGGCCAGTGCCGGGACCGGCAAGACCTTCACTATTTCCGCGTTATACCTGCGTCTGGTCTTGGGCCACGGAGGGGAATCGAGCGGATTTGGGCGTGAGTTGTTACCGCCGCAAATCCTCGTTGTGACGTTCACCGACGCCGCGACCAAAGAGCTGCGCGAACGTATTCGAACGCGTCTTGCCGAAGCCGCACGATTTTTCCGCGATGAAACACCGGCGCCGGATGCCCTGATTGCAGAGCTGCGTGAACAGTACCTTCCCGAGCAGTGGCCCGGATGCGCAAACCGTCTGGACATCGCTGCTCAGTGGATGGACGAAGCGGCTGTCTCAACCATCCACAGTTGGTGTCAGCGCATGTTGCGCGAGCACGCGTTCGACAGTGGCAGCCTGTTTACCCAGACCCTGGAAACCGATCACAGTGATTTGCTCGGCGAGGTTCTGCGCGATTACTGGCGATTGTTTTGTTACCCGATGCAAGGCGATGCGCTGAATTGGGTGCGCGGTAATTGGGGCGGGCCTGCAGCGCTGTTGCCGCGAGTTCGTAGTTTGTTCGCCAGTGAGCGCCACAGCGCTGAAGGCAAAGAGCCTGTCGAACTGATCACTGAGTGTCTGCAGGAGCGACGGGCTGCGTTGCTCGAACTTAAAATGCCTTGGCGTCAATGGGCGGACGAGTTGCTTGCCATCTGTCATGAGGGCGTCGCGAGTAAAAACGTCGACGGTCGGAAGATGCAGGCACGCTATTTCGAACCCTGGTTCGAAAAGATAAAAGCCTGGGCCGAAGATGAATTGCTTGAGCAGTTGGATATTGGCACCGGCTTCACTCGCCTGACGCCTGATGGCATGGCTGAGGCGTGGAAAAAGGGCGAAGTGCCCAATCACCCGGGACTGGACGCAATGCCTGGCCTCAAGGCCAGTCTCGACAGTTTGCCGACCCCCGATGCGGCAGTCCTGCAACATGCCGCCCAGTGGGTAGGCGCGCGGTTCGAGGAAGAAAAACGTCGCCGCGCGGAAATGGGTTTCGATGACATGCTGCTGCGCCTCGATGCCGCGTTGCAAGCCGAGGGCGGCGAACGTTTGGCAACCCTGATCCGCGAGCAATTTCCGGTAGCGTTGATCGACGAGTTCCAGGATACCGACCCGGTTCAGTACCAGATCTTCGAAAGCATCTATCGTATCGAGGACAACAATCCTGAATGCGGCCTGTTCCTGATCGGCGACCCGAAGCAGGCGATCTACGCCTTCCGTGGTGCCGACATCTATACCTACCTGCGTGCCCGCCAGGCCACCACTGGCCGGCTGCATACCCTGGGCACCAACTTCCGTTCCAGCCATGGCATGGTCGATGCGGTGAACCATGTGTTCGAGCGCGCCGAGTCGCGGGAAGCGGGGCGGGGCGCATTTCTGTTCCGTGAAAAAAGTGGCGAAAATCCGGTGCCGTTCCTGCCGGTCGCCTCCCAGGGCCGCAAAGAAGTTTTGCAGGTTAAGGGTCAGGTTGTACCCGCTCTGAACATCTGGCATCTGCCCGCCGAACAACCATTGTCCGGCGCCGTTTACCGACAGCAATTAGCCGCTGCTTGCGCCAGCGAAATCACCGCTTTGCTCAATGGCGGGCAACAAGGCCTGGCGGGTTTCATCCAGGACGGCAAGGACTTCAAAGGCTTGCTGCCAGCGGATATTGCGATCCTGGTACGTGACGGCAAAGAGGCTCAGGCCGTGCGCGCCGAACTCACGGCCCGGGGCGTGCGCAGCGTGTATCTGTCGGACAAGGACTCGGTGTTCGCCGCACAGGAAGCTCATGACCTGCTGACCTGGCTCAAGGCCTGCGCCGAGCCGGATGTCGAGCGTCCGCTGCGAGCGGCGTTGGCCTGTATCACGCTGAATCTGTCGCTGGCTGAGCTGGAACGCTTGAATCAGGACGAGTTGGCGTGGGAAGCGCGGGTCATGCAGTTCCGCGGTTATCGCGAACTCTGGCGCAAACAGGGTGTGCTGCCGATGCTGCGTCGCTTGCTGCATGACTTCCAGCTACCTCAGGCACTGATTGCGCGAAGCGACGGCGAGCGTGTGCTGACCAACCTGTTGCACTTGTCCGAACTGCTGCAACAGGCGGCCGCCGAACTCGATGGCGAGCAAGCATTGATCCGGCATTTATCCGAACACCTGGCGTTGTCCGGCCAGGCTGGCGAAGAGCAGATACTGCGTCTGGAGAGCGACGAGCAACTGGTCAAGGTCGTGACGATTCACAAGTCCAAGGGGCTTGAGTATCCGCTGGTGTTCCTGCCGTTCGTGTGTTCGGCGAAGCCGGTCGACGGCAGCCGCTTGCCGCTGCATTACCACGACGAGACCGGCAAGGCCCAGGTGACGTTGAAGCCGACACCCGAGTTGATCGCGCTGGCCGATCATGAGCGCCTGGCCGAGGATCTGCGCTTGTTGTATGTGGCCTTGACCCGTGCACAACATGCCTGTTGGCTCGGTGTTACGGACCTCAAGCGCGGCAATAACAACAGCTCGGTGCTGCACCTTTCGGCACTGGGTTATTTGCTGGGCGGTGGTGCGCCATTGACCGAATCGGCGGGGTTGAAGCGTTGGCTTGAAGACTTGCAGCAGGACTGTCCGGCGCTGAACTACAGTGAAATGCCTGAAGAAACCGCCGAGCATTACCACCCGCCGCAAAACGATGCGACATTGCTTGCCCCGCTGATTCCCAAACGCAAGGCCAGCGAAAACTGGTGGATTGCCTCCTACAGCGCCCTGCGCATTGGCGACAGCCTGAGCGTGGGCAGTGACGAAGCACCGGAAAACCCGCAAGCGCAAAAGCTGTTTGACGACGAGCGCCTTGACCCGGAAGCGCCGCGAGAAGTGGTCGCTGGCGGTGCAGATATCCATCGCTTCCCTCGGGGTCCGAACCCCGGCACCTTTCTCCATGGTTTGCTTGAATGGGCCGGTAACGAAGGTTTTGCCGCCACACCACAAGCCGTGGAAGATGCCATTGCCCGTCGCTGCAACCGTCGTGGCTGGGAAGGCTGGATCACCACGCTGAGCGATTGGCTGCAGCACCTGCTCAAGTCCCCGCTGCACATCGGTGCCGGACAGGCGCCAGTGATATTCGAGCAATTGACCCAGTACCGCGTCGAGATGGAATTCTGGTTCGCCAGCCATAAAGTCGATGTGCTCAAACTCGACGAACTGGTCCGCCAATACACCCACAACGGCGTTGCCCGTGTTGCAGCCGAACCGGTGCTGCTCAATGGCATGTTCAAAGGTTTCATCGATCTGACGTTCGAGCATGATGGTCGCTATTACGTCGCCGATTACAAATCCAACTGGCTGGGCGTCGATGACATGGCCTATACCGAGCAAGCCATGGAGCAGTCGATTCTGGACAATCGCTACGACCTGCAATACGTGCTGTACCTGTTGGCCCTGCACCGCCAACTCAAGGCGCGGCTTGCCGATTACGATTACGACCGGCACGTCGGTGGGGCGCTGTATCTGTTCCTGCGTGGCACCCGCGCATCCAGTCAGGGCGTGTATTTCGCCCGTCCGCCAAGAGAACTGATCGAGCGTCTTGACCGGCTGTTCCAGGGCAAGCCAGAACCCAAGGCCGAACCCGCCTGGGAACAGGGAGTACTGCTATGAGTCGCACCTTCGCCGATTTGCTGCCGACGCCATTGGCATCGGAAAGTCTGGCGAGTCTGGCACCGTTGAGTCGCGCCGATGACTTGTTGCTGCTGCTCACCCGTTGGGTAGAGCGGGGCTGGTTGCGAGCGCTGGACAAGGCCTTCGTTGCGTTCTTGCACGAACTCGCTCCCGACGATGACCCTCTGGTGCTGCTGGCTGCGGCATTGACCAGTCACCAATTGGGCCACGGCCATGTCTGCCTGGATCTGATCGAAACCCTGAAAGAGCCTGACTTCGCACTGTCATTGCCCCCTGAAGGTGATCTGCAAAGTGGCGCGATGCTGCTGCCATCACAATTGCTTGAGGCGCTGGACGGCGCCCATTGGTGCAAGGTACTGGCCGCCAGCAATCTGGTCGCATTGGCAGCAGACAGGCGTGAAACGGCTCAACAAAGGCCGTTGGTACTGTCGGGTAAACGCCTTTATCTGCGCCGCTATTGGGCTTACGAGCGGCGTATCGATGACGCCCTGCGTGTGCGTCTGGCCGAACACGAAACCACGCCGAGTGATCTGCCCCAGCGTCTTGTCGGTCTGTTCGGCCAGGCCAAGCCTGGCGAGCTGATCGACTGGCAGAAACTCGCGTGTGCCTTGGCGACCCGCAGTGCCTTCAGCATCGTCACCGGCGGCCCGGGGACGGGCAAGACCACCACGGTCGTGCGCTTGCTGGCATTGCTTCAGGCGCCAGCGGTGGAGGCTGGCAAACCCTTGCGCATCCGTCTCGCCGCCCCCACCGGGAAAGCTGCGGCACGGTTGACGGAGTCCATCAGCCAACAAGTCCGCACGCTGGAAGTCGCTGAAGCCGTGCGAGATAAAATTCCGTCAGACGTTACCACCGTGCACCGTCTGCTCGGCAGTCGGCCCGGTACGCGACATTTCCGGCACCACGCCGGTAACCGTTTGCCGCTGGATGTGCTGGTGGTGGATGAAGCTTCGATGATCGACCTGGAGATGATGGCCAATCTTCTCGACGCGATGCCGGCCCATGCACGACTGATTCTGCTGGGTGACAAGGACCAACTGGCCTCGGTGGAGGCCGGCGCTGTGCTGGGTGATCTGTGCCGCGACGCCGAGGCCGGTTGGTATAGCCCGCAGACGCGTCAGTGGCTGGAAACGGTCAGTGGTGAAAACCTCGCAGCCAGTGGTTTGCATGAAGACACTCAGGGGACTCATCCGCTGGCCCAGCAAGTGGTAATGCTGCGTCACTCGCGCCGGTTCGGCGAGGGAAGCGGCATTGGCCAACTGGCGCGCTGGGTCAACCGGCAACAACCCGAAGAGGCTCGGCAGCTTCTGGCGACTGGAAGCCACAGCGATGTATTTTCCCTGCCCCTCAAGGGTGAACAGGACCGGGCGCTGGAGCGCCTATTGCTCGAAGGCCATGGTGATGGGCCGCAAGGCTACCGGCATTACCTCAGCCTGCTGCGCCACCTGCGGCCATCGCCCGACAGCTCGCTTGAGGATTCACGCTGGACCGATTGGGCACGCCAGGTGCTGCAAGCCTTTGACGCCTTCCAGTTGTTGTGTGCCGTTCGCAAAGGGCCGTGGGGTGTGGAAGGTTTGAATCAGCGCGTGACCGATGCGTTGCTCAAGGCCCGATTGATCGACAGCAATCAGCAGTGGTACGAAGGCCGGCCGGTGCTGATGACCCGTAACGACTATGGCTTGGGTTTGATGAACGGCGACATCGGCATTGCCCTCAAGTTGCCGGAGCGCGATGGTCCCGAGGCGGGTCGTCAGGTATTGCGCGTGGCCTTCCCGCGCAATGATGGCCAGGGTGGCGTGCGTTTTGTCCTGCCGAGCCGGCTCAATGATGTCGAAACCGTGTACGCCATGACCGTACACAAATCCCAGGGCTCCGAGTTTGCCCATACGGCGTTGATTTTGCCGGACGCCCTGAACCCGGTTCTGACCAAGGAGCTGATCTATACCGGCATTACCAGGGCCAAGGACTGGTTCACATTGATCGAGCCACGTGCCGGAGTGTTTGAAGAGGCGGTGCGACGCAAGGTCAAGCGGTTGAGCGGGTTGATGCTGGAGTTGGAAGAGGCCGTCGAGCCGAGGCAATAAATGGCGGCGGCACCGGACGCCGGAAACTGTCCGAAGTGCCGTCGTACGTGGCCTCGCTGGTGTTTCAGCGCTGTGCTATCGTTGCGGCACCCTCCCGTTACGACCGAAGAGAATCCCTGCATGAAGGTGGCTGTCTGGATGACAGAGTGCGTTGCTGGCTGCAAGCAGGCCGTACTTGCAGGCTTTCTCTGTTTGCTGAGCGGCTTCGTTTTCGCTCAAACGCAAACGCCACCAGGCATGGCCGACCAGCGCGCCAAATCGGTCACGCAGGTTGTACTTGGGATACTCAGCTATGCCCGCTGGCCAGTTGAGCCCGCACAACTTCGTTTGTGCATCGTCGGCCCTACCGAATACACCGACGACCTGGTCAAGGGCACCACCCAGGCCACTGGCCGACCCGTTACCGTGCGCCGCCTGCTGGCCGACAACCCATCCATTGTCAGTGAGTGCGACGCGGTGTACATCGGCAAACTGACCAGCGAAGAGCGCAGCCGGTTGTTCGCTTCGCTGAGTGGGCATCCGGTGTTGAGCATCAGCGAAAGCGACGATCAATGTACCGTCGGCAGTCTGTTCTGTTTGCGTGTCGGCGATGAACAAGTGTCCTTTGAGGTCAACCTCGATTCCGTCGCCCGTAGCGGCGTGCGAATTCACCCAAGTGTGCTGCAACTGTCCCGCCGCAAACCGGCGGCGCCATGAGTCTATTCAAGCCGGGCAGTCGTCCGACCTTGCGTTCGGTCATTGGCCGCGGTCATTTGATCGTCGCGCTGGTCGGCGTGGCCATGGCCAGCATCTCGCTGACGCTGCTCGGCGTCCTGGCGTTGCGGGTCTATGCCGACCACAACCTGCATTTGATTGCGCGCTCCATCAACTACACCGTGGAAGCGGCGGTGGTGTTCAACGACAAAGCCGCCGCCACTGAAGCGCTGGCACTGATCGCCTCCACCGAAGAAGTGGCGGATGCCCAAGTGCTGGACTTGCAAGGCAAGTTGTTGGCGCGTTGGCAGCGACCGGAAACCGGATTGTTCTCTGATCTCGAAATGCAGATGGCCAAAGCCTTTCTGGAAGAGCCCATCAGCATGCCGATCATCCATCAAGGTCAGGAAATCGGCAGCACTCTGCTGATCGGCCACGGCGGCAGCCTGATGCGCTTCTTGCTCAGCGGTCTGATGGGCATCGTTCTGTGCACCGCCGCCAGTGCCTGGGTAGCGCTTTATCTGGCTCGCCGACAACTGAGCGGGATCACCGGTCCGCTGCGCAGTCTGGCGTTCGTGGCGCACGCTGCGCGCAGCGAACGAGCCTTCGACCAGCGTGTGCCGCCCGCCGACATCGCCGAACTCGATAACCTGGGCAATGACTTCAATGCCCTGCTCGATGAACTCGAATCCTGGCAAACCCACCTGCAAAGCGAGAATGAAACCCTCGCCCACCAGGCCAGTCATGACAGCCTCACCGGGTTGCCGAACCGGGCGTTTTTCGAAGGACGATTGATTCGTGCACTACGCAACGCCAACAAGCTCAACGAGCGGGTAGCGGTGCTGTTTCTCGACAGTGACCGGTTCAAGGAAATCAACGACACCTTCGGTCATGCCGCTGGCGATGCAGTGTTGGTCGCAGTCGCCAATCGGGTTCGCGCGCAACTGCGCGAAGAGGATCTGGTGGCGCGTCTTGGGGGGGACGAGTTTGCTGTCCTGCTGACACCGCTGCACAAGACCGAAGACGCCGAGCGGATTGCCGATAAAATCATTGCCAGCATGGAAGTGCCGATCCCGTTGCCGGGTCATACTCAGGTTTTGACTTCTCTGAGCATCGGCATTGCCGTGTACCCGGATCATGGTGCTACACCGGGTGCCCTGCTCAATGCTGCCGATGCGGCCATGTACCAGGCCAAACGCTTTTCCAGAGGTGCACAGCACACGTCAGGGTCGGAGCACCCTGTCGCCGATGTTCAAACCAGGAGCTAATGTTCGTGTTCTCATTCAATCTGCGATTTCTTGCGATCCCCTTGTTCATGGCTTTGCTGGCACTGACCGGTTGCCAGACGGCACCACAAAAAGGTTTGAGTCCGGCACAGGTTGCAGTGCTGCAACAGCAAGGTTTCGAGTTGACCGACGAGGGCTGGGCGTTTGGCTTGTCCGGCAAAGTGTTGTTTGGCAGTGATGTCGAAAGCCTGAATCCGCAGAGCACCGAGATCGTCGAGCGCATTGGCAAGGCGTTGCTGGGTGTCGGGATCGATCGGGTGCGGGTTGATGGTCACACCGATGCGTCGGGCAAAGAGACCTACAACGAACAGCTGTCGTTGCGCCGCGCGAACAGCGTCGGCAAGGTCCTGACCGCGGTCGGCATGAAAGAACAGAATATCCAGCTAAAGGGCTTTGGCAGCAGTGAGCCGGTAGCCTCCAACGATAACGCGGCCGGTCGAACCGAAAACCGCCGGGTGTCGATTGTGGTAAGCGCCGATTGATCGGCTGACCCTCTTTTTAACTATTCTTTTTGGGGGAATACATACCCCCGTAGATGAACGGAACACATGGAAAAAATAATAAATTACTGCCGCAACCACTTCTGGAAAAAATGGCTTCGCCAGCATAAATGCAAGATCGCTGGCGGGGTGTCATCGCTTAACGCCAAAACCACGTTGCTGGTGGAAGAGAATGTTTCGCTCGGTCACGTGGTGGTCGGCACCAAACGGTTGAGCATTGGTGCCCACACTTACATTCGAAGTGGCTGCGTGCTGTCCGCGGTGTCCTCGATAGGACGGTTTTGTTCGATTGGAAATGACTGCTACATCGGACAAGACAAAAATACCCACCCGTCCGACTGGGTCAGTTCGCACCCCTTCCAATTTACCCGTACAAAACTGTCCTTCGAACCAGAGATCGTTGATGTAACGATCGGCGACGACGTCTGGATCGGACATGGCGCCATGATCATGGAAGGTGTCACGGTGGGCACGGGTGCCATCATCGCCACCCGCGCACTGGTTGCCCACGATGTGCCGCCCTATGCAGTAGTCGCCGGGATTCCGGCGAAGGTCATCAAGTATCGGCACCCGCCAGAGGTTGTGGCGCAGTTGCTTGAGAGCAAATGGTGGGAATGTAGTGTCGATTTTCTTCTGAGCTTGCGTTTGGACGATCCCCGTACTTCTCTGCCAATGATTATCGAGTCACACAAGGCCAACCGGGTTGTTTACAAGCGGCTGGAAGTCACCCGCAAGGGCTGCCAATTGGCTAGCCCACTTTGAACATCTGCTCAGCCGCTCAGTCTGCAAACCGAAGATCCCGCGTCTCGCCCAGTAACAACGGGCCATTCAGTTCAGTGACCTCCCTGATGTAATCCCACAACAGGGTGATCCGCTTGAGCTTGCGCAGGTCTTCGCGGCAGTACATCCAGAACTGCCGGGTGATGTTGATTTCCTCCGGCAGCACCGGCAGCAACCGCGGATCCTGAGCCGCGAGGAAACACGGCAGAATCGCCAGCGAACGCCCTTGCTGCGCTGCCACGAACTGCGCAATTACGCTGGTGCTGCGCAAGTTGGCGCTGGCGCCGGGCAGCACGTTCGCCAGGTACAACAGCTCCGAGCTGAAGGCCAGGTCGTCGACATAACTGATAAATGAATGCTTGCCCAAGTCTGTCGGGCGGCGGATCGGTGGGTGTTTGTCCAGATAGTCCTGGGTCGCGTAAAGCTGCAACCGGTAGTCGCAGAGTTTGCAGCAGACGTACGGGCCATGCTCCGGGCGCTCCAGGGCGATGACGATGTCCGCCTCGCGTTTGGACAGGCTGATGAAATGCGGCAGCGGCAGAATGTCCACCGAGATCGCCGGGTAGGCGTCGACGAAATGGCTCAGCTGCGGGGTGATGAAAAAGCTGCCAAACCCTTCGGTGCAACCCATCCGCACATGACCGGACAACGCCACGCCGGAACCGGAAACCTGTTCGCACGCCATGTGCAGCGTGCTCTCGATCGACTCGGCGTAACCCAGTAAACGCTGACCCTCAGCGGTCAGGACAAAACCGCTGGTCCGGGATTTTTCGAACAGCAACGTGCCCAATGCCGCTTCCAGCGAACTGATGCGCCGCGACACGGTGGTGTAATCCACCGCCAGGCGCTTGGCCGCGGTGCTGGCCTTGCGGGTGCGGGCCACTTCGAGGAAAAACTTGAGGTCATCCCAGTTCAGCGAACCTAAAGACGTGATGTTTTTTTGCATGATGGACCGGCTTTTATGTGCGTTCTTATTAGAAGTTTGCACATCTATACTCCAAAAACAGTCCGACAACCAATTCGCGACACACGCCTCATCTCAAGGCGACTTATCCGCCTTGGCTCCCTGCATAACAACAAGTCCAGGAGACCAGCATGAACGCATCGCTCACGCCCAACGAAACCACTGTCCAGAACGTCAAACTGTTGATCGACGGCGAGTGGGTTGAGTCCCAGACCACTGAGTGGCACGACATCGTCAACCCGGCGACTCAGCAAGTACTGGCCAAGGTTCCGTTTGCCACCGCCTCGGAAGTCGACGCCGCGATCAGCGCCGCCCATCGCGCCTTCCAGACCTGGAAGCTGACGCCGATCGGCGCCCGCATGCGCATCATGCTCAAGCTCCAGGCGTTGATCCGCGAACACTCCAAGCGCATCGCCGTGGTGCTCAGCAACGAGCAGGGCAAAACCATTGCCGACGCTGAAGGCGATATTTTCCGAGGCCTGGAAGTCGTCGAACACGCGTGCTCCATCGGCAGCCTGCAAATGGGCGAGTTCGCCGAGAACGTCGCGGGCGGCGTCGATACCTACACCCTGCGCCAGCCAATCGGTGTTTGCGCCGGTATCACCCCGTTCAACTTCCCTGCGATGATTCCGTTGTGGATGTTCCCGATGGCCATCGCCTGCGGCAACACCTTCGTGCTCAAACCGTCCGAACAGGACCCGATGTCGACCATGCTGCTGGTGGAACTGGCGATTGAAGCAGGCGTTCCGGCGGGCGTGCTCAACGTGGTTCACGGCGGCAAGGACGTGGTGGACGCGCTCTGCACCCACAAAGACATCAAGGCGGTTTCCTTCGTCGGTTCGACTGCCGTCGGTACTCACGTTTATGACCTGGCCGGTAAGCACGGCAAGCGCGTGCAATCGATGATGGGCGCTAAAAACCACGCCGTGGTGCTGCCGGATGCCAACCGCGAACAAGCGCTGAATGCGCTGGTCGGTGCCGGTTTCGGTGCGGCCGGTCAACGCTGCATGGCAACGTCGGTGGTGGTGTTGGTCGGCGCGGCCAAGCAATGGCTGCCGGACCTGAAAGCGCTGGCGCAGAAACTCAAGGTCAACGCTGGCAGCGAGCCGGGCACGGACGTTGGTCCGGTGATCTCCAAGCGTGCCAAAGCGCGGATTCTGGATCTGATCGAAAGCGGCATCAAGGAAGGCGCCAAGCTTGAGCTGGATGGCCGTGACATCACGGTTCCCGGCTACGAGAAGGGCAACTTTGTCGGTCCGACCCTGTTCTCTGGCGTGACCCCCGAGATGCAGATCTACACCCAGGAAATCTTCGGCCCGGTACTGGTGGTGCTGGAAGTGAATACGCTCGACGAGGCCATCGCCCTGGTCAACGCCAACCCGTTCGGCAACGGCACGGGTCTGTTCACCCAAAGCGGTGCGGCAGCGCGCAAATTCCAGAACGAAATCGACGTGGGTCAGGTCGGCATCAACATTCCGATTCCGGTGCCGGTCCCGTTCTTCAGCTTCACCGGTTCGCGCGGTTCCAAGCTCGGTGACCTCGGCCCGTATGGCAAGCAAGTGGTGCAGTTCTACACTCAGACCAAGACCGTCACCAGTCGCTGGTTCGATGACGACAGCGTCAACGACGGTGTGAACACCACCATCAACTTGCGTTAAGGAGCCGGACATGAAAATCGCTTTTATCGGTCTCGGCAACATGGGCGCGCCGATGGCGCGCAACCTGATCAAGGCCGGCCACGCGCTGCGACTGGTTGATTTGAACAAAACCGTTCTGGCCGAACTGGAGCAACTGGGCGGCAGCATCAGCGCGACGGCTCGTGAAGCGGCTCAAGGCGCAGAACTGGTGATCACCATGCTGCCCGCCGCTGTGCATGTGCGCAGCGTGTGGCTGGGTGAAGACGGCGTGCTGGCGGGGATTGCCAAAGGCGTGCCGGCCGTGGATTGCAGCACCATCGACCCGCAAACCGCGCGTGATGTGGCGGCGGCCGCTGCCAAGCAAGGCGTGGCCATGGCCGACGCGCCGGTGTCGGGTGGCACTGGCGGAGCAGCGGCCGGGACCCTGACCTTCATGGTCGGCGCCACGCCTGAACTGTTCGCCACCCTGCAACCGGTGCTGGCGCAGATGGGGCGCAACATCGTCCATTGTGGCGAGGTCGGCACCGGGCAAATCGCCAAGATCTGCAACAACCTGCTGCTGGCGATCTCCATGGTTGGTGTCAGCGAGGCCATGGCGCTGGGTGATGCACTGGGGATCGACACTGGCGTGCTGGCCGGGATCATCAACAGTTCCACGGGACGTTGCTGGAGTTCGGAGATGTACAACCCGTGGCCGGGCATCGTCGAAACGGCGCCTGCGTCGCGAGGTTATACCGGTGGTTTTGGTGCCGAGCTGATGCTCAAGGATCTGGGACTTGCCACGGAAGCGGCACGTCAGGCGCACCAACCGGTGGTGCTTGGTGCGGTGGCCCAGCAGTTGTATCAGGCGATGAGTCAGCGTGGGGAAGGGGGTAAAGACTTCTCGGCGATCATCAACAGCTATCGCAAACCGCAATAACGACCTGCTTCAACCTGTGGGAGCGAGCCGGCTCCTACAGGTGTGTGCGCATCGACATTTACCGGGAAATCACGTCGGGTGATCTCCCGGTTTTTTTGCATCAGGCAAACACGAAATACTTGCGCACGGTTTCAACCACTTCCCACGTGCCTTTCATCCCCGGCTCGATGACGAAAATATCACCGGCACGCAGATGGATCGGCTCTTTTCCTTCCGGGGTGATGATGCAGTAACCCTCGCGGAAATCGCAGTATTCCCACTTCACGTATTCCACATACCACTTGCCCGGCGTGCAGATCCAGGTGCCCATGATCTTGCTGCCGTCTTCGCTGGTGTAGGCGTTGAGGTTGACGGTGTGCGGATCGCCTTCGAGTTTTTCCCATTTGCAGGCGTCGAGCACTGGCAGCGGGTGGGTGTCGCGAAGAACGGTAATCGGTGCGGACATGATGACTCCGAGCGTGATGGAGAACTGAAGTCGCACCCTATCGGGCTTGGTGCGGCGTCAGTTGTCTGTGCTCGACATCGAGGTATCCAGAAACGCTGGATTCACTGCGCTCGCCATAAAAAACGCCCCGGTATTCATCGAATGCCGGGGCGTTTTTTTTACGCGATTACTGAGTCACTGACAGCTTTCGGTGCCTGGCCATGCGCAACCGATAGCAACCGTAGATGAGCAACACCCACACCGGCATGGCGTACACCGAGGCGCGCACCGGCGGGATCATCCAGATAACGCAGATGATCACGGCCATGAACGCCAGGCACAGGTAGTTGGTGTACGGCGACCAGAAAGCCTTGAAGCCTGGCACGATGCCGCGCTGGACCATGGCCTTGCGGAACTTCAAATGCGTGAGGCTGATCAGTGCCCAGTTGATCATCAAGGACGCGACCACCAGGGCAAACAACAACTCAAGCGCTTCGTGCGGCGCGACGTAGTTGACCAGCACCGCCAGCATCGTGATCAACGCCGAAACGCCCAGTGCCAGCAACGGAACGCCTTGCTTGTTCAACTTCATCAGCACTTTGGGCGCGTCGCCTTGTTCGGCCAGGCCGTAGAGCATGCGGCTGTTGCAGTACACACCGCTGTTGTAGACCGAGAGCGCGGCGGTGAGCACCACGAAGTTGAGGATCTGCGCGGCGGTGTCGCTGCCGATCAGGGCGAAAATCTGCACGAACGGACTGCCGCTGTAGGCATCGCCCGAAGCGCCCAGTGTCTGCAACAGTTGGTCCCATGGATACAGCGACAGCAACACGGTGAGTGCGCCGACGTAGAAGATCAGCACCCGATAAACCACCTGGTTGATGGCCTTGGGAATGACCTTGCGCGGTTCGCTGGCTTCAGCGGCGGTGATGCCGACCAGTTCCAGGCCGCCGAAGGAGAACATGATGAACGCCATCGCCATCAGCAAACCGTTGGTGCCATTGGGGAAGAAACCGCCGTGGCTCCACAGGTTGCTTACCGATGCTTGCGGGCCGCCGGTGCCGCTGAACAGCATGTAGCAGCCCAGGAGGATCATGCCGATGATGGCCACGACCTTGATGATCGCGAACCAGAACTCCATCTCGCCGAACACTTTGACGTTCAGCGTATTGATCAGGTTGACCAGCACAAAGAACACCGCTGCGCTGACCCAGGTCGGCACCTCCGGCCACCAGAACTGCACGTACTTGCCGACGGCTGTCAGCTCGGCCATGCCCACCAGCACATACAGGACCCAGTAGTTCCAGCCGGACAGGAAACCGGCAAAGCCGCCCCAGTAGTTGTGCGCGAAGTGGCTGAACGAGCCGGCCACGGGTTCCTCGACAATCATTTCGCCCAGTTGGCGCATGATCAGGAACGCGATGAAACCGGCAATCGCATAGCCGAGGATCATCGACGGACCGGCGGACTTGAGCACTCCGGCGGAGCCCAGGAACAGCCCCGTACCAATGGCGCCGCCCAATGCGATCAGTTGAATGTGCCGATTTTTCAACCCCCGCTTGAGCGTTGCCTGTTGCAAGATTTCATCCGCCATCTGGTTCCCTTTTGGTTGTTGTGGCCAGGCTTGATTTGAAAGGGCAGATATTACTCTTCGCAGCCTTCGTCATACAGGTGCCTGTTGGGCCAAACACTGGTTTTCAAAGGCTCCCGGCCCGGTTTGCAGCGCACAACGCGTCGAGCAAGGCTCTGGCGTAACCGGGCAGGCCGGCGAACGAGCGGGCGCACAGCAGCAGTTTGCGCTGCGCCCAGGTTTCCTGCAGGGCAACGTGCTTGAACGGTTGATCGACGGCCCGGCGCTCAATCGCCGCCAGCGGCACAATCGCCAGCCCGGCGCCGCGAGCGACCATGCGAATCACCCCGTCGAAGCCTTCCGCCCGGATGCGGATCTGCATGCGCACGCCCGCGTGCAGCGCCTGTTCTTCTAGGTACACCGCCAATGCACTGTTGGCGCTCAGGCCGACGTAATCGTGATGCAGCGTCTCGCTGAAGCTCGGTGTTGCGCCGTCAGCCAATGGATGCCCGGGCGGCATGATCAGCACCAGCGGATCGTCGCGAAAGGGTAGGGTTTCGAGGGCGTGGGTGTCGACGGCGTCGGAGACGATGCCAAGGTCCGCCGCACCCTGATGCAGTGCATGGACGATGCGCAGGCTCGGCAATTCCTGCAGATCAATGTCGAGGTTGGGATGGCGGCAGAGGAAGTCCGCCAGCACTTCCGGCAGGTACTCGGTGATTGCCGTGGTGTTGCATAACAAACGCACCTGACCTTTGACGCCTTTGGCGTATTCGGCCAGGTCCTGCTGCATGCGGTCGGCGTGTTGCAGTAGTAGTCGGGCGTGTTGCGCGAGGGCTTTTCCGGCGGGCGTGGGGGTGACGCCGCGACGACCGCGTTCCAGAAAGTCGATGCCGAGCGAAGCCTCCATCGCGCGGATTCGCGCGCTCGCCGCCGCCAGGGATAAATGGCTGCGCACGGCGCCGGCGGTGATGTTGCCGGTGTCGAGGATATTCAGGTAAAGGCGCAGGTCGGTGAGGTCGAAGTGCATGGGTACAGCCTCGGGAGGTGTGTTGACTGGGCAGCCGCCTTCGCGGGCAAGCCTCGCTCCTACACGATTTGCGCAACCCCTGTAGGAGCGAGGCTTGCCCGCGAAGGCGTCAGCAGCAACAACGAAATCATCAGCCTCTATCAAGACAAGAGACACCCTCAGTATATGGCGAATTTTCACACGGCCAATCCAGGCGCAGGATCAGCCCATGAATACACCCGCCACGTTCTACCAAAACCTTGGCCTGGCCCTTTCTCTGCTGGTCATCGCCACCTTCCTCCTGGCCGGCATGATCAAAGGCGTGATCGGCCTAGGCCTGCCAACCATCGCCATGGGGCTGCTCGGTCTGGCTATGGCGCCGTCGCAGGCTGCCGCGCTGCTGATCATTCCGGCGACCCTGACCAACGTCTGGCAACTGGCATTCGGCGGGCATTTGCATGGGTTGGTCAGGCGGCTGTGGCCGATGCTGCTGGCAATCTTCATCGGCACCGGTGCTGGGACGGTTTGGATTGGCATGGCGGGTGGTCATTGGGTGGTGCGGGGGTTGGGCGCGGCATTGCTGCTCTATGCGTTGAGCGGTTTGTTCCTGCCGACCTTGCGCGTCAGCCGTCAGACCGAGCGCTGGCTCGGTCCACTGTGCGGCGTGCTGACCGGCGTCATCACTTCCGCCACCGGCGTCTTCGTGATTCCGGCGGTGCCGTATCTGCAAGCACTGGGTTTGAACAAGGATGAGCTGGTGCAGGCGCTGGGCCTGTCGTTCACCGTATCGACCCTCGCCCTCGCTGCCGGCCTGTTGTGGCGCGGGGCGCTGGGCGGTGGCGAATTGAGCGCGTCATTGCTGGCGCTGATCCCGGCGGTGCTCGGCATGTTGCTCGGGCAATGGCTGCGCCAGCGGATCAGCGCCGTGCTGTTCAAACGCGTGTTCTTCATCGGCCTCGGTGTGCTCGGCGGCCACTTGCTGATCAGCGGGTAGCGGACGACGGGCTGAGCATCTCGATGGCACGGATATCGAAATCCTGTTCCAGGAATTCGTCGCGCTGTTCGAGGAACTGCTTCATGTGCGGCAGGTTCGAGTGCACGTCGAGGTGCGCCTGGGATTGCCAGATCTCGAAGAAGATAAACAGTGTTGGGTCCTGTTTGTCGCGCAGCATGTGGTATTCGATGCAGCCTGGCTCGGCACGACTCGCTTCGACATAACCGCGGAAGAACGCTTCGAAGGCGTCGGATTTTTCCGGGCGGGTTTTGGCGTGCAGGATGAAGCCTTGTATTTCACTCATCAGGAGTCTCCTCAAAGTCAGAATCGGCGCCAGTTTATGGCAACAATCGCCTGTTGATTCGTGCGTATAGGTCAAATGAATTTTGCGAATTCAGGACTTATTCCGCGCGAGGCCGGTCGCTAACCTGCCGCCATCCACTTTCTGACCCTTCCGAGATTCCTCATGAAAAAAGTCCTGTTGCTCAATGGCGGCAAAAAGTTTGCGCACTCCGATGGCCGCTACAACACCACCCTGCATGAAGCTGCGTTGAGCGTGCTGGATCGTGGCGGCGTTGACATGAAAACCACGTTCATCGACGAGGGCTATGACGTCGCTGAAGAAGTTGCCAAATTCCTCTGGGCCGACGTGATCATTTATCAAATGCCGGGCTGGTGGATGGGCGCGCCGTGGACGGTGAAAAAGTACATCGACGAAGTCTTCACCGAAGGCTACGGCAGCCTCTACGCCAGTGACGGCCGCACCCGTTCCGATGCTTCGCAAAAGTACGGCAGCGGTGGTTTGGTGCAGGGCAAGCAATACATGTTGTCGCTGACCTGGAACGCGCCGCAGCAAGCTTTCGACGACCCGACCGACTTCTTCGAAGGCAAGGGCGTGGACGCGGTGTACTTCCCGTTCCACAAGGCCAACGAATTCCTCGGCATGACCGGTTTGCCGACATTCCTGGCGGTTGACGTGATGAAGCGCCCGAACATCGAAAGTGATGTGGCGCGCTATGAGCAGCACCTGACCAAGGTGTTCGGCCTGAAAGCATAAGGTTCGGCTACTATCGTCATCTGGAATCCGAACCTGTAGGAGCCGGCTTGCCGGCGATAGCAATCCTGAGGACGCCATCGCCAGCAAGCTGGCTCCTACACAAAGCGATAGGGAACACAGGTGAAAGCCAGATCCGATGAGTTGCAGATTTTCGTCTGCGTGATTGAGTGCGGATCGATTTCCGCTGCGGCCGAACAGGTCGGGCAGACGCCTTCGGCGGTCAGCCGCACGTTGTCGCGGCTGGAGGCCAAGCTCGATACCACGCTGATCAACCGCACCACGCGGCGCATGGACCTGACGGAGGAGGGCAAGTATTTCTTCGAGCACGCCAAACTGATTCTCGATCAGATGGAGGAACTTGAAGAACGCCTCAGTTCACGTCAGCAAACCCCGTCCGGGCGTCTGCGGATCAACGCCGCCTCGCCGTTCATGCTGCACGCCATCGTGCCGTACATCGACGAGTTCCGCCGGCTCTACCCGGACATCCAGCTCGAACTCAACAGCAACGACCTGATCATCGACCTGCTCGAACAAAGCACCGACATCGCCATCCGCATCGGCACGCTGGCCGACTCGACCCTGCATGCCCGCTCGCTGGGTTGCAGCCCGCTGCACATCGTCGCCAGCCCGGCTTACCTTGAGCAACACGGCACACCGCTGGTGGTCGAGGACCTGAGCGGGCATGCGCTGTTGGGCTTCACCCACAATGAAGGCCTCAACCAATGGCCGCTGCGTTATGTGCATGGCGATCGCTGGCCGATTCAGGCGTCCATCAGCGCGTCCAGCGGCGAGACGATCAGGCACCTGGCGCTGGAAGGTCAGGGCATTGCCAGCCTGTCGCATTTCATGACCATCGAAGACATCCGTGCCGGGCGCCTGAAAGTGCTGCTGGCGGATTTCAACAGCGGTTATCGCCAGCCGATCAACGCGGTCTATTACCGCAACTCGCAGCTGGCCCTGCGGATTCAGTGCTTCCTGGACTTTATCCAGGGCAAATTGGCGGTGTACGCGAATGCGGATTTCGAAGGTTGATTCATGACTCCTGCGCAAGAGTGAATTGGGTCAACGGGGATTTTTCAGTCGTGATGACTGCTTGATACTCGTTGCATCACTTATTCACGCAGGGAGTTTCTCCATGAACGTATTCGTTACCGGCGCTGCAGGTTTCATCGGCGGCTCCATCGCTACGGGCCTGGTTCGCGCTGGCCACAAGGTCACCGGCCTGGTGCGCAGCAGCGAACAAGCCAATGAGCTGAGCGCGTTGGGCATCACGGCGGTCATCGGCACTCTTGACGACAGCGCACTATTGGCCGAACAGGCCCGCGCTGCCGACGCGGTGATCAATGCCGCCAGCAGCGACCATCGCGGCGCGGTGGAAGCCTTGGTCAATGCCTTGCGCGGTTCCAACAAGGTGTTCCTGCACACCAGCGGTTCGAGCATCGTCGGCGATGCGTCGGGCGGCCAGTTCGGCGACGCCATTTATTACGAAGACACGCTGCCGGAGCCTACTGTCGACAAGGCGGCCCGCGTGGCCATCGACAACCTGATCCTCGATGCGGCGAACGACGAGGTGAACTCGGCGGTCATCTGTAACACGCTGATCTACGGCCGCAGCCTGGGCGTCAATCGCGACAGCGTGCAGTTGCCGCGCCTGCTGAAACAGGCACGCAAAAGTGGCGTGGTTCGGCATGTCGGCACCGGCCGGAACATCTGGTCCAACGTGCACATCGAAGACGTGGTGTCCCTGTACCTGCTGGCGCTGACCAAAAACATACCGGGCACGTTCTATTTCGTTGAGAGCGGTGAAGCGTCGTTCGTCGACATGACCACGGCGATTGCCCAGGCGTTGAATCTCGCTGAGCCGCAAGACTGGCCGCTGAAAGAGGCCGAAGCCGAGTGGGGTTATGAAATGGCCAACTACGGTTTGGGTTCCAACAGCCGGGTGCGCGGCAAGCATGCGCGGGAGTTGCTGGGTTGGGTGCCGAAGCGGACTTCGGTGGTTGAGTGGATTCTTAACGAGATGGTGTGAGTTCGCTTTAGACCGCGTCATCGGTCTTCGCGGGCAAGTCGGATCGCCGCACCGCTCGCTCCTACAGGGGTTGTGTCGCTCACAAAATGGGTGAACGACACAACCCCTGTAGGAGCGAGGCTTGCCCGCGAAGGCGTCTTCAGCAGCACCGCAACTGGCCGGGCCGCCCTCAATTCCGTACCATCCGCCCCCTCTTCCCCAGTTGTGTCCAGTCCTCCCCATGAAAGCAAACCGTCTGCGCGCCGATGTCCTGGCCGGGCTCACCACCTCTTTCGCCTTGTTGCCAGAATGCATCGCCTTCGCGCTGGTGGCTCACCTCAACCCGCTGATGGGCCTGTACGGCGCGTTCATCATTTGCACCCTGACCGCGCTGTTCGGTGGTCGGCCGGGCATGGTGTCGGGTGCGGCCGGTTCGATGGCCGTGGTGATCGTCGCGCTGGTGGTGCAGCACGGTGTGCAGTACTTGCTCGCGACGGTGTTGCTGGGCGGGTTGATCATGCTGGCGTTCGGGTTGCTGAAGCTCGGCAAACTGGTGCGGATGGTGCCGCATCCGGTGATGCTCGGCTTCGTCAACGGCCTGGCGATCATCATCGCGCTGGCGCAACTGGAACACTTCAAGAGTGGTGACAACTGGCTCAGCGGCTCACCGCTTTATGTGATGAGCGGATTGGTGGCGCTGACGATGGCGATCGTCTATCTGCTGCCGCGACTGACCCGTGCCGTGCCGCCAGCGCTGGTGGCGATTCTGGGCGTCGGGCTGGCGGTGTACCTGCTCGGCTTGCCGACCCGCACACTGGGTGACATGGCGCACATCGCCGGTGGCTTGCCGACGCTGGCCTTGCCAGACATTCCGTGGACGCTGGACACCCTGCGCATCATCGCCCCTTACGCAATATTGATGGCGCTGGTCGGCCTGCTGGAAACCCTGTTGACCCTGAACCTGACCGACGAAATCACCGAGAGCCGTGGCTTCCCGGATCGTGAGTGTGTGGCGCTGGGCGCGGCCAACATGGTCTCCGGTGTGTTTGGCGGCATGGGCGGCTGCGCGATGATCGGCCAGACCGTGATCAACCTCAGCTCCGGTGGCCGAGGTCGGCTTTCCGGCGTGGTGGCCGGCGTGCTGATTCTGCTGTTCATTTTGTTTTTGTCGCCGCTGATCGAGCGCATTCCGCTGGCCGCACTGGTCGGGGTGATGTTCGTGGTGTCACAGCAAACCTTCGCCTGGGCTTCGCTGCGGGTGGTCAACAAGGTTCCGCTGAACGACGTGCTGGTGATCGTCGCCGTGACGGTCATCACGGTGTTCACCGACCTGGCCACCGCCGTGCTTTGCGGGATCATCATTGCAGCGCTCAACTTTGCCTGGCAGCAGGCCCGCGAGCTGTATGCCGACAGTCACCTCGAAACCGACGGCAGCAAGCTTTACCTGCTGCATGGCACGCTGTTTTTTGCCTCGACTACACCGTTTCTCAACCAGTTCGATCCTGCCAATGACCCGTCCGTGGTGACGATTGATTGTCGTCACCTGAGCTTCGTCGACTACTCGGCCATCGCGGCGCTGAAGACCCTGCGCGAACGTTACGCCAAGGCGGGCAAGCATCTGCGGGTGTTGCACCTGTCCGAACGCTGCAAGAAGTTGCTCAAGCGTGCCCGGGTCAGTCACGACTGATCTATCAATCCTCTGGGCTGCGGCCATTCCCTGTAGGAGCGAGCCTGCTCGCGAAAAACGTTCAGACAACGCGTTGATTCAGGAAGTGCGCGTTATCGTTGACGCCCATCGCCGGCAAGCCGGTCTCGCTCCCACAGGGGGGGGGGCGGATGTAAATCCGTCTGCCCGATTTTCATATTCACCGACCTCGCATATCTCTGCGCGACAACCCTTACCCCTCTACGAAAATTACTTTCACCTCGTTTGAGTTTAACGCTTCGAAATGTTTTAAGAGTTTCACAAAACTTTCGACGTGACCCTTTCGAGGAGTACCGCATGACCCTGTCCTTCGGCTATTGGCTGCTGGTGTATGCCGCCATCGCCATCATCGCGCTGATCGTTCTGATCGCCCGTTACCGGCTTAATCCCTTCATCGTCATCACCCTGGTGTCCATCGGCCTGGCATTGCTCGCCGGCATGCCGCCGTCCGGGGTGGTCGGCGCCTACGAGGCCGGTGTCGGCAAGACCCTGGGGCACATTGCGCTGGTGGTGGCGCTGGGCACGATGCTCGGCAAGATGATGGCCGAGTCCGGCGGCGCCGAGCAGGTGGCGCGCACTTTGATCGACCGTTTCGGCGAGAAGAACGCGCATTGGGCGATGGTGTGCATCGCGTTCCTGGTCGGGCTGCCGTTGTTCTTCGAAGTCGGTTTTGTGTTGCTGGTGCCGATCGCGTTTACCGTGGCGCGCCGCGTCGGTGTGTCGATTTTGATGGTCGGTTTGCCGATGGTCGCCGGGCTGTCGGTGGTGCATGCGCTGGTGCCGCCGCACCCGGCGGCGATGCTGGCGGTGCAGGTGTATCAGGCGTCGGTCGGGCAGACGTTGATGTATGCGATTTTGATCGGCATTCCGACGGCGATTATTGCCGGCCCGCTGTACGCCAAATTCATCGTGCCGCGCATTCAACTGCCGGCGGAAAACCCGCTGGAACGGCAGTTCCTTGAGCGCGAACCGCGCGACAGCCTGCCGGGTTTCGGCATCACCATGGCGACCATTCTGTTGCCGGTGCTGTTGATGCTGATCGGCGGCTGGGCCAACCTGATCTCCACGCCGGGCAGCGGCTTCAACCAGTTTTTGCTGTTCATCGGCAACTCGGTGATCGCGCTGTTGCTGGCGACCCTGCTGAGCTTCTGGACCCTCGGCCTCGCCCAGGGCTTCAACCGTGAATCGATCCTCAAGTTCACCAACGAATGCCTGGCACCGACCGCCAGCATCACCTTGCTGGTCGGCGCCGGTGGCGGCTTGAACCGGATCCTGGTGGACGCCGGGGTCACCGACCAGATCGTCAGCCTGGCTCATGAGTTTCACCTGTCGCCGCTGCTGATGGGCTGGCTGTTCGCCGCGCTGATGCGCATCGCCACCGGTTCCGCCACCGTGGCCATGACCACCGCCTCCGGCATTGTCGCGCCGGTGGCCATCGGTCTGGGTTATCCGCATCCGGAGTTGCTGGTGCTGGCGACCGGCGCCGGGTCGGTAATCTTTTCCCACGTCAACGACGGCGGCTTCTGGTTGATCAAGGAATACTTCAACATGAGCGTCACCCAGACGTTCAAGACCTGGACCGTGCTGGAGACCATTATTTCGCTGGTCGCCTTTGCGTTGACCGTGGGTCTTTCTTACCTGATTTAACCGGAGCCGCTTGCCATGGACATCCTCTACCAGATCCGCGCCCGTCAGGATTCCTTCAGCGCCGGCGAAGGACGCATCGCGCGACTGATGCTCGACGACGTAGGATTTGCCTCTGCCGCCAGCCTCGACGAGCTGGCGCTGAGAGCGGAAGTCAGCACCGCCACGCTGTCGCGTTTCGCCCGCACGGTGGGTTGCCGCGACTTGCGCGACCTGCGCCTGCAACTGGCGCAGGCCAGCGGCGTCGGCAGCCGTTTTCTCGACCCGGCGGGCACGCCCGATCAGTCGGCGTTCTATGGGCAGATTGTGGGCGACATCGAGTCGACGTTGCGTCAGCACCTGTCGGCGTTCGACGAGTCGCGCTTCGCCGACGCGGTGAAACTGTTGGGCAAGGCGCGGATGATTCATGCCTTCGGCATGGGCGGTTGCTCGACCTTGTGCAGCGATGAACTGCAAGTGCGGCTGGTGCGCTTCGGCTACCCGATTTCGGTGTGCCACGACCCGGTGATGATGCGGGTCACCGCAGCCAGCCTCAGTGCCGAGCACGTGGTCATCGTCTGTTCGCTGACCGGCATCACCCCCGAGTTGCTCGAAACGGTGGAACTGGCCCGCAACTACGGCGCAAGAATTTTGGCCATCACACGCAGCGACTCGCCGTTGGCGCAACTGGCCGACATCGTGCTGCCACTGCAAAGTGCGGAAACCTCGTTCATCTACAAACCCACGGCGGCGCGCTACGGCATGCTGCTGGCCATCGACGTGCTCGCAACCGAGCTGGCGCTGGCCAATCCTGAAGACAATCAAGAACGTCTGCGGCGGATCAAACTCGCCCTCGACGATTACCGCGGCGGCGACGATCACTTGCCGCTGGGAGACTGACATGATGTACGACACGCTGATTCGCAACGCCCTGATCATCGACGGCAGCAACGCCCCCGGTTACCCCGCCGACGTGGCGATTCTGCATGGCCGCATCGAGCGCATCGGCGACCTGCACGACGCCACCGCCACCGAAGAAATCGACGCCGCTGGCCGAGTGCTGGCGCCAGGTTTCATCGACGTGCACACCCACGACGACACGGTGGTGATCCGCCAGCCGCAAATGCTGCCCAAGCTCAGCCAGGGCGTGACCACGGTGATCGTCGGCAACTGCGGGATCAGCGCTTCTCCGGTGAGCTTGAAGGGCGATCCGCCAGACCCGATGAACCTGCTCGGCACCTCGGCGGCCTTTGTTTACCCAACATTCCGCGACTACCGCGCGGCGGTCGAAGCGGCAAACACCACGTTGAACGTCGCCGCTCTGGTCGGCCACACCGCGTTGCGCAGTAATCACCTCGACGACCTGTTTCGTACGGCCACGCCGGATGAAATCAGCGCGATGCGTGAGCAACTGCGCGAAAGCCTTGAAGCCGGCGCGTTGGGTCTGTCCACTGGTCTGGCGTACGCCAGCGCGTTCTCGGCGTCCACCGATGAAGTGATGCAACTGACCGAAGAACTGACCGCGTTCGGCGCGGTGTACACCACGCATTTGCGCAGCGAATTCGAGCCCGTGCTGGAGGCCATGGACGAGGCGTTCCAGATCGGCCGTCATGCGCAATCACCGGTGATCATTTCCCACCTCAAATGTGCCGGCGCCGGTAACTGGGGGCGCAGTCCGCAACTGTTGGCCTCACTTGAAGAGGCCGCGAAAACCCACCCGGTGGGCTGCGATTGCTATCCCTACGCGGCAAGTTCTTCGACCCTGGACCTCAAGCAAGTGACCGATGCGCACCGCATCACCATCACCTGGTCCACGCCGCACCCGGAACTCGGTGGCCGCGACCTGATGGATATCGCCGCCGAGTGGAACGTTCCGCTGCTGGAAGCCGCTCGCCGGCTGCAACCGGCTGGCGCGGTGTACTACGGAATGGACGAGGCAGACGTACGAAGCATCCTCGCGCATCCGCTGTCGATGGTCGGCTCCGACGGCTTGCCGGAAGACCCGTTCCCGCATCCACGTTTGTGGGGCGCTTTCCCACGCGTCCTCGGACATTTCAGTCGCGATGTCGGGCTGTTTCCGCTGCACACCGCGGTACACAAAATGACCGGGTTGTCCGCGGCGCGATTCGGCTTGAAGGAGCGGGGTGAAATCCGTGAAGGGCATTGGGCGGACCTGGTGTTGTTCGATCCTGCAACGATTCGTGATGTCGCGGATTTCAACGATCCGCAACGGGCGGCAGAAGGCATCGACGGGGTGTGGGTCAACGGTGTGTTGAGTTACAGCGAAGGGCAGGCGAACGGCAAAAGGGAAGGGCGGTTCCTGGCGCGGGAAGGCGATTTGCGTGACGGTTTTCAGAGCCTCCACAAACCCCTGTAGGAGCCAGGCTTGCCGGCGAAAGCGATCAGCCAGTCGACAAATCTTTTGAACTGCTTCACGTGGTGGCACATTGCAATTAAAGAAAGCCATCGCCAAGCCGAAGCGCTGACACTAGCCCGGCTACACTCTGGGCCTTACCAGTCTGGGAGCAACTTGATGAGCTTCGGCAAAACCACCCCGATCCTGCGGATTTTCGACGAAAACAAGGCCGTGGAGTTCTACGTCGACTTCCTCGGTTTCAAGATCGACTGGCAGCACCGTTTCGAGCCGAATTTCCCGCTGTACCTGCAAGTCTCCCGCGGCGAATGCGTGTTGCACCTGTCGGAACATCACGGCGACAGCACACCGGGCTCGGCGCTGCGCATCGAGACCGATGAGCTGGAGGCATTTCAGCAGCAATTGCTGGCCAAGGACTACACGTTTTCGCACCCACAGATTCAGGCCATGCCGTGGGGCAGCCAGGACATGACCATCGCTGATCCGTTCGGGAATCGGTTGGTGTTTACCAATGCGATTAGTGTGTAACGCGGCAGGAAAAATCACGCCTCGTGATAGTGTCGTCCATTCGATTTTGACGAGCACAGGCGGCGCTTATGACCAGCATTACCATTGGCGATCTTGATCCGCAGTTCTACGAGCAATTGCGAATCGCGGCAGAGAGTAATTGCCGTTCAGTTGAAGAAGAGGCTCTCTTCATCTTGAGGAAAGCGCTAGACCCGAATGGTCGTACCTGCGGTTTGGGGAGTCGAATCAATAATCGATTCAGAGAGAGTGGTGGTATCGAGTTAGATCTGCCTCTGCGTTAAGGCGGTGAAAGCGAGGCTAAGGGCTGATCCCAGGTATCCGTTGTCTGTTCGATTGCATTCGCGGGCAAGCCACGCTCCTACAGGTCTTATGTCGTTCGCACATACATTGAACGACGCGAAACCTGTGGGAGCGTGGCTTGCCCGCGAATGCGGTCTTCCATTCACCGCAAAGTGAACGTCAAACCCTGAAGTGACTCACCATCATCTGCAACTGATTACCCAACCGCGCCAGTTCAACACTGGATTTAGCGGTTTCGTCGCTGGCAGCGGCGGTCTGTTCGGACACGTCGCGTACGTTGATGATGCTGCGGCTGATCTCTTCGGCCACGGCGCTTTGCTGTTCGGCGGCGGCAGCGATCTGCTGGTTCATCGACTGGATGTTGGACACCGTGCGGGTGATATTTTCCAGTGACACGCCGGCCTTGCGGGTCAGGGCGACGCTGCTGTCGGTGAGGGCGCGGCTGTTGTTCATCACGGCGGACACTTGTTGCGTGCCGTTCTGCAAACCGGCCACCAGGCCTTCGATTTCCTCGGTGGATTTCTGCGTGCGCTGGGCCAGGCCACGCACTTCATCGGCCACCACGGCAAAACCACGACCGGCTTCACCGGCGCGCGCCGCTTCAATGGCAGCGTTGAGCGCCAGCAGGTTGGTCTGTTCGGCCACGGCCTTGATCACGTCCATGACGCTGCCGATCTTGTCGCTTTCGTGTTGCAGCACACTCATGGCTTCGGTGGAACGCACCACTTCGCTGGCCAGGCGCTCGATCTGAGCGATGGCTTCGTTGACCACTTTGTCGCCTTCGCGGGCTTCGCCGTCGGCGGCGGCCGCTGCTTGTGACGCTTCTTCGGCATTGCGCGCGACTTCCTGCACGGTGGCGGTCATCTCGTGCATGGCGGTGGCCACCTGATCGGTCTCGATCTTCTGGCTGTTAACGCCGGCGCTGGTCTGCCCGGTCACGGCGGACAGTTCTTCGGCGGCGCTGGCGATCTGGGTGACGCCGTCGCGGATACCGCTGATCAGGTCACGCAGGGTCACGCCCATGCGCGCGATGCCTTGTTGCAGCACGCCGAGTTCATCGCGGCGCGTCACTTTGACGTCCTGGGACAGGTCGCCGCCGGCGATGCGCTCGACCACTGCCAGCGTGTCGCGCAGCGGGCGGGTGATCTGACGGGTGATGATGACGGCGGCAATGATCCCGACCAGCAACGCCAGCAAGGTGCTGATCAGTTGCAGGGTGCGGGCTTGTGCGCTTTCGGCGTCACGACGGTCGAGCTGGATCTGATACAGCTGCTCACTCAGGGTCACGATGGCGGCGCCCTGATCGGTCATTTCCTTGCGCGCCTGCACAGCATCGTTGCTCGCGGCTTTATAAGCCTGCAAAGCGCTGCGGTAATTGCTCAATGCCGTTTCCAGTTGGCGCAACTCGTCCAGCATAGTGTCGGCGAATTGCACATTGAGCTGTTTCAGGCTGGCGATGGCCGCGTCCAGTTGGCCGACGGCTTTCTGCTCGGTCTCGGCGTTGGTGGTCGCGGTATAACCGCGCACTTCGTAGCGGGCCAGCATGAACGCTTCCTTGGCGGCGGTGATGGCCTGGAATTGTTCGAAGCGCTGATCGCTCAACGGCATTTGTTGTACGCGGGTACTGATGGCGTTGATCAGCGAATTCGCGTTTTCCGCGTTGGCGCCCATGGCGTCGCGCGCGCTGTTGCCGGCGCGGTAGGCGCTGCGCATTTTGTTCAGGGACGTTTTGTACGCGTCAATTTGCGTACCTTGCTCTTTGAGCAGCTTGAGGTTTTCCGGGCTCTTGAACTTCACCAGCAGCGCTTGTTGCTGAGCGGCAAACGCATCCAGGGTGGTCTGGACGTTCTGCGCAGTGGTTTCATCGCCGTTGGTCAGCATGTATTGCAAGCGAACCACACGCAGTTTGGTCAGGCCGGCATTGAGCTGGGTGATGTCGCTCATCCAGTTGCTGCGGTCAATCAGGCTGCCCAGGCTCGTCCAGCCGGTCAGGGCGAGGACGCAGGTCAGTGCCAGGACCAGGCCAAACCCCAGGCCCAGTTTCATGTTCACGCTGATGTTGCCGAACCAGCTATTCATCAAATTCCTCCAGGAACGTTGCGCTTTTGGTCGTCGGTTGGCTGGAAGATTGTTGTTTTTGGTAGCCAAGGGTGTGTAGCAGGTCTGTATCGGCAGCAATCGCGAGAGCTGAAAGGATTTTGTCAGACGGTTCTGTAACAAAAGTTTTTGCAGGGGGCTTAAGCTTTTTTTCACATGGGTTTCACCGGCTGCCGACGCGAGCCTCTCTACCCTCGCGGCATCGAATGTAAGTGATGCATGCCGGTGAGGCGGCCTGATGTGGAATTGAGACTGAGTCTGTTCGGGGTCAAACGCTCGATTGATCTGAGCCGTTTTACCCGCTATCGAAACACCGCAGTGGTACTCGCCTCGGCGCTGTTGGTGATCCCGTTGACCGTCTGGCTGTTGCGGCCTGCCGCCGTTCCGGACCTGGCCCATGGCAATGTCTCGGGCGCCCGGGCGTTGTTATCCGGTTGGGCCAAGGGCGACATGATTGTGCTGGTGCGCCATGTCGAGCGCTGCGATCACTCGACGGCCGCGTGTCTGACGGGCAATGACGGCATCACGGATCGTTCGCGCAGCGTCGCCGTGAGTGTCGGCGCGCAATTCGAAAGGCTCGGCCTGAGCGAGGCTGACATTTACAACAGCCCGATGATGCGGACCGCGCAGACGGCCTCCTACATGTTCAACAAGGTGAGTACCCATGAGGAGTGGTTGATCAATTGCAAGGGCACTATGTTGCGTGACGCGCTGGCGCACAAAGTGCCAGGGCGTAATCTGATTCTGGTGACCCACAGTGAATGCATGGCGCAGATCGAGAAAGGCCTCAAGTTGCCGACGGCCACTCTTGGCTATGGCGCCTCTTTGTTTATCTCCGCCGAATCGCTACAGGCGCCGCGAATGCTTGGTTATATCGAAGCTTCCGACTGGCGCTCGGTGACCAGCCAATGAGTAATCCCATGCGTTTTTACTATTTCAACTTCGGTATTCCATTGGCCTGCGCAGCCGTCGTTTTTCTGATGTTCGACATGACCAAAATCGACATCGCGTTCAGTAATCTTTTTTTTGATCCGCTGACCCAGACCTTCCCGCTCGACCAGATTCACTTCTTTGAAAAACTCACCCATAAATGGGCGCGCATCATTCCGAACTGGACGGCTGAAATTGCCTTGATCGGCGCGATGCTGTCGTTTGTCTGGCCGCTGATCAACCCGCAAAAGCGACCGCGTCTTGGCCGATTTCTGGAGCGGAGTAAAGCCGCTCCGGTCCTGAAGTTTGCCTATGACCATCGTCGGGATTTTCTGTTTGTAGTGTTCGCGTTTGCCATTTGCACCGGGGTGATCCATTTCCTCAAGGCGCACACCAGCGTGTATTGCCCGATTGAAACGACCCTGTATGGCGGGAAAATTGCCCACATGGAGTGGTACGAAAACTTCCAACTGTTCAGGGAAGCCGGTGAGGGGCGCTGCTGGCCGGGCGGGCATGCTTCGGGCGGGTTCACCATGCTGGCGTTGTACTTCGTGGCGCGCCGCTATCGCTGGCGCTATTCGAAAGCGCTGATGTACGGCTCGCTGCTGCTCGGTTTTGTCTACGGCACGACGCGGGTCCTGCAAGGCTGGCACTACATGTCCCACACGTTCTGGGCCGGGATCTTCGTGTGGCTGGCGTGTTTGCTGACGGCGTTGGCGTTTTATGGGCGAGCGCGGCTGGATGTGCCGGTGGATCAGATGACATCACTGTCGGCTGGCCGTCCGTCATCGCGAGCAGGCTCGCTCCCGCAAGGGAACGCGGTCCAGTGTGGGAGCGAGCCTGCTCGCGATTAACGATGACGCGGTATGCCTGCCTACTCCTGCGGATCAACGTTATCCAGTGCCTGGTTCACTGCCAGCTCCGCCAGCATGATGATCTGCGCAATGGCCAGCGCGGTGTTGCGCTGTGAACCGTCGAGGTAGGTGGCTAAATCGCTGGTCATGACGCTGGCGGATGCCAATGACTCGCAGGCATGGGCGAGGAGGTTTTCAGTGCCGATGTCGGGGAGAATCGTGAAAAAGGGGCTGGGGCGATAGGGTTTGTTGGTGGGGGGATCGGGGATTAATTTATCCACTAGAAGGTTCCTTTCGTAGTCGGAGCCATCAACTCCCGATCTCACTCGGCGAAGAGGTGGCAGCTATGTGCGGAGTGAGATCACCGGCAAAAGGAACCCGGCCAGACCAAAGTCTGCCCGCACACAGCCGCCATAAAGTATTGCGGACAGCGAATAGCTGGCGGCAATTATGGGGGGACTGGCGCTCGTTTCCAATTGCTGAGCCGGGGATCTCACACCCGATCACTGAGTTTTCAGTGACAAGCAAAGACTAAAGAGCCCGCTTCCGAGCAACAACCTTAAAAATCTGTGGGCGTTTTCTTCGTTTTTGGTAGGAGATGTCCTGCAATGACGACGACATTTTTATCGACAGTGAAGCCGCCATCGCGAGCAGGCTCGCTCCTACAGGCGACTGCGGTCGTACGCGTAATCCGTGAGCAAAGTCATCAAGCGGATGGCGTACGGTTACCGGGACAGCGAATTCTTTTTCATGAAGACCAAGAGCGTCTTTCCCGGTAATCCGTGAAGAACCCAAAAAAAAGCCCGCGGGAGGGCGGGCAAACCGTAGTTTCTTGAATGAGCGAGCGCAATGTACCGGTTGCCGGGGCGCGATGGGGTGAAGAAAAATTCATCTGCGCCGCGGCAAAGTCGGGGCTTACGGCAAATGATCGGCCGCAAAATCCGCCTCCGACCGTGCCCGCAAACGCCCCTTGCGACAGGCTTGCTGGAAGCGTTCGAAGTCGCGGTCATTCTGTTCGGTGTAGGTTTTCGCATACTTGAACAGCGCATCGGCCAGCGCATCGCTTTTGCCGATATAACCGCTGATCTGCGCAGCGTGCCCGGACGATTTGGCGTGCGCACGGGCGAGGGCGCGGCCGCAGATTCGGCCGTAGGCGGCAAAGGCTTCGGCGTCGAAGGTTTCCAGTTCGGCGGAGATTTTCATGTCGCGCAACTGGCGCACGTAAAAATGGCGACCGTTGGGGCCGGTGGTCCAGCCGAGGAACAGATCACTGGCGGACTGCATCAGCCGTTGGCCATCGACCACGCGCTGACCGTTATGCCGCACGCGAGACTTGGCCTTCACGTAATCGGCGAGCACCGACCGCCGTGCTTCCTTGAATTGCAGGAACAACGGGAACTCTTGCTCGTCAGTCAGCAGCGCCACCAGGCAGCGCGTGCCGACACTGCCGACGCCGACCACTTTGAACGCCAGGTCCTGAACATTGAAGCGCGACAGCAGCCCGCGCCGGTCGGCTTGCAGGGTCGTCCGGTACTCACTCATGAACGTCTCGTAGAGCGGTCGCCAGTCCGCGAGCCGGAGCCAGTCATCGTCGGCATCCAGCAGCGTGGTGTTTTTGTGCAGATGGAAAATTTCCGGCAGGTCATCGCGAATGATCAGACGGCCTGCGGCGTCACGTTCACTGATTTTCGGCAACAATTCGGCATGGGTGCGGCGTTCGGCTTTGGCGATGGCGCGCTCCACGTGCTCCAGCGTGGCTTTACTCGCCTGTTGCCGCAGATCGTCATAACTGATGGACTCGTACCAAGTCTCCAACGCACTTTGCTCCGCGCACTCGAGCATCGTTTGCTGATACGCGGCGACCACTTCGCGGCAGACGTTTTCTTCCACGGTTTCGCCGTGGCGCAGGTCACGGGCGGCCACCATGAAACTCGCCACCAGACGTTTGACATCCCACTCCCAGGGGCCGGGATGGACCTCATCGAAGTCATTGACGCTGAACAGCAGGTTGCGCTCTGGCGTGGCGAAACCGCCGAAGTTCATCAAGTGACTGTCACCGCAGATCGTCGACACCAGACCCATGTTCGCCGTGCCGGCCAGGTCGTGAGCCTGCAACAGCGCGTTGCCGCGATAAAAGGTGAACGGCGACACCAGCATGCGACCGTAGCGCAACTCGACCAGAGAATTGACCCGTCCCTCGCTGGAGCGCTTGATCAACGGCAGCGGGTCACGATTGGTTTTTCCGGTGGCCGCCTGAGCACTGCGAGGGCAGTTTTTTCGAGCGTCCTTGCCTTGCTTCAAGCGGTCTTTGAGGGTGGTCATGGCGACTCTGCGTTGTGGGCTTGTGCGGATTGAGTGTAGGAGGGCCATGAAACTTCGTTCATAGAAAAAAACGCGGAAAGCGTATGAATCGTGGCCTCACGCAAGCGAAACTCGCCGAACTTGCCCGATTGACGCGGCGCAAAGTCATTGCTGTGGAGAAGGGCGCTCTTTCGGTGAGCATGCTTGCTTACTGAAGGGCGGTAATTCGCCTTGGCCGAGGCTTCTTTGGTTACGGGTTCACGCTGTCGTTGCTGGTGTGCGTTGTTGGGGCTGCAACGACTGTCCACGGCGCTGGAAGACCTGGAGTACGACACGTTGATGTAGTCTCGTTGGCGATTCTACTGGCACAAAAAAAGGCACTGGGAAAACCACCAGGAGCCTTTTTCTGAGCCAGGACATTACGTCGACCGAGAGTGGTGGGAGCTCAACAAAAAAACACGACCAGTATGAGTAGGCGTCCGGATCGTGGTACTGTTTTAACAGCCGGCTGATACCGAAATATTTTAGAAAAACAATAGGTGGAGTGCAGGGCTTTATTGTAAAGTATCGTCTAATTTAATAGTTGTTAAAAAAATAACAGTGGTCGAATTGCAGCAAAGGATGTCGTCATGCTGGTTGTCTTTGTGGAAGAAATGGTGGAAGTTTGTGATTGATTTTAAAGTTAAGCCAGTCATGAATTCGAAGCGCCTGATTTTAGCCGGCTCTTTCGCTCTGGTCACTTGTTTTGTATTGTTGCTTTGTTCATTGTTGTTTCCGATATGGGAAACAAATGATGATGTTGCAATGTCGATGATCGCTCATGGTTATGGTATTGCATCCAGTGGTTCTCCACCGACCCTTATGTTTTCAAACGTTTTGTGGGGGTACTTTGTACGATTTATTCCGGAAGTTAATGGTGTATTAGGTTATTCCATTGCAACCATGGGGACTCTGGTTGTAGTTGGGGCGTTTGTTGTTAATGGGCTGTTCCGGCTTGGCGTGAGTTACTTGGGTTGTTTGTCTGTATTAGTACTTTTGCTTGCGCGCCCAACACTTTTTCCTCAATTCACCATTAACTCTGGTTTTTTGATGGTGGCCGCATTTGTCTGCTGGCATTTGTATGAGAGGGAACGTGATTTTCGAATGTTGGTGTACGGCTGTGTTCTAGCCTTTTTTAGCTATATGATTAGAAGTCATGAGTTTTTGCTGGTGCTTCTCGTTGCATGGCCGCTACTTCGCTGGAAAAAAATACTTTTACTAAAACAGGCGAAAATTTCTTTTGTTGTTCTCGCTTTGGCGGTGGCAGTAGCAGCCTTCATCGACCACCGAGCCTATCAGGGCGACGAATGGGGAGCATTCAGTGAGCTTAACCCGGCGCGCGCCCCTTTTACGGATTTTGGTGCTGCAGAAAACCTTAAGCAGCGGCAGGATATTCTATCGCACCATGGTTACAGTTCTAATGATGTAAGCCTGATAGAAAACTGGTTTTTTGTGGATTCAGTTGTTGCAAAGCCGCAAGTATTACAGGCAATGCTGGACGAGTTGGGTGCCGTGCCGACTCAGGACATTGCACTGGGTAACGGTTGGCTAGGAATCCAGGTCTTGTGGCATCCTGTGCTCTTGGTTTCTGTATTGGCTGCGTTATCGTTGCTATTAATCAGGCCAAGTTGGCGATTGGCGGTAAGTTGGGGTTTGTGTGTTTCTGCGATGTTTGCATTTGGGTTGTTGGGGCGCCCTGGGATCTTGCGGGTATATGTTCCACTTGTCGGCTTGCTGTTAATTGCTCCGTTTTTTACTGTAATGGCTTCGGGGTGGCGCAAGAAGTTGAGTGTCGCTATTCCGCTTGTAGCTGCGTTGATCACGGTGGCAAATTTATATCCGGAAGTTGAAGGCTCAAAAAATAGAATAGTAGCAGCCAGTGAGTCTTTTCACGACTTCCCTGATTATCCGATAGTTGTATGGGGGGTTGGTGTGCCCTTTGAAGCTATTTATCCTGTAATGGGCGCAGCAACGACGGCGATGCAGTATCAGTTTTACGGTCTTGGCGTTTCTACGCTTGCGCCTTTTTCAGTCGCTTTTTCAGAGACTGCAGGAGGCCGGGGGATGGTTGATAAACTCCTGGATAAGGCTGGAGTGCCCGTGATATCCAGTGAAAAGATGCTTGAGTATCTTGATATTTATTGCGGTGAGCATCATGGAGGTGTCTTGAAATATTTAAGCACACAACAGTTCGGTCCTTATGTACTGAATAGGGTCCGATGCGAAATCCTGAAGTAGTCGTGGGTCATGTACTCATCAAATCGTTTGCTATGGCGCACCGCGTATGGAGGTGTGGCGTTTTAGGTGGTTGGCCGAATTGAATGGAGAGCCCCCAGGTAAAAAAGCCGTAAAAATTCAATTTTCCGAGGATTTGCGGCTTTCTTTATTTTCAGCGACAACGCGTGATCAAGGCGTTGCTATAGCCACCCCTTGTGACTGATGGCGATGTGGGGGGTAGATGTTGCAACGAATGCGCGATCCTGAAGAGACGCTGCTCCTTTCGTCAGGCTGCCTGGCGACTGATCAACGAGCGAAGCCCAACCATGCGGACACAAAAAAGGCACTTGCGATAATCGCCAAGTGCCTTTTTTGTCTAGCTTGTTTGGTGGAGCCGGGGGGATTTGAACCCCCGTCCGCCAGTACTCCGCTGTCGGTACTACATGCGTAGCCGTGTCTATTAAGTTAACCCTCAGCGACCCGACGGGCAGGGTGCTTTGGGCGAGTTGTGTAAGTTTTAGCCGCTTCGTCCACAACGTACTGCACGGCGATTCTGTTCTATATGACAATCACTTTGGGTTTACAGACATCCCCTGATGATTGCTGGACCCGAAGGTACCAGAAGGGAAGGGCTAAGGCTGCTTACGCAGCGAGAGCGTATTCCCCGTAGGTTTCGTCATTGGCAACTATAAGAAGTTGCAACAGTGGATTTACGAGTTCTGTTACCAACTCGGCATGCACCTAAAGTTTCGCGACCGGCGTCGAATCCTAAACGGCCCCGTGCCTGTTGCTCTGTGAATCAAAGTGAGCAGCAAGCCTGCGCAGTGTACGCCAACGTGGCTCAGAAGGCCACCCGATGCTTGGCGCGAGTGATCATGGGTCGGGATCTTTGCTCAGTTTGCCAGCGACAATCCTTGGGTGGCCTCGGTGACGCATTTTTTGTCGTCCCCGGCAGCTTTTGAAGCTTCGGCGCTGGCCAGCAGTCTTTTGATCTCCATTGTGGTGTTGTCAGGGCTCGCCGGCAGTGCATTCACTTTGGCTTTGAGCTGTTGCAGCTTGCTCGTACACAGGTCGTTGTCCGCTGCAAATACGGGAGAAGCCAACAGTGCAGCAGACATGAGCAAACCAGCGATCGCGGTACGTTTCATGGGTATTTCCTTGTACGGGTAGTCTTGGTGCTGCCATAGGGGCGGGGGCTCGGCCGAGGTCGAAAAACAAGCCACGATTGATCGGCCCTAACTAAAAGACTACGACGCTGCGCAAGAATTCGCTTTTCACCCAAGGGCTATGGAAAAAAGGTCCATGCATGCCCAAACCCCAGAAGCAACAAAACCCGCATTTGGCGGGTTTTGGTTTGTTTCGCATTGGGTGGAGCCATCCTGAGCGCTCCCTGGCCTGTTGCTCTGTGAATCTTGATGAGCAACAAGCCTGCGAGTTGAACGCCAGGAAAGCCCACCCGAAGGTCTGCATTGTGCCGGGTTACTTCCCGCCTTTGTTCGCGTCCTTGATTTGCTTGATCGTTTGTTCTGTCTCGGCGATGCAATCGTCAGTCCCTTCCTTGGTGCCTTTTGCCTGATCGGCTTTGGCTTGCTTGACGCTGTCCATTACCTGATCAGACATTTCTGGAGGAGTCTGTGCCCTGGCATTTTCGATGGTTTTAATGTTGACCGCACAGAGGTCTTCAGCGGCAAACGAGGGGGATGCCATCAGCGAGACAGTAACGAACAGACCTAACAGTACAGAACGTTTCATGAGTATCTCCTTGAACTGAGGGCTCAGGTGTTTACCGGCCATCAGAACGGGCTGCCGAGGTTGGGTAAGGCCCGGCAATGTCCGGGCTTAACCAGTGGACTACGACGTTTCGTCAGGGTTCTATTTTTCTTCAGATGCCCCTCGGCTGTGTGACCCGATCCACCAGATAGACCAGCCCGTGGTAGTCAATTCCACCATGTTGCGTCAGACCGATCTCGCAGGTGCGGCTGGTCGAAATCCCCTCACTGCACTGTTGCACCGCGTCCTTAAGCGTACGCAGCGAATGGGCGTTCAGCTCCGGCGTGGTGAAGCCCTTGTCGCCGGCAAATCCACAGCAGTGAATGCCTTCGGGAATGACCACGTTTTTGCTGCACTTGCGCGCCAGATCAATCAGCGCCTGGCTTTCCCCGAGGTGCTGAGTGCTGCACGTGACATGCACGGCGATGGGCGCTTCCTGCGGTGTGAAGTCGAGTCGATCCATCAAATGCGTACGGATGAAACGCACCGGGTCGTACAGGTCCAGTCGAACATCTCCCAAGTCCTGAACCAGTCGCAAGGTGCAGGGGCTGGTGTCGCAGTAGATCGGATCGAGCCCGCCACGGCTGGCGTGCAGTAGCGCGCCAATCAGTTCCTGGCGCTTGTGTTCGGCCTGTTCGGCGTAGCCCTTGGAGGCAAACGGCTGGCCGCAGCAGAGGCTGTCCTGATTGTCCGGAAAGACTACCTGGTAACCGGCTTTTTCCAGCAGGCCACGGGTTTTGTCGTACAGCGACATTTGCTCTTTATCACCAGCCGCCGGGCCCATGACCCGCGAGACACAAGCCGCCAGGTACACCACGCGAGGGCGCTCGTCCGACACGATCGGGCTGAAGCGAATGGCTTTTTCTGGCTGCGGCATGGCGTTGGTCCATTGTGGGACCTGGCCTTTGGACAACTTCGTCAGCGTTGCCGAAAGCTTCGCCAGACGTGGCGCCCCCAGCAGCATCCGCGCGCCATTGGCCACATGCAGGGTGAAACGGGCGCCTTGCAGCGCGGTGGCGAAATTGCCTTCCAGCCAATTGGCAGTTTTCGTATGCGTCGCCTTACGGCCGCGAAGCTTTTTCACCAGCTCGCCAGTATTGATTCCTACAGGGCAACGCTGTGCGCACAATCCGGTGGCGGCGCAGGTATCGATGCCCTGGTATTCGTAAGCGGCTTCGAGTTCCGTGGTGTCCACGCCGGCGCGTTTTTTTGCCTGAATGTCTCGCCAGATCACGATGCGCTGGCGCGGGCTCAGGGTCAGGCCTTTCGACGGGCAGACCGGCTCACAAAAACCGCACTCGATGCACTTATCCACAATCTCGTCGGCGGCCGGCAACGGCTTCAGGTGTTTGAGGTGAATCTGCGGATCGTCGCTGAGCACCACATCCGGATTGAGAATGCCGTTGGGGTCGAGCAGGCGTTTGAGCTGCCACATCAACTGGTAGGCATCGCTGCCCCATTCCAGCTCCACGAACGGCGCCATGTTGCGACCGGTGCCGTGCTCGGCCTTCAGCGAACCGCCGAATTCCACCGCGACCAACTGCGCCACGTCGTCCATGAACGCCTGATAGCGTGCGACTTCTTCCGGGTTGTTGAAGCCTTGGGTGAAGACGAAGTGCAGATTACCTTCCAGCGCGTGTCCGAAAAGGATCGCTTCGTCGTAGTGATACTTGTCGAACAACTCGATCAGACGATTCACGCCGATGGCCAGTTGCTCTACCGGGAAGGTCACGTCTTCGATGATCACCGTGGTGCCGGTTTTGCGCACCGCGCCGACGGCGGGGAAGGTGTCCTTGCGAATGGCCCAGAGGCGGGCGTTCTCGATTGGGTCTTCGGTGAAGTCGACCTGTTTTTCCACTGGGAACGAAGTCAGCGACGCCATGATTTGCGCCAGTTGCTCGTGCAGCAAAGTCGACGACGCGGCGCGGGATTCGATCAGCAGCGCGCAGGCATTGTTCGACAGGTGCTGTACGAAATCCGGCATGCCGGGTTTGTTCTGCACTGAACGCAGACTGCGACGGTCGAGCAGTTCCACGGCCGACACCGGTTGGCTTTTCAGCACGGTGACGGCGTTGCAGCAGGTCTCCACATCCGGGAATACGATCAGTGCCGAGGCCTTGTTCGGGTGGTCGATCACCGTGTCGTAGGTCACGGCACTGATGAACCCCAGCGTGCCTTCGGAACCCACCAGCAAGTGGCTCAAGATATCCACAGGCTCGTCGTAATCCACCAGGGCGTTAAGTGACAGGCCAGTGGTATTTTTCAGACGGTATTTGTGGCGTATTTTTGCAGCCAGTTCGGAATTGGCGCGGGTCTCGCGGCCCAGTGTCGCTAAACGTTCAAGCAACGCTGCGTGGCTCTCACGAAACGCCGCTACACTCGCCGCATCTTCGGTGTCGAGGCGGCTGCCGTCGGCGAGCACCAGGCGAATACCGGCCAGCGTGTGATAGGTATTTTGCGCCGTGCCGCAGCACATGCCGCTGGCGTTATTGGCGACGATACCGCCGATTTTGCAGGCGTTGATCGAGGCCGGGTCGGGACCGATCTTACGTCCGAACGGCGCCAGCCACGCGTTGGCCTGCGCGCCGATGACGCCCGGCTGCAGACGGATTTGCGTGCCGTGGCCGCGGATCTCGCGTCCGTTCCAGTTATCCCCAAGCACGATCAGCACCGAATCGCTGATGGCCTGGCCGGACAGGCTGGTGCCGGCGGCGCGGAAGGTCACCGGAACCTGATCCCGTTGCGCCAGTTTCAGCAGCGCCACCACTTCATCTTCAGACTCGACGCGGATCACCAATTGCGGAATCAACCGGTAGAAACTGGCATCGGTGCCGAACGCCAATGTCGACAGCGGGTCGTCGAACCGTCGTTCTTGAGGTATCAGTTGCTGCGCATCTCGCAGGAAAGTCGCCGGTAGAGTCATTGGTCCTCCAGGATCAAAACCACCAGGTCTTTCGGGCCGTGGGCACCGTAAGCCAGGACTTGTTCGATGTCGGCCGTTTTCGACGGGCCGGACACCAGCAGCGCGTTGGTCGGCATGCCGTGAGCCCAGTTGAACTCCTGCTGCACCTGATAGAAGTTGTCACGGATTTCACTGGCCTTGAGCAGGGCGAAATGTACGGGGGGCACCAGGCTCATCAAGCGCGGTTCTTCCCGCGTCGGCCAGAGAATCAGACTACCTGTGGCGGCGATTGCGCCGAGGGTGGTGGTCAGGCTGGCCGGTGTGTCGTTGAACAGCTCGGCTTTCCATTCTTCCACCGGGCGGTCGTAGGCTTGTAGCGTCGGCAAGCCAGGATTTTTCGCCCAGTGCTGAGTGACACGTTGACCGTGCGGCGTCGTCGGCGCGATCAACAGGCTCGGCAACTGACGATCCCGCAGCAACTGAGCAAGCAACGAAGGCCAGGCTTCGCCGGACGTCAGATGGATTTCCGTGTGCACCGCTTCCATCAGTTTGCGCAGCTGCGGAATGCGTTGTTCGGGTGCGTAGGTGTACGGCGCTGTCACCAGTTCGACGTCGAACTCGTCAGGCACGGGCGTGGTGCCGGTCAGACTTTTCCGTAACTTGGCGAGGATGTTTTGCTTGGCGCTCATCAGCGGTCTCCCTGTTTGGCCAGATGCTCGCGGGCCATATCGTGCAGTGAGCGGGCAGCCGGTTTTGGGGCGCTGTGGTTTTGCGTCCAGGGGCCGACGTTGCTCGGTGCGAGGGCACGCAGACGCGTGGCGACAAAGCCGAACAGTCGATACAGCGTCGGTGAGCTGTTGAGTTTCGCCCAGGCATTCCAGATAAAACGCTCCTTGCGCGAATACTTGCTGCCCTGGCCGCGCATCACTTGATGCGGGCTATCCGGGGCTTTGACGTTCTCTTCCCGCAGGCGTCGCAGTAGGGAAGGGATAGGAATTTTTACCGGACAGGCTTCGCCGCAAGCACCACACAGCGATGACGCACTCGGATGATCCGGGACATTCGCCAGGCCGACCATGTGCGGCGTGATGATTTTTCCGATAGGCCCAGGGTAAACCTCCCCATAGGCGTGGCCGCCGATTCGAGTGTAGACCGGGCAATGATTCATACAGGCGCCGCAGCGAATGCAGTTCAGGGTCTGGCGTAATTCACTGTCGGCAAAGGCCTGGCTGCGACCGTTGTCCAGCAGCACAAGGTGCACTTCCTGCGGGCCATCGAGTTCATCGGCCTTGCGTGGGCCGGAGATCATATTGACGTAGCTAGTGATCGGCTGGCCGAGGGCCGAGCGGGTCAGCAGTGACACCAGCGGCACCACGTCACGCAGGTTTTCCACGACTTTTTCGATGCCGGTAACGGCGATGTGTACCGGCGGCACCGTAGTGGTCATGCGCCCGTTGCCTTCGTTTTCCACCAGCAGCAGGGTGCCGGTTTCAGCCACGGCGAAGTTGACGCCTGAGACGCCGATGTCCGCTTCGAAGAATTTCTGCCGCAAGACTTTGCGACCGATCTGAATGAGTTGGTCAACGTCCTTGGTGTATTCCACGCCAAGTTTGTCATGGAACAAGGACGCGACCTGACCGGCATTCTTGTGGATCGCCGGCATAATAATGTGTGAAGGCTTCTCGTGGTCGAGCTGGACGATGTACTCGCCCATGTCCGATTCCAGGCATTCAATGCCCCGTTCAGCGAGGAAATGGTTCATCTCCATTTCTTCGCTGACCATCGATTTGCCCTTGATCACTTGCCGCCCCTCGTGAGCGCGGATGATCGAGAGGACGATGCCATTGGCTTCATCCACCGTTTCCGCCCAGTGCACTGTCACACCGTTGCGGGTCAGGTTCTGTTCAAGTTGCTCGAGCAGGTCGGGCAGCTTCGATAACGCACGGGCGCGGACAGCATTGCCCAGCGCTCGCAAATGTTCTCTTTCATGGGCATCGCTGAAGGACGCTGCCCGTTTTGTCATCAGTGAATCCATCGCAGTGCGAAAGTTGTTTCGCAGTTGCTTGTCACCCAACGCCTTGTGCGCACGGGTGCGGAAATCTTCTTCTACGGCAACCGTAGGAATAATCGCGGAAGCGTTCATTGAACACCTCCGGTGCGCTGCCAAAGGAAACTGGCCAGGTGTTGGCCGCGCAACGCTTCCTTCTGTTTCTCCAGCGAGCCGTTGATGTTCATCAGGCAACCGCAATCGGCACTGAGTACCTTGTGCGCGCCAGATTCCTTCAACGCCCGGGTCTTGTCAGCCACCATCGCGCCGGAAATGTCTGGCATACGGACGCTGAAAGTCCCACCGAAGCCACAGCATTCACTTTCATGGCTGTGCTCGACTCGCTCCACATTCCCCAACTGCGCCAACAACTCGCGGCCGTGCAAGTGGGTGTTCATCTCACGACGTGCCGAACACGATGTGTGCAACGCCACTTTGACCGGTTCGCCGCTGTCCTTGAGCTGCACTTTGCAGACAAACAACAGAAACTCGGCCAGCTCATACGTCCGGGCCGCCAGGGCCTGAACCTGTTTCAACGTTTGCGGCTCGTCCTTGAACAAGTCGGCATAGTGCTCGCGCAGCATGCCGGCGCACGATCCCGACGGCACCACCACCGGATAATCTCCAGCGAACAGCGCCAGTTGCGCGCGCGCCACGGTCCGGGCCTGGTCGGTGTAACCGGAGGTGTAGGCCGGTTGCCCGCAGCAGCTTTGCCCTTGCGGGTACTCGACACGAATGCCTTCGCGTTCCAGCAGGTGAATCGCATCCATCCCGGCTTCCGGGTAGAACAGATCAACCACGCAGGTCCCGAACAGGTAGACCCGTGCCGGTTTTTCGCTGGGATATTGCCGAGGCTTGGGCAGTAGCGGGGCGACGCGGGTCGCGTTCGGCACGGCGTTGTAAAAAAGCTCGCTCATCAGGCGTGTCTCCGGGTGGTCCCGGTTATCCGTCCGCTGAGGCTGCTGAATATAGAGAGAGATTCTTTCAGCAGCCTTACAGACCGGGTTGTGAATAGCTGACGCCGGAATCGTGGTCCGGCGTCGGTTTTTGCGTTTTTTCGTGTAGTACTTAGTGCACCAGCATGCCGGTGAACCAGTAGGCCTGAGCCAAGGTGATCAGGCCGACGATGGTTGCGAAGAACAGGCTGTGCTTGAGGGTGAAACGGAACAGGTCCGATTCCTTGCCGACCAGACCGGTCGCGGCGCAGGCCACGGCGATCGATTGTGGCGAGATCATCTTGCCGGTCACACCGCCGCTGGTGTTTGCCGCCACCAACAAGGTGTCGTTGACGCCGATCTGGTGCGCGGTGGTCGCTTGCAACGAGCTGAACAGTGCGTTGGACGAGGTGTCGGAACCGGTCAGGAACACACCCAGCCAGCCGAGGAACGGCGAGAAGAACGGGAATGCCGCGCCGGTGCCTGCCAATACCAGTGCCATGGTCGACGACATGCCCGAGTAGTTGGTGACGAAGGCGAACGCCAACACCATGCCGATGGACAGAATCGGCCAACGCAGCTCGTAGAACGTCTCTCTAAAAGTGGTCAGACCAGTTTTGATGTTGATCTTCAACACCAGCATCGAGATCAGTGCGGAGAAGAAAATCGCCGTGCCGGTCGCGGAAATCGGATCGAGTTTGAACACAGCCGGGATGGCGGTCGGAGCGGTCACGATCGGAGCGACCTTGATCACCATTTGGTCCAGGTGCGGAATGGCGAAGTTGAACACCCAGCCGTACATCGAGCCGCCGGCGGCGAACATCGCCTTGAACGGCTTCAGGGTCCAGATGGTGACCAGCACGGTGAGGATCAGGAACGGCGACCAGGCTTTGAAAATTTCACCGAGGCTGTAAGGCGAGGCCACGGTTGTGCGCGGCTGGCCGAAACCGCCGGCGCTGGCAGTCACAACAGAGGCCGAAACGGCGCCGACGATGTGTTGGCCTGCGGCGCGTTTCGGCTGCCAGACTTTCAGGAACAGCGTCAGGGAAATCAGGCTGGCCAGGGCCGAGGTGATGTCCGGCAGTTCCGGGCCGATGAAGTTCGACGTGAAGTATTGGGTGATGGCGAAGCTCAAACCGGCCACCAGTGCTGCTGGCCAGGTTTCCCGCACGCCGCGCAGGCCGTCCATCATGAACACCAGCCAGAACGGCACGAACAGCGACAGCAGCGGCAGTTGGCGACCGGTCATGGCGCCGATCTTGAACGCGTCGATACCGGTCACTTGCCCGGCCACGATGATCGGGATCCCCAAAGCGCCGAAGGCCACTGGCGCGGTGTTGGCGATCAGGCACAGGCCTGCGGCGTACAGCGGGTTGAAGCCGAGTCCTACAAGGAGGGCGGCGGTAATCGCTACCGGTGCGCCGAAACCGGCTGCACCTTCAAGGAATGCACCGAAGCAGAAACCGATCAGCAGCACCTGCAAACGCTGGTCGTCGGTGATCGACAGGACGGAGCTGCGAATCACCTCGAACTGACCACTCTTGACCGTCAGTTTGTAGAGGAACACGGCTGCGACGATGATCCACGCAATCGGCCACAGGCCGTAGGCGAAGCCATACCCGGCGGCGGCGAATGCCATATCGATCGGCATCTGGAACGCGAAGATGGCCACCGCAATGGACAAGGCCAGCGTGATGCTGCCGGCCACGTGCCCTTTGAGTCGGAACACGGCCAACGCCAGGAAGAAAAACACGATGGGGAGAACGGCTGCGAGCGCGGAAAAGCCGAGGCTGCCGAGCGGGGTATAGAGCTGTTGCCAGGTTTGCATATGGGGTGGCCCCTAATTGTTGTTGGTCAGGCACTGATCAGCGTTCTTGGATAATTGGTAATACCAATTTACAATCGCTGTTCGCTAGGGTAAAAGCCTTGTAGGCGGCGTGTCAATTTGCCGCCCTAAAACTTTTGTCGAACAAACGCTGTGGCGCCTGTTTGAGCCGGTCGTATAAATGCCGTCTGGTAGGTGCTGGCAAAGCGCCGATAGGCCAGAATAGAGAGCCCGGCGAGCCGTCGGGATCGTGGAGAATTGAGTTATGGGGTTTGATCAAATTCGTCAGCGCCGTTTGTCTGACGATATTGTCGAGCAGCTCGAGGGGATGATCCTCGAGGGCACGCTGAAGGCTGGTGAGCGCTTGCCGGCCGAGCGCGCATTGGCCGAGCAGTTCGGCGTGTCACGCCCTTCGTTGCGCGAAGCGATTCAGAAGCTGGCGGCCAAGGGCTTGCTGGTCAGTCGCCAGGGTGGCGGCAACTATGTGGTGGAGTCACTGGGCACGACCTTCAGTGATCCGCTGCTTCATCTGCTTGAAAGCAACCCCGAGGCCCAGCGCGATCTGCTTGAATTTCGCCATACCCTGGAAGCGTCCTGCGCCTATTACGCAGCAATGCGGGCGACAGATGTCGATCGCGAGCGGCTGACCGCGGCCTTCAATGAATTGCAGGACTGCTACACCCGTCACGATGAAGTGAGTCGGGCGGAAGAGGGGGCGGCGGACGCGAAGTTTCACCTGGCAATCGCCGAAGCCAGTCACAACGCGGTGTTGCTGCACACCATTCGCGGGCTGTTCGATCTGCTCAAACGCAACGTGGTGACCAACATTGGCGGCATGTACAAACAGCGCACGGAAACCCGCGACATGCTGATCACGCAGCATCGGGAGTTGTACATGGCGATTATTGAGGGACGGGCGGAGCAGGCGCGGGAAGTTTCCAGTCGACACATTCTGTATGTACAGGAAGTGCTGGAAGAGGTGCGTCAGGAAGTGCAGCGCATGGCCCGGGCGGAGCGGCGCAAGGGGATGTAGTTAGTAAGGTTTTTGGTGTTTGTTTGATCGCAATCGCCGGCAAGCCGGCTCCTACAGCGCAAATCCTGTAGGAGCCGGCTTGCCGGCGATTACGGTCTCAAGGAAAGGAATTACTCTTCCTTGCCCTTGTTGCGCACCGCTCGCTGCAACTCGCGACCGGCGTCGCGTTCGCGTTCGGTATCACGCTTGTCGTATTCCTTCTTGCCCTTGCCCAGAGCGATCTCGCACTTGACCATGTGCTTGCTCCAGTACCAGGACAGGCACACGCAGGCGTAACCCTTTTGCTGCACGGCGGCGGCCAGCTTTTCCAGCTCGCGGCGGTTGAGCAGCAATTTGCGGGTGCGCGTCGGATCGGCGATGACGTGCGTGCTGGCGGTCGTCAGGGGCGTAATGTGGCTGCCGAGCAGCCAGGCTTCGCCATCCTTGAGCAGCACGTAACTGTCGACCAGTTGCAGCTTGCTTGCCCGCAGACTTTTTACTTCCCAGCCGGCCAGGACCAGACCAGCCTCGAACCGATGTTCGATGAAGTAATCGTGTCGCGCCTTTTTATTCTGCGCGATGGTCCCTGTTGGGTGTTTCTTCTGTTTAGCCATAGGGGCGGCATTATAGGGAGTTGCACGCGAGTCGGCTACGGTGATGCTGCGTGCTTGAGCAGGTTGATTGAATCCCGGACAATGCGCCCTCTTTTTTCAATGCTTGGACGTGGTAACGATGTCGACAGACAAGGTTTCTGTCCACGGCAGTTGGGCTAGCCGCTGGGTCTTCATACTCGCCGCGACCGGTTCGGCCGTGGGCCTGGGTAGCATCTGGAAGTTCCCGTACATGGTCGGGGTCTACGGCGGCGGTGCCTTTGTATTGATGTTCCTGGCCTGTATCGCACTGATCGGCGTACCGGTCATGCTGGCTGAAACCCTGATCGGTCGCCGCGCCCGGCAAAGTCCGGCCAATGCCTTGAAGGTGCTGGCGCTGGAGGCCGGGCATTCGGGCAAGTGGTCCTGGGGCGCATTCGCCGGGATGATCACGGCGTTGCTGATCCTGTCTTTCTATAGTGTCGTCGGTGGTTGGTCGCTGGATTACATCATCGACATGGGGCGCGGCGACTTTCAGGGGGTAACGCCGGATCAGGTCGGTGCGTACTTTGGCAAGGTGATCGCCGATCCATGGCGCCTGACACTTTGGCATACGATTTTTATGCTGTTGTCCGCCGTCGTCATCGCCAGGGGCGTAGTCGCCGGCCTTGAGCGCAGCCTGCGCATCATGATGCCGCTGCTCTTCGTGATGGTTCTGGTGCTGCTGGGTTACAGCATGACCACCGGCCATTTCATGGAGGGCGTGCATTTCATGTTCGACTTCCATCCGGAAAAAGTCCTCGACGGCTTGTTGCCGGCCATGGGGCACGCGTTCTTTTCCCTGAGCGTGGGCGTTGGTTCGATCATGATTTATGGCGCCTACATGCCGAAACACTCGTCGATCTCCGGCACCGTGGTCGGTGTCGCGCTGCTCGATACCTTTGTTTCGCTGGTCGCGGGTCTGGCATTGTTTCCGATTGTGTTCGCCGCCGGCCTGAACCCGAGCGAAGGCCCTGGCCTGATGTTCGTCAGCCTGCCATTTGCCTTTGGCAACGTAGCGTTTGGCCAGTTGATGGGGGTAGTGTTCTTCGTCCTGGTCGCGATTGCAGCCTGGAGTTCGGCGATTTCATTGCTCGAACCGATGGTGGCTTACCTGGTTGAACGCACTAAAGTCAGCCGCGCGTGGGTGACTTTCTGGCTGGCGTTCACCTGCTGGTTCGTCGGTCTGGGCACGGTGTTTTCCTTCAATATCTGGAAGGAAGCCAAATTTTTCGTGAACGAAGGCGGGATGTTCCATCTCTATCAATGGGGTGCGGCCGGCGGTCTGGATTTCTTTGGCGTGATCGATTTCTTTACCTCGCGGATCATGTTGCCACTCGGTGGTTTGTGTTTCGTGGTGTTTGCAGGATGGGTGATGGGGCGTGAAGCGGTGCGCGACGAGTTGTCGATCCGCAACCCCATGCTGTTCAATCTGTCCCTGTTTTTGATGCGCTATGTGGCGCCCATCGGCATTCTTGTAGTGTTTGCCGCCCAGCTGTGGAAGTGACGCTGACATGACGACACACATTCAACGTTCGGCTCTGCTGCCGTACCCGGCACAAGCGCTGTATGACCTGGTCAATGACGTGGCACGTTACCCGGAGTTTTTGCCGTGGTGCTCGTCGGCCGAAGTCCTGGAAAACTCTCCCGAGTACATGCGCGCGAGCGTTGGCGTGGCCAAGGGTGGCCTCAGTCAGCATTTCGTGACGCGTAACACTCTGGTCCCCGGGCAATCGATCGAGATGAATCTCGAGGAAGGCCCATTCACCCAGTTGCATGGCATTTGGGTGTTCAAGGCGTTGACCGACAAGGCCTGCAAGATCAGCCTGGACCTGTCGTTCGATTACGCCGGGCCGATTGTTCGCGCGACCCTGGGGCCATTGTTCAATCAGGCGGCCAATACGCTGGTCGATGCGTTCTGCCAGCGCGCCAAACAGATACATGGTTAAGCCCGTGATCGAAATCGAGGTGGTGTATGCCGCCGTTGATCGTCAGGTGCTCCGCTGTGTGACGGTGCCCGCAGGCACAACAGTGCGCGCAGCGCTGCTTGATTCGGGAATAGGCGAAGCGTTTCCAGAGCTGGATCTGGGCGAATGCCCTGTCGGGATTTTCGGCAAGGTGATCGCCGATCCGGACACACACCAGGTTCGGGCGGGGGATCGTCTCGAGATCTATCGGCCTTTGCTGGCCGATCCGAAAGAGGTTCGCCGGTTGCGCGCGGCCAAGGCCGCCGAGGCAAAAGCCCGAAATCAGTGACCTGATTAAATGCCAGACAATAAAAAACCCGGACATTCCGGGTTTTTTATTGCGTCGCAAATTATTGCGGCGAAGTTTCCAGCGGTTCTGGCGTCGGGACTGGAACGGTTTCTACGCCGTCCACGTCCTTCTGGATCTGATCCAGCAACGAACCTGGCTTGACTGGTTTTTCCGGTTTCGGCTTCTCGGCGTTTTCAACAGGCGCGGTCACGTTAGTGCCACTGTCCTTGCCGAGAATGGCTTCGTCCCGGCTCACGCCTGGCATGAAATCACCAGAGAGGCTGACAAGTTGGTCATTTGGGTTGAAGATAACGCTAATGCGTTCCTGTTGGCGTTCACCGCCACCGGGTTGCAGGCTGTACAGATAATCCCAGCGATCGGCATGGAACGTGTCGGTCAACAGGGGGTTGCCCATGATAAACCGTACTTGCTTACGGGTCATTCCCGGGCGTAACTGGTTTATCATGTCCTGCGTGACGACATTGCCCTGCTGGATGTCGATTTTGTAAACCCCGGGGAATGAACAACCGGCGAGTGCGAGCAGTCCCACAAAGGTGAAACTGGTTAGCAAGAGCTTGGTGTTTTGCATCGGTGGGCGACTTCCACTATCTTGGCTGGGACAACGTAAACGCCGATCATACCCGCATTAAGAGAAGCTGCGAAGCAGCATCGCGAGAAAGCTGACCATGGTTGAAAATAGCGAACTACGCAAAGCCGGTCTCAAAGTGACCCTTCCACGGGTCAAAATTCTGCAAATGCTCGATTCCGCCGAGCAACGCCACATGAGTGCCGAGGATGTTTACAAGGCGCTGATGGAGGCTGGTGAGGACGTCGGTCTGGCCACGGTTTACCGTGTACTGACTCAGTTCGAGGCAGCTGGCCTTGTGGTGCGGCACAACTTCGACGGAGGCCATGCGGTCTTCGAGCTGGATGACGGCAAGCATCACGACCATATGGTCAACGTCGAAACCAGCGAAGTGATCGAATTCTTCGACGAAGAAATCGAGCGCCTGCAGAAAGCCATCGTCGACAAGTATGGTTTCGAGATGGTCGATCACAATCTGGTGCTGTACGTGCGCAAGAAAAAGTAAGCATGTCGCGCGAATTTCACATTCGCGAAACGAACGAAGGCGACCCCAGGGTCGCCTTCGTGCTGTCTGCCGTTCTTAAATCTTTGCGGTAACGACCATTTTTTTCGCGTGCGCCAGGGATTCCTTGGTGAGGTCGATGCCGCCCAGCATCCGCGCGACTTCTTCAACGCGATCATTCTTGCTCAGTTTGGAGACGGCCGTGTGGGTCGCCTCTTCGCCACGCACCTTGTGCACAAATAGATGCTGATGCCCTTGCGCCGCCACTTGCGGCAAGTGAGTCACTGTCAGCACCTGTCCGCGCTCGCCGAGGCGACGCAGTAGCTGGCCGACAATCTCGGCCGTCGGGCCGCCGATGCCTACGTCCACTTCGTCGAATACCAGGGTGGGTACGCGTGAAGTCTGTGCGGTAATCACCTGAATCGCCAGGCTGATCCGCGACAGCTCACCACCCGAGGCTACTTTGGCCAAAGCTTTCAAGGGCTGGCCGGGGTTGGCGCTGACCAGCAGTTCTACCTGTTCGAGCCCGTTAGGCAGCAGCTCATCGCTGCTGTTGGGGCGCAACTCGATGGTGAAGCGGCCGCCGGGCATGCCCAGTCGCTGGATTTCCTGCTCCACGGCGCTGGCCAGGCTGCTGGAGGCCTGGTGGCGCAGATCGCTCAGTTCGCGAGCCTTCTCCTGATAATGGCGGGCATAAGAGGCCAGTTCATCGCTCAGGCGCTCGATGGATTCATCATTGGCATTCAGGGTTTCAATTTCATCCAGCAAGCGCTGCTGCATCTCGGCGACCTCGGTCGGCTGGATGCGGTGCTTGCGCGCCATGGTGTAGATCGCATCGAGGCGTTCTTCCAGGTACTGCAGGCGCGCCGGGTCGGCATCGAAGTTATCGAGGAAGCGATTCAGTTCGCCCACGGCCTCTTCAACCTGGATCTGCGCACTGGTCAGCAAGCTGCTGGCTTCGCCCAGCGCGCCGATCGAGTTGTTCACGCTCGACAGGCGGTTGAGGCTGGCGGTCAGGGCGTTCAGGACATTGCCGGAATCACTTTCGCTGCATTGTTCGACCACTTGCCGGCAGATGCCCAGCAGGGTTTCGGCGTTGGTCAGGTTCTTGTGTTCCTGCTCCAATTGCTCCAGTTCGTTGTCACCGAGGCCGAGGTTTTCCAGCTCTTCGAGTTGATAGCTGAGCAGTTGATGGCGGGCGCGTTGTTCATCGCCGGAGTTGGAGAGGCGCTCCAGTTCCTGGCGAGTCTGGCGCCAGCGTTGGGCGGCCAATTGCACCTGGCGGGCAAGGTCGGTGGCGCCGGCGTATTCGTCGAGCAGGCGGCGGTGGGTGTCGGTCTTGAGCAGGGATTGGTGCTCGTGCTGGCTGTGGATATCGATCAGCAACTCGCCCAGGGCCTTGAGATCACCAAGCGGGCAGGGCGTGCCATTGATATAGCCGCGGGAGCGCCCCTCAGCGGTGATCACCCGGCGCAAGATGCACGGGCCATCGCTTTCAAGGTCGCGCTCGGCCAGCCAGGCACTGGCTTCGGGAATATCGACCAGGTCGAAGGTGGCCAGGATGTCGGCCTTGTCGGCGCCTGGGCGGACCACGCCACTGTCAGCGCGATCGCCCAGGGTCAGGCCGAGGGCGTCGAGCATGATCGACTTGCCGGCGCCGGTTTCCCCTGTGATCACACTCATCCCGCGATCGAGTTCGAGATCGAGATGTTCAACGATGGCGTAATTGTGTACGGACAGGTGCACCAGCATAAAGGCCGCTCCCAGGCTTTAGGTCTGGTTATTTATACAGTGTTTTATTTGCGGCTGACAATGCCCTCTCTTAGCTCGATTTGATTGATCCGACGAAATCGTTAGCGCATCGGGAAATGACAATGCAGCTGTTTTTTGTAGGGTTAATCACAACAAACCCCTTGAAGCTGATTTTTGCGGCCCCATATAGCTGGGCAGAAGCGCGAGTTGAGCTCGCGGACGATATTGAAAGGAGAAATCTATGGCTGACGAACAGACAGTGGATACGCAAAATCAAGAAGCCAACCAGGGCTCCGCGGCTTCGGGTGAAGACCTCGCGGCTCGTGTACAAGTGCTCGAAGAGCAACTGGCAGGCGCGCAGGATCAGGCTTTGCGTGTTGCCGCCGATCTGCAGAACGTCCGCCGTCGCGCTGAGCAGGATGTCGAAAAGGCTCACAAATTCGCTCTGGAAAAATTTGCCGGTGATCTGCTGCCGATCATCGACAGCCTTGAGCGTGGTCTGGAGTTGTCCAACCCGGACGATGAAAGCATCCGCCCAATGCGCGAAGGCATCGAGCTGACCCTGAAAATGTTCCAGGACACCCTGAAGCGTTATCAGCTGGAAGCGATCGACCCGCATGGCGAACCGTTCAACGCCGTTCTTCATCAGGCAATGGCCATGCAGGAAAGCGCTGACGTCGAGCCGAACAGCGTGCTCAAGGTGTTCCAGAAGGGCTATCAGCTCAATGGTCGTCTGCTGCGCCCGGCCATGGTCGTGGTCAGCAAGGCACCGGCACCGGTTTCGCCTTCGATTGACGAGCAGGCTTGAAATTAGCCGCAAGGCCCCCATTTAGAAGTCAAGCGTTTAAGTGCTACCGCAGTTAGCCACCACTGCTGCGGCAACCAAATCCAAAGTTTCGGGAGAGTGAACATGGGCAAAATTATCGGTATCGACCTGGGGACTACCAACTCCTGCGTCTCCGTGCTTGAAAACGGCGTAGCCAAAGTTATTGAAAACGCTGAAGGCGCGCGTACCACGCCGTCGATCATCGCTTACGCCAACGACGGCGAAATCCTCGTTGGTCAATCGGCCAAGCGTCAGGCTGTGACCAATCCGCACAACACCCTGTATGCGGTGAAGCGTCTGATCGGTCGTAAGTTCGACGAAGAAGTCGTACAGAAAGACATCAAGATGGTCCCTTACAAAATCGCCAAGGCTGACAACGGCGACGCTTGGGTTGAAGTGAACGGCCAGAAAATGTCGCCGCCACAGATCTCGGCTGAAATTCTGAAGAAAATGAAGAAGACCGCCGAAGACTACCTCGGCGAGCCAGTGACCGAAGCGGTGATCACCGTTCCGGCCTACTTCAACGACAGCCAGCGCCAGGCGACCAAAGACGCCGGCCGCATCGCGGGCCTGGACGTTAAACGTATCATCAACGAACCAACCGCAGCCGCTCTGGCTTACGGTATGGACAAGGCGAAAGGCGATCACACCGTGATCGTTTACGACCTGGGCGGCGGTACTTTCGACGTTTCCGTGATCGAAATCGCTGAAGTCGATGGCGAGCACCAGTTCGAAGTATTGGCCACCAACGGTGACACGTTCCTGGGCGGTGAAGACTTTGACATTCGTCTGATCGACTACCTCGTCGACGAATTCAAGAAAGAAAGCGGCATGAACCTCAAAGGTGATCCGCTGGCCATGCAGCGCCTGAAAGAAGCCGCTGAGAAAGCCAAGATCGAACTGTCTTCGAGCATGTCGACCGACGTGAACCTGCCGTACATCACTGCAGACGCCACCGGTCCTAAGCACTTGAACGTGAAAATTTCCCGCGCCAAGCTGGAAGCGCTGGTTGAAGACCTGGTTCAACGCACCATCGAACCTTGCCGCATCGCTCTGAAAGACTCCGGCATCGAAGTTGGCTCGATCAACGACGTGATCCTGGTAGGCGGTCAGACCCGTATGCCACTGGTTCAGAAGCTGGTGACCGAGTTCTTCGGCAAAGAAGCACGTAAAGACGTGAACCCGGACGAAGCTGTTGCCATGGGTGCTGCTATCCAGGGTGCCGTATTGGCCGGTGACGTGAAAGACGTTCTGCTGCTGGACGTCAGCCCGCTGACCCTGGGTATCGAAACCATGGGTGGCGTGATGACCGCGCTGATCGAGAAAAACACCACGATTCCTACCAAGAAATCGCAAGTGTTCTCGACTGCCGACGACAACCAGGGCGCCGTGACCATCCACGTGCTGCAAGGCGAGCGTAAGCAAGCCGCCCAGAACAAGTCCCTGGGCAAGTTCGACCTGGCCGAGATTCCACCAGCACCACGTGGCGTGCCACAAATCGAAGTGACCTTCGACATCGACGCCAACGGCATCCTGCACGTAGGCGCCAAAGACAAGGCCACCGGCAAGGCTCAATCGATCGTGATCAAGGCAAACTCCGGTTTGTCCGATGAAGAGATCGAGAAAATGATTCGCGATGCTGAAGCGAACTCCGAGGAAGACCGCAAGTTCGAAGAGCTGGCCACTGCCCGCAACCAGGGCGATGCACTGGTTCACTCGACTCGCAAAATGGTCACTGAAGCAGGCGACAAAGTGACTGCTGAAGAGAAGACTGCAATCGAAGCTGCTGTTGTTGCTCTGGAAGCCGCTGTTAAAGGCGACGACAAAGCTGCAATCGAAGCCAAGGTTGAAGAGCTGTCGAAAGTCTCCGCTCCAGTGGCGCAGAAGATGTACGCCGAACAGGCTCAGCCTGCTGAAGGCGCAGCACCGCACGACGAAAAAGCTGAAAAAGCCGACGACGTTGTCGATGCCGAGTTCGAAGAAGTCAAAGACCACAAGTAAGTTGTTGGTCGCCCGGTTGACTGCCTTTAGGCGGTGACTGGTAGGATGTCGCCGCGCGGGAGCCTGCTCCCGCGTTGGCGTGTCTGGAGTACACGAATTTTTACAGCATGCGACAAGTTCGTGTGCTGGTGGTATGGCCGGGAATGCTCCTGCTTTTCGAGCCGAAAGTGCCGCAATGAATCAAAGACCAGGATCGTTGAATTGACGTGAGTTGGGTCCGGGCCTGTATTGGGGCTCAACGAGTTCGGCAGGGCTCAGGAGAGGTTTGCCGAACGTCCTTAAGAGTGCAAAGACTTATGGCAAAGCGTGACTATTACGAAGTATTGGGTGTTGAGCGTGGCACAAGCGAAGCGGACCTGAAAAAGGCCTACCGTCGCCTGGCGATGAAGCACCACCCGGACCGTAATCCCGATGACAAAGCGTCGGAAGAGATGTTCAAGGAGGCCAACGAGGCCTACGAAGTGCTGTCCGATTCCAGCAAGCGCGCGGCGTACGACCAATACGGTCATGCCGGTGTCGACCCAAGCATGGGCGGCGGCGGTGCCGGGTTTGGCGGTCAGAACTTCTCCGACATCTTTGGCGATGTCTTCAGTGACTTCTTCGGTGGCGGTCGCGGCGGTGCTCGTGGCGGCGCTCAGCGCGGCAGCGACCTGCGTTACACCCTGGAACTGAATCTGGAAGAAGCGGTACGCGGTACCACTGTGAATATCCGCGTTCCGACACTGGTCAACTGCAAGCCGTGCGATGGCTCGGGTGCCAAGAAAGGCTCTTCGCCAGTCACTTGCCCGACGTGCGGCGGTATCGGTCAGGTCCGCATGCAGCAAGGTTTCTTCTCGGTGCAGCAGACCTGCCCGCGCTGCCATGGCCAGGGCAAGATCATTTCCGACCCGTGCAACTCCTGCAACGGCGACGGTCGCGTTGAAGAGTACAAAACCCTTTCCGTGAAAGTGCCGGCCGGTGTCGACACCGGTGACCGCATTCGTCTGTCCGGCGAAGGCGAGGCGGGCGCTCAGGGTGGTCCGACGGGCGATCTGTACGTGGTGATCAATGTGCGCGAGCACGCGATCTTCCAGCGTGACGGCAAGCACTTGTTCTGCGAAGTGCCGATCAGTTTCGTCGATGCAGCGCTGGGTGGCGAGCTGGAGATTCCGACCCTTGATGGTCGGGTCAAACTGAAAATCCCTGAGGGGACTCAGACCGGCAAGCAGTTCCGCGTTCGCGGCAAAGGCGTTGCGCCTGTGCGTGGCGGCGGTGCCGGTGACCTGATGTGTCGTGTGGCGGTGGAAACCCCGGTCAATCTGGGTCGTCGTCAGCGCGAATTGCTGGAAGAGTTCCGCAGCTCCCTGGCAGACGACAACAGCCATTCGCCGAAAACCACCGGTTGGTTCGAAGGCGTGAAGCGCTTCTTCGGCGATCTGTAAGGAGTGAGCATGCGACGTATAGCTGTGATGGGCGCCGCTGGCCGCATGGGCAAGATCCTGGTTGAAGCGGTGCAGCAACGTGCGCCGCTGACCGGTCTGACAGCCGCCATCGTGCGCCCCGGCAGCACGCTGATTGGCGTGGATGCTGGCGAGCTGGCTTCGCTGGGGCGTATCGGCGTGCCGTTGTCCGGTAATCTGGATGCGGTCGCGGATGAATTCGATGTGTTGATCGATTTCACGCTGCCGGAAGTCATGCTGAAAAACCTGGCGTTCTGCCGCAAGGCGGGCAAAGCCATGGTCATCGGTACGACGGGGCTCGATGCTGCGCAGAAGCAGTTGCTGGCCGAGGCGGGCAAGGACATTCCTATCGTGTTCGCGGCCAACTTCAGTGTTGGCGTGAACCTGTCGCTGAAGCTGCTCGACATGGCTGCGCGCGTGCTGGGTGATGATGCGGACATCGAAATCATCGAAGCTCATCATCGGCACAAGATCGATGCGCCTTCCGGCACCGCCCTGCGTATGGGTGAGGTAATTGCCAGTGCGCTGGATCGTGACCTGCAGAAGGTCGCGGTCTACGGGCGTGAAGGTCACACCGGTGTGCGCGAGCGTGAAACGATCGGTTTTGCCACTGTGCGCGGCGGTGATGTGGTCGGTGATCACACCGTGCTGTTCGCCTGTGAGGGCGAGCGCCTGGAAATCACGCATAAGGCGTCCAGCCGCATGACCTTCGCCAAAGGCGCTGTGCGTGCGGCGTTGTGGCTGGACAGTCGTGAGCCTGGCCTCTACGACATGCAAGACGTGCTCGACCTGCGTTAAGATGCAGCCGAAACCGGGTTCCAACATTGCGTTTGGGCCCGGTTTTATTACGCCAAGCGACGTCCTGTCGCATTCTCCGGCCTTTAGGGCTCATTGGCGGTAGACCAAAAAAGCCTTTTTCTGTAAGCTACAGCTTTAGTGTGTCCACTAAAAGCGCGCAGAATAATTCAGTGAAGAAGCGGGGTGACGTGTCCATACGTCACTCCGCTTTTTTACAACCTGCGATCGCCCTTTCAGGCTTTATTTACGGGAGGTCTTCTTGACTAAGCCAGCCATACTCGCCCTTGCTGATGGCAGCATTTTTCGCGGCGAAGCCATTGGAGCCGACGGTCAAACCGTTGGTGAGGTGGTGTTTAACACCGCAATGACCGGCTATCAGGAAATCCTTACCGATCCTTCCTACGCCCAACAGATCGTTACCCTGACTTACCCGCACATCGGCAACACCGGCACCACGCCGGAAGACGCCGAGTCCGACCGCGTCTGGTCCGCTGGCCTGGTCATCCGTGACCTGCCGCTGGTTGCGAGCAACTGGCGTAACACGATGTCCCTGTCCGACTACCTGAAAGCCAACAACGTTGTGGCAATCGCCGGTATCGACACCCGCCGCCTGACGCGCATCCTGCGTGAGAAAGGCGCGCAGAACGGCTGCATCATGGCCGGTGACAACATTTCCGAAGAAGCGGCCATCGCCGCGGCTCAAGGCTTCCCGGGCCTCAAAGGCATGGACCTGGCGAAAGTCGTCAGCACCAAGGAAACCTACGAGTGGCGCTCGACTGTCTGGGAGTTGAAAACCGACAGCCACGCGACCATCGACGCTTCCGAGCTGCCGTACCACGTGGTTGCCTACGACTACGGCGTCAAGCTCAACATCCTGCGCATGCTGGTCGAGCGCGGTTGCCGTGTGACCGTGGTGCCGGCGCAAACGCCTGCCGCTGACGTGCTGGCGATGAAGCCGGACGGCGTGTTCCTGTCCAACGGCCCTGGCGACCCGGAGCCTTGCGACTACGCGATCCAGGCGATCAAGGACGTGCTGGAAACCGAGATTCCGGTATTCGGCATCTGCCTCGGTCACCAACTGCTGGCCCTGGCTTCCGGCGCCAAGACCCTGAAAATGGGTCACGGTCACCACGGTGCCAACCACCCGGTCCAGGATCTGGACAGCGGTGTGGTGATGATCACCAGCCAGAACCACGGTTTTGCCGTAGACGAAGCGACCCTGCCAGCCAACGTTCGTGCGATTCACAAATCGCTGTTCGACGGCACCCTGCAAGGCATCGAGCGTACCGACAAGAGCGCCTTCAGCTTCCAGGGTCACCCGGAAGCCAGCCCTGGCCCGAACGACGTAGCGCCATTGTTCGATCGCTTCATCAACGAAATGGCCAAGCGACGCTGATCGCTCGCCTTGATGCAGCAAAGCTTGAGGGCGGTCCCGACATCGGCGGCCCCCTCAAGGCTTCAAAGATTGAACAAGACGGCTTGCCGACTGACCTGCGGATTTGAGTGACAAACCCATGCCAAAACGTACAGACATTAAAAGCATCCTGATTCTCGGCGCTGGCCCGATCGTTATCGGCCAGGCCTGCGAATTCGACTACTCCGGCGCCCAGGCCTGCAAAGCCCTGCGCGAAGAGGGTTACCGCGTCATCCTGGTGAACTCCAACCCAGCGACCATCATGACCGACCCGGACATGGCCGACGCCACCTACATCGAACCGATCAAATGGCAGACCGTTGCCAAGATCATCGAGAAAGAGCGTCCGGACGCGCTGCTGCCAACCATGGGCGGCCAGACCGCTCTGAACTGCGCACTGGACCTGGAGCGCGAAGGCGTTCTGGAGAAGTTCGGCGTAGAGATGATCGGCGCCAACGCTGACACCATCGACAAGGCTGAAGACCGTTCGCGTTTCGACAAGGCGATGAAATCCATCGGCCTGGACTGCCCGCGTTCGGGTATCGCTCACAGCATGGAAGAGGCCAACGCCGTTCTTGAGCGCCTGGGCTTCCCGTGCATCATCCGTCCGTCCTTCACCATGGGCGGCACCGGCGGCGGTATCGCTTACAACCGTGAAGAGTTCGAAGAAATCTGCGCCCGTGGTCTGGACCTGTCGCCGACCAAAGAGCTGCTGATCGACGAATCCCTGATCGGCTGGAAAGAATACGAGATGGAGGTTGTCCGCGATAAGAAGGACAACTGCATCATCGTCTGCTCCATTGAAAACTTTGACCCAATGGGCGTGCACACCGGTGACTCGATCACTGTTGCGCCGGCACAGACCCTGACGGACAAGGAATACCAGATCATGCGTAACGCCTCCCTGGCGGTACTGCGCGAGATCGGCGTGGAAACCGGTGGTTCCAACGTCCAGTTCGGCATTTGCCCGGACACTGGCCGCATGGTCGTCATCGAGATGAACCCGCGGGTATCCCGTTCCTCGGCCCTGGCCTCGAAAGCCACCGGTTTCCCGATTGCGCGTATCGCTGCAAAGCTGGCGATCGGCTATACCCTGGACGAGCTGCAGAACGAAATCACCGGGGGCGCTACTCCGGCGTCGTTCGAGCCGTCGATCGACTACGTCGTCACCAAGCTGCCACGTTTCGCTTTCGAGAAATTCCCGAAAGCCGACGCACGCCTGACCACTCAAATGAAGTCGGTCGGTGAAGTCATGGCCATCGGCCGGACCTTCCAGGAATCCCTGCAGAAAGCCCTGCGCGGCCTGGAAGTGGGTGTTTGCGGCCTGGACGAGAAGCTCGACCTGGGCAACCCGGAAAGCATGAGCATCCTCAAGCGCGAACTGACCGTGCCGGGCGCCGAGCGCATCTGGTACGTGGCTGACGCCTTCCGCGCCGGCCTGTCGGTCGAAGACATCTTCGGCATGAACATGATCGACCCGTGGTTCCTGGTACAGATCGAAGATCTGATCAAGGAAGAAGAGAAGGTCAAGACCCTGGGTCTGGCCAGCATCGACCGCGACCTGATGTTCAAGCTCAAGCGCAAAGGCTTCTCGGACATGCGTCTGGCCAAGCTGCTGGGCGTGACCGAAAAAGCTTTGCGTCGCCACCGTCACAAGCTGGAGATCTTCCCGGTCTACAAGCGCGTTGATACCTGCGCTGCCGAGTTCGCCACCGACACCGCCTACATGTACTCGACTTACGAGGAAGAGTGCGAAGCCGCGCCGTCGGGTCGCGACAAGATCATGATCCTCGGCGGCGGTCCAAACCGTATCGGCCAGGGCATCGAGTTCGACTACTGCTGCGTACACGCGGCACTGGCCCTGCGCGAAGACGGTTACGAGACCATCATGGTCAACTGCAACCCGGAAACCGTTTCCACCGACTACGACACCTCCGATCGCCTGTACTTCGAACCAGTAACCCTGGAAGACGTGCTGGAAATCTGCCGGGTCGAGAAGCCGAAAGGCGTAATCGTCCAGTACGGCGGCCAGACTCCACTGAAACTGGCTCGCGCCCTGGAAGAAGCCGGCGTGCCGATCATCGGCACCAGCCCTGACGCCATCGACCGTGCCGAAGACCGTGAGCGCTTCCAGCAAATGGTTGAGCGCCTGAACCTGCGTCAGCCGCCAAACGCCACCGTGCGCAGCGAAGACGAAGCGATTCGTGCCGCGGCCAAGATCGGTTACCCGCTGGTGGTTCGTCCGTCCTACGTACTGGGCGGCCGTGCGATGGAAATCGTCTACGAAGAAGAAGAACTCAAGCGCTACCTGCGTGACGCAGTGAAAGTGTCCAACGACAGCCCGGTGCTGCTTGACCACTTCCTGAACTGCGCCATCGAGATGGACGTTGATGCAGTTTGCGACGGCACCGACGTGGTGATCGGCGCGATCATGCAGCACATCGAGCAGGCCGGTGTTCACTCCGGTGACTCCGCATGCTCCCTGCCGCCGTACTCGCTGCCTGCGCACATCCAGGACGAGATGCGCGAACAGGTCAAGAAAATGGCCCTGGAACTGGGCGTTGTCGGCCTGATGAACGTTCAGTTGGCGCTGCAAGGCGAAGACATCTACGTCATCGAAGTCAACCCGCGCGCTTCCCGTACCGTACCGTTCGTGTCCAAGTGCATCGGTGTTTCCCTGGCGATGATCGCGGCACGCGTCATGGCCGGTAAAACCCTGAAAGAAATCGGCTTCACCAAAGAAATCATCCCGAACTTCTACAGTGTGAAAGAGGCGGTCTTCCCGTTCGCCAAATTCCCTGGCGTGGACCCGATCCTGGGCCCAGAGATGAAGTCCACCGGTGAAGTGATGGGCGTGGGCGACACCTTCGGCGAAGCGTTCGCCAAGGCTCAGATGGGCGCCAGCGAAGTGCTGCCGACCGGCGGTACCGCGTTCATCAGCGTGCGTGACGACGACAAGCCACTGGTTGCAGGCGTGGCCCGTGATCTGATCAACTTGGGCTTCGAAGTGGTTGCCACTGCCGGTACTGCCAAGCTGATCGAAGCTGCAGGCCTGAAAGTGCGCCGTGTGAACAAGGTGACTGAAGGTCGTCCGCACGTGGTCGACATGATCAAGAATGACGAAGTCACCCTGATCATCAACACCACCGAAGGTCGCCAGTCGATTGCTGACTCGTACTCCATTCGTCGTAATGCCTTGCAGCACAAAATCTACTGCACCACCACCATTGCTGCTGGCGAAGCCATCTGCGAAGCGCTGAAGTTCGGTCCCGAGAAGACCGTACGCCGCTTGCAGGATCTACACGCAGGATTGAAGGCATGATCAAGTACCCAATGACCGTCCAGGGCGCGAAAGCCCTGGAAGAAGAACACGCTCACCTGACCAAGGTCGTCCGCCCGAAGCTCAGCCAGGACATCGGTACGGCCCGGGAATTGGGTGACTTGAAGGAAAACGCCGAATACCACGCTGCTCGCGAGCAGCAAGGTATGGTCGAGGCGCGGATTCGTGACATCGAAGGCCGGATTCAGAATCAGGTCATCATCGACGTCACGAGCATTCCTCACACCGGTAAAGTGATTTTCGGCACCACCGTTGAAATCGCCAACGTCGAGACCGATGAGCGCGTCACTTACCACATCGTGGGTGAGGACGAGGCTGACTTCAAACTCGGCAAGATTTCGGTAGGTTCGCCATTGGCCCGCGCCTTGATTGCCAAGGAAGAGGGTGATGTGGTTGCCGTGAAAACGCCGGGTGGCGTTATCGAGTACGAGATTGTCGAAGTCCGTCACATCTAAAAGAAGGCGCCCGCTGCGTGCGGGCGCCATGCTTTGGCAGCTGACTCAGATGTTGTGGGTCGGCGGCTTGTGGCTGTTACACATCGGCCTGCTGCCGGTGCTGGGCCAAATTGGCCTGGCGCCGCTGCTGATCGAAGAAATTGCAGGCATGCTGAATGCGCTGATGGTGGGTTTCGCCTCGGCGTGTGTAATTTTTCAGGCTTTGGTGCTGGTTCAGGCCGAGGGCCTTGCCAGTCTATGGCGCGATATTCGCGGGCAACTGCTGATGATGGCGCTGTATGCGTGTGCGATGTTTTTCGCGGTGCGTATCGGCTGGCCGGATGCAGTGCGTTGGCAAGTGTTCAGCTATCTTGTTCTGGGCTTTTCCGGGCTGGTGCTGGTCTTGCAGCCGGTACCGGGATGGAGCGGCAGGGTGCGCGAAGCACACCCTTGACCCTTGCCATCACTTGAAGCGATGGACGTTCGACAGCTGCTTGTTGACGCTGAAGTTCTTGCGGTAAATCAGTGCCATCTTGCCGATGACTTGAACCAGATCCGCTTTGCCGACCTTGCAGAGTTCTGCAATGGACGCCAGGCGCGATTCGCGATCGAGGATGTTGAGCTTGATTTTGATCAGCTCGTGATCCGCCAAAGCGCGTTCAAGTTCGGCTAGCACACCTTCAGTCAGACCGTTGTCAGCCACAATCAAAACTGGTTTCAGGTGGTGGCCAATGGATTTGTACTGTTTCTTCTGCTCTTGAGTGAGCGGCATAATCTGACCCTTTCGTCTGGATTCTGTAAAATGGCGGCCATTTTACCCGAGGGTTCGTGGATCCGCCCAACTAATCACGACCCTTATCATCGAGGTGCCCAATGGCGCGTTCCAAGACAAGCCTTGGTTGGCTGAAAAGACATGTCAACGATCCCTATGTGAAGCAGGCGCAGAAGGATGGTTACCGCTCGCGTGCGAGTTACAAGCTTCTGGAGGTCCAGGAGAAATACAAGCTGATCCGTCCGGGTATGAGCGTTGTCGACCTGGGGGCGGCGCCCGGCGGCTGGTCGCAGGTCACCAGTCGGCTGATCGGTGGTCAGGGGCGCCTGATCGCCTCGGACATCCTGGAAATGGACGGCATTCCGGACGTGACTTTCATCCAGGGTGACTTCACCGAGGACAAAGTGCTCGCTCAGATCCTTGAAGCCGTCGGTAATTCGCAGGTGGACCTTGTGATTTCCGATATGGCCCCCAATATGAGTGGTACGCCTGAAGTGGACATGCCAAAAGCCATGTTTCTATGTGAGCTGGCTCTTGATCTGGCTGCCCGGATACTCAAGCCGGGTGGTAATTTCGTGATCAAGGTGTTTCAGGGCGAAGGGTTTGATGCTTACGTGAAGGACGCTCGTCAGAAATTCGACAAGGTCCAGATGATCAAGCCGGACTCTTCCCGTGGCAGTTCCCGCGAGCAATACATGCTGGCTTGGGGCTACCGCGGCCGTAGTGAGTAAATCGAGGTTTTTTTGCGGGGCGATAGGTTTTTCGTATTTCGCCTTGTGGGAATTAGCGAATATTGTGTAGGAAGTGTTTCACAAAGGGTTACAGACGGCGCCTGCCAGTGTTGTAGGTAATGTAGTAAGTTAGGCCGGTGAATATCATGCGAAGCGCGCGCCATTAGCGGCGCTTGCTTCAGAGGGTAGTTAATTGAACGATATGGCAAAGAATCTGATCCTGTGGTTGATCATCGCGGCTGTCCTGGTGACAGTGATGAACAACTTCTCCAGCCCTAACGAGCCGCAGACCCTCAACTATTCCGACTTCATCCAGCAGGTCAAGGATGGCAAGGTCGAGCGCGTAGCCGTTGATGGCTATGTGATTACCGGTAAGCGCAACGATGGCGACAGCTTCAAGACCATTCGTCCTGCGATCCAGGACAACGGTCTGATCGGCGATCTCGTGGACAACCACGTGGTAGTCGAAGGCAAGCAGCCTGAGCAGCAAAGCATCTGGACTCAACTGCTGGTCGCGAGCTTCCCGATCCTGGTGATCATCGCCGTGTTCATGTTCTTCATGCGGCAGATGCAGGGCGGTGCCGGAGGCAAGGGCGGGCCGATGAGCTTCGGCAAGAGCAAGGCGCGCCTGCTCTCCGAAGACCAGGTGAAAACTACCCTGGCTGACGTTGCCGGTTGCGACGAAGCCAAGGAAGAAGTCGGCGAGCTGGTCGAATTCCTCCGCGATCCGGGCAAGTTCCAGCGTCTGGGCGGCCGCATTCCTCGCGGCGTGCTGATGGTCGGTCCTCCGGGTACTGGTAAAACCTTGCTGGCCAAGGCAATTGCCGGTGAAGCCAAGGTGCCGTTCTTCACCATTTCCGGTTCCGACTTTGTCGAAATGTTCGTCGGTGTCGGTGCCAGCCGTGTTCGCGACATGTTCGAACAAGCCAAAAAACACGCGCCATGCATCATCTTCATCGATGAAATCGACGCCGTCGGTCGCCATCGTGGCGCGGGCATGGGCGGTGGTCACGATGAGCGTGAGCAGACTCTCAACCAGTTGCTGGTAGAGATGGACGGCTTCGAAATGAATGACGGCATCATCGTCATCGCTGCAACCAACCGTCCGGACGTACTGGACCCTGCGTTGCTGCGTCCGGGCCGTTTCGACCGTCAGGTTGTGGTCGGGCTGCCGGATATCCGCGGTCGCGAGCAAATTCTCAAGGTCCACATGCGCAAAGTGCCAATGGGTGACGACGTCGCTCCGGCCGTGATCGCTCGTGGTACGCCTGGTTTCTCCGGTGCCGACCTTGCCAACCTGGTAAACGAGGCGTCGCTGTTCGCTGCCCGTACCGGCAAGCGCATTGTCGAGATGAAAGAATTCGAACTGGCGAAAGACAAGATCATGATGGGCGCCGAGCGCAAATCCATGGTCATGTCCGAGAAAGAGAAGCAGAACACCGCTTATCACGAAGCAGGCCATGCCATTGTTGGTCGCGTCGTGCCTGAGCATGATCCGGTCTACAAAGTGTCGATCATCCCGCGCGGTCGTGCGCTGGGTGTGACCATGTTCCTGCCTGAAGAAGATCGCTACAGCCTGTCCAAGCGTGCGTTGATCAGCCAGATCTGCTCGCTGTACGGCGGCCGTATCGCTGAAGAGATGACTTTGGGCTTTGACGGTGTCACCACCGGTGCATCCAACGACATCATGCGTGCCAGTCAGATTGCACGGAACATGGTGACCAAGTGGGGGCTGTCGGAGAAACTCGGTCCGTTGATGTACGCCGAAGAAGAGGGCGAAGTGTTCCTCGGTCGCGGCGGCGGTGGTCAGAGTGCAAGCTTCTCCGGTGAGACAGCCAAGCTGATCGACTCCGAAGTGCGCAGCATCATTGACCAGTGCTATGGCACGGCCAAACAGATCCTCACGGATAACCGTGACAAGCTCGACGCCATGGCTGATGCCCTGATGAAGTACGAAACGATCGATGCCGATCAGATCGACGACATCATGGCGGGTCGTACGCCTCGCGAACCTCGCGACTGGTCGGGCGGCACCGGTACCTCCGGAACGCCTCCGGTGGTACAGGATGAGCGCCCGGAAACACCGATCGGCGGTCCGGCTGCTGACGTTTAAGGTTTGAAATGACTTCTGTTCAGTCCTCGACCCGGTTGCCTTGCGGCAACCGGGTTCTTGATTTGGCCCAGACGCATGTCATGGGCATTCTCAATGTCACCCCTGATTCCTTTTCCGATGGCGGCCAATACAGCCAGCTCGATGCGGCCTTGCGCCACGCCGAAGCCATGGTGCAGGCCGGCGCGACGCTGATTGATGTCGGTGGTGAGTCGACCCGGCCCGGTGCCAGGGCGGTTTCGCCGCTCGAAGAACTGGAGCGCGTGGCGCCGATCGTCGAGCGCATCAACCGCGAGCTGGATGTGATTATCTCGGTCGATACCTCCACGCCAGCTGTCATGCGTGAGGCGGCGCGGCTGGGTGCGGGTTTGATCAATGACGTCCGCTCGTTGCGACGAGAGGGTGCTCTGGATGCGGCGGCCGCCACTGGTCTGCCGGTCTGTCTGATGCATATGCTCGGTGAGCCGGGCGACATGCAGGACAATCCGCATTATCAGGATGTCACCCGAGAGGTTGGCGAGTTTCTTGTCGAGCGCATGGCGCAGTGTGCGTCAGTCGGAATTCCGGCTGAGCGGATCATCCTGGATCCGGGTTTCGGCTTCGCCAAAACCTTGCAGCACAACCTGAGCTTGTTCAAACATATGGAAGTCCTGCATGCCTTGGGGCGGCCCCTGTTGGTCGGGGTTTCGCGAAAGAGCATGATAGGTCAGGCCTTGAATCGCCCGGTCGGTGAGCGACTGCATGGCAGTTTGGCACTCGCGGCGCTGGCTTCATTCAAGGGGGCGCGTATATTGCGCGTCCATGATGTGGCCGAAACCGTCGATGTGGTGCGGATGATCGCCGCAGTGGAATCAGCCGAATAAGAATGATGGAGCACTTATGACTAAGAAATATTTTGGCACCGACGGTATTCGTGGTCGGGTCGGCGTGTACCCGATTACCCCTGAATTCATGCTCAAGCTCGGCTGGGCTGCGGGCATGGCGTTCCGCAAAATGGGCGCCTGCAAAGTGTTGGTAGGCAAGGACACCCGGATCTCGGGATACATGTTTGAATCGGCGCTCGAGGCCGGGCTGACTTCGGCGGGTGCCGACGTGATGCTCCTGGGCCCGATGCCGACGCCGGCCATCGCCTACCTGACGCGTACGTTCCATGCCGAAGCAGGCATCGTGATCAGTGCCTCGCACAATCCTCACGATGACAACGGCATCAAGTTTTTCTCCGGCAAGGGCACCAAGCTGCCGGATGAAGTCGAGCATATGATCGAAGAGTTGCTCGACACCCCGATGACCGTGGTTGAGTCGAGCAAGATCGGCAAAGTGTCGCGAATCAACGATGCTTCGGGCCGTTATATTGAATTCTGCAAGAGCAGCGTGCCGACCGGCACCAGCTTTACGGGCCTGAAGATCGTGATCGATTGCGCTCACGGTGCGACCTACAAAGTGGCACCGAGTGTGTTCCGCGAGTTGGGCGCCGAGGTTGTTGTGCTTTCAGCGCAGCCAAATGGCCTGAACATCAATGACAACTGCGGTTCGACCCATATGGGGCAGTTGCAGGCTGCCGTTCTTGCCGAACATGCTGATCTCGGTATTGCGTTCGATGGTGATGGCGACCGGGTCCTGATGGTCGATCACACGGGTGCTGTTGTCGATGGTGACGAGCTGCTGTTCATCATCGCCCGCGACTTGCATGAGCGTGATCTGCTGAAAGGCGGTGTGGTCGGAACATTGATGAGTAACCTGGGGCTGGAGCTGGCCCTGGCAGATCTGTCGATTCCGTTTGTGCGTGCCAACGTCGGCGACCGTTATGTGATCGCGGATCTGCTGGAGCGCAACTGGCTGGTCGGTGGTGAGAACTCGGGTCATATCGTCTGCTTCAATCACACCACCACCGGTGATGCGATCATTGCAGCGTTGCAGGTGTTGATGGCATTGCAGACTCGCTCCGAAGGGCTGGCTCAAGCCCGTCAGTCGCTGCGCAAGTGTCCTCAGGTGCTGATCAACGTGCGTTTCAGTGGCGGTGCGAGCCCTCTGGATCATCCGTCGGTCAAAGAGGCCAGCGAGCGCGTTACCAAGGCCATGGCCGGGCGTGGGCGCGTGCTGTTGCGCAAGTCCGGCACCGAGCCGTTGGTGCGTGTCATGGTCGAAGGCGAGGACGAAACACAAGTTCGCGGCTATGCCGAAGAGCTGGCAAAACTGGTTACTGAAGTTTCTGCCTGAATTCGGCTTGCCAGCCATGATTGTGTTGGGTAACATCTGCGCCCACTTTGACCGACGAGGTACAGCATGCGTCGCCCTATGGTAGCTGGTAACTGGAAGATGCACGGTACCCGCGCCAGCGTCGCTGAGCTGATCAACGGCCTGAGTCATTTGGCCTTGCCGAGCGGTGTTGATGTCGCGGTATTCCCGCCTTTCCTGCATATCAATCAAGTGATTGATGGTTTGAAAGGCAAGTCGATTTCGGTCGGCGCGCAGAACTCTGCAGTGGAATCCATGCAAGGTGCTTTGACCGGCGAAGTTGCACCGAGTCAGTTGGTGGATGCAGGTTGTACCTTTGTACTTGTCGGGCATTCCGAGCGCCGCCAAATGGGCGAGCAGGACGGAATGCTGATTCGCAAGTTCGCAGCGGCACAGGCATGTGGCTTGATTCCAGTGTTGTGTATAGGGGAGACCCTGGAGCAACGCGAAGCTGGAAAAACTCTTGAGGTTGTCGGGCGTCAGCTTGGCAGTATCATTGAGGAGCTGGGTGTTGGTGCTTTTGCAAATGCAGTCATTGCTTACGAGCCGGTCTGGGCCATTGGCACCGGGCTGACTGCTTCGCCGCAACAGGCGCAGGATGTGCACGCAGCCATTCGCGCTCAGTTGGCGGCAGAGAATTCTGAGGTCGCACAAGGTGTGCGGCTTCTATACGGCGGCAGCGTGAAGGCGGCCAATGCGGTCGAACTGTTCGGCATGCCGGATATCGATGGGGGGCTCATTGGTGGAGCTTCCCTGAATGCAGATGAGTTCGGTGCGATTTGTCGCGCCGCGGGAAACTGAAAAAATGCTGGAAACAGTCGTAGTCGTTTTTCATCTGCTGGGTGCATTGGGCGTAGTTGCTCTGGTATTGCTGCAGCAGGGTAAGGGTGCGGATGCTGGCGCGTCTTTCGGAGCAGGTGCTTCAAATACTGTGTTCGGAAGCCAAGGTTCCTCTACCTTTCTTAGTAAGTTTACTGCTATACTTGCCGCCGGTTTCTTCATAACCAGCTTAGGGTTAGGTTACTTTGCTAAAGAGAAGGCTCACCAGCTGACTCAAGTAGGTTTGCCAAATCCAGCAGTGTTGGAAGTTCCAAAGCAACAACCGGCTTCTGATGATGTACCGGTGCTTCAAGAGCAAAAGTCGGCTACTCCAGCGACTGACGTACCTCCAGCTCAAGAGCAGAAGTAAGAAGGGTTTCAAACGTAGTATTGCCGAGGTGGTGGAATTGGTAGACACGCAACCTTGAGGTGGTTGTGCCCATAGGGTGTAGGGGTTCGAGTCCCCTTCTCGGTACCAATTATCAGGAGAGCCCGCTGTTGCGGGCTTTCTTGTAGGTGGAAGGTTACATTGACCCTGTCAGGGATCGGTCGTATACTTCCGCCCCAGCTTTGTCGCGGGGTGGAGCAGTCTGGTAGCTCGTCGGGCTCATAACCCGAAGGTCGTCGGTTCAAATCCGGCCCCCGCAACCAGTTTAAGGAGCCCCTTTTAAGGGGCTTTTTGTTAGCTGGACACTTTCTACGCCGCTGTTCGACGGCGTTTCAAGGATGGGCGTTTCGCCCATTTTTTTATTTTGCATAGCATGCACATACATGCACGAGGGGGTTCAGGTGTCGAGCAAGCTAGAAGAGTTGCAGGCCTTGTTGGCCCCGGTGGTCGTGGCCCTAGGCTATGAATGCTGGGGTATTGAGTTTTCGGCTCAAGGTCGCCACTCAATGTTGCGCGTTTATATTGATAAAGAAGGCGGCGTGCTGGTGGACGATTGCGCCATCGTCAGCCGTCAGATCAGCGGTGTCCTGGATGTTGAAGATCCAATCGCCGTTGAGTACACCCTTGAAGTTTCCTCGCCTGGCATGGAACGCCCGCTGTTCACTATTGAGCAGTTTGCAAAATTTGCCGGTGAACAAGTGAAGATCAGGCTGCGCTCGCCTTTTGAAGGGCGACGCAACTTTCAGGGCCTTCTGCGCGGTGTAGAAGAGCAGGATGTCGTGGTGCAGGTAGAAGACCACGAGTTCCTGTTGCCGATCGATATGATCGACAAGGCCAACATTATTCCCAGTTTTGACTGAGACGCGGATCCCGCGGATCCAATGGCTTGCGAAAGGCGAGGCGTACGATGAGCAAAGAAGTACTGCTGGTTGTTGAGTCGGTATCCAATGAAAAGGGCGTACCGGCAAACGTAATTTTTGAAGCGCTGGAGCTGGCTCTGGCCACTGCTACCAAAAAGCGTTTCGAGGACGAAGTCGATCTGCGTGTGGAAATCAATCGCCACACCGGTGCTTACGAGACCTTCCGTCGCTGGACGGTTGTCGAAGAAGCAGACCTGGACGATCCGGCCATCGAAACCTGGCCGAGCAAGGTTGCCGAAACGCATCCTGGTGCCCAGGTTGGTGATGTAGTCGAAGAAAAAATCGAATCCATCGAGTTCGGCCGCATTGCTGCACAGACTGCCAAGCAAGTCATCGTGCAGAAAGTTCGCGAAGCCGAGCGCGCTCAAGTCGTTGACGCCTATCGCGAGCGCCTGGGGGAAATCATCTCCGGCACCGTGAAGAAAGTGACCCGCGACAATGTGATCGTCGACCTGGGCAACAACGCTGAAGCGTTGCTGGCTCGTGAAGACATCATCTCTCGCGAAACCTTCCGGGTTGGCGTGCGTCTGCGTGCGCTGCTCAAGGAAATCCGCACCGAGAACCGCGGCCCGCAGCTGATCCTGTCGCGTACCGCGCCGGAAATGCTGATCGAGTTGTTCCGCATCGAAGTGCCGGAAATCGCTGAAGGCCTGATCGAAGTAATGGCTGCCTCCCGTGACCCGGGTTCGCGCGCCAAGATCGCGGTCCGCTCCAAGGACAAACGCATCGACCCGCAGGGCGCTTGCATCGGTATGCGCGGTTCGCGCGTCCAGGCAGTGTCGGGTGAGTTGGGCGGTGAGCGTGTTGATATCGTCCTGTGGGACGACAACCCGGCTCAGTTCGTAATCAACGCCATGTCCCCGGCTGAGGTTGCGGCAATTATCGTTGACGAAGATGCCCATGCAATGGACATCGCCGTTGGCGCAGACAATCTGGCTCAGGCCATCGGTCGCGGTGGTCAGAACGTGCGTCTGGCTAGCCAGTTGACTGGCTGGACCCTGAACGTGATGACCGAATCGGACATCCAGGCTAAGCAGCAAGCAGAAACCGGCGACATCCTGCGCAACTTCATCGACGAGCTGGAAGTCGACGAAGACCTGGCACAGGTGCTGGTAGATGAAGGCTTCACCAGCCTGGAAGAGATTGCCTACGTACCGTTGGAAGAAATGCTCAACATCGACGGCTTTGACGAAGAAACCGTCAACGAGCTTCGCGCTCGTGCCAAGGATCGTTTGTTGACCAAAGCCATCGCTACTGAGGAAAAGCTGGCAGACGCCCATCCGGCCGAAGACCTGCTCTCGCTTGAGGGTATGGACAAGGATTTGGCGATGGAACTGGCGGTGCGCGGCGTAATTACCCGCGAAGACCTGGCCGAGCAGTCTATTGACGACCTGCTCGACATCGACGGCATTGACGATGATCGTGCCGGCAAGTTGATCATGGCCGCCCGAGCCCACTGGTTCGAGTAATTAGGCGCGGCCTGAGGAGAGAAGTGCATGACGCAAGTCACGGTGAAACAACTGGCCGATGAGGTCAAAACACCGGTAGAGCGCCTGTTGCAGCAGATGCGTGAGGCAGGTCTGCCGCACACCGCCGCCGAAGAACATGTGACTGACAGTGAGAAGCAATCTTTGCTGACTCACTTGAAAAGCAGCCACAAGGCGAAAGTGGAAGAACCACGCAAGATCACACTGCAGCGTAAAACCACCAGCACCCTGCGTGTTGCTGGCAGCAAAAGCATCAGTGTTGAAGTCCGTAAAAAGAAAGTTTTCGTACAGCGCAGCCCGGAAGAAATCGAAGCCGAGCGCAAACGCGAACTGGATGAACGTCGCGCAGTAGAAAATGCTGCTCGTCAGAAGGCTGAAGAAGAAGCCAAGCGTCGCGCCGAAGAAGAAGCGCGTCGCCAGCCTGCTGCTGCGCAAACCGCTACCAACGACGCTGTTGCAGCGCCGGTTGCCGTTGCCGAGCCAGTGCGTGAAAGCGCTCCGGTGGTTGCAGCTGCTCCAGCTCCGTCTGCTGATGTTCGCAACAAGCAGAACGAACAGCGCCGTCCGGACAAACCACGTGCCGACGATAACAATCGTCGTGGCAGTGGCGATGGCGAGCGTAAAAACGCTCCGCATCGTGCTTCGGTTAAAGAGAAAGCGCCTGCTCCACGTGTTGCGCCACGTACTACCGACGAAGAAAGCGATGGCTTCCGTCGTGGTGGTCGCGGCAAGGCCAAGCTGAAGAAACGCAACGCTCACGGTTTCCAGAGCCCAACCGGCCCTGTAGTGCGCGAAGTGAAGATCGGCGAGACCATCACTGTTGGCGATCTCGCCCAGCAGATGTCGGTCAAGGCTGCTGAAATCATCAAGTTCATGTTCAAACTGGGTACCCCAGCGACCATCAACCAGGTACTGGATCAGGAAACTGCCCAACTGGTTGCCGAAGAGCTGGGCCACAAAGTGACCCTGGTCAGCGACACCGCCCTGGAAGATTCCCTGGCCGAGTCCCTGAAGTTTGAAGGTGAAGCGTTCTCCCGTGCTCCGGTCGTGACCGTAATGGGCCACGTTGACCACGGTAAGACCTCGCTGCTCGACTACATCCGTCGTGCCAAGGTTGCTGCTGGCGAAGCCGGCGGTATCACCCAGCACATCGGCGCGTACCACGTTGAAACCGAACGCGGCATGGTCACCTTCCTCGACACCCCTGGTCACGCCGCGTTTACCGCCATGCGTGCTCGTGGTGCCAAGGCGACCGATATCGTGATCCTGGTGGTTGCAGCGGACGACGGCGTGATGCCGCAGACCGTTGAAGCCGTTCAGCACGCCAAGGCTGCCGGTGTTCCGCTGGTTGTAGCTGTGAACAAAATCGACAAGCCGGGCGCCGATCTCGATCGCATCCGTAGCGAACTGTCGGTTCACGGCGTGACTTCGGAAGAGTGGGGCGGCGACACCCCGTTCGTATCGGTTTCGGCGAAAGTCGGTACTGGCGTGGACGAGTTGCTCGAAGCTGTTCTGCTGCAAGCTGAAGTTCTCGAACTGAAAGCAACTCCGTCGGCTCCGGGTCGTGGCGTTGTGGTTGAATCGCGTCTCGACAAAGGTCGTGGCCCGGTTGCTACCGTTCTGGTTCAAGACGGTACCCTGCGCCAAGGCGACATGGTCCTGGTCGGTTCGAACTATGGCCGTGTACGTGCCATGCTCGACGAGAACGGCAAGCCAATCAAAGAAGCCGGTCCTTCCATCCCTGTCGAGATCCTCGGCCTGGACGGTACGCCGGATGCTGGCGACGAGATGAGCGTGGTTGCCGACGAGAAGAAAGCCCGTGAAGTGGCTCTGTTCCGTCAAGGCAAGTTCCGCGAAGTCAAGCTGGCCCGTGCTCACGCCGGCAAGCTTGAAAACATCTTCGAGAACATGGGTCAGGAAGAGAAGAAGACGCTCAACATCGTCCTCAAATCCGACGTCCGTGGTTCGCTGGAAGCGTTGAACGGTGCCTTGAATGGTCTGGGTAACGACGAAGTGCAAGTGCGTGTTGTCGGTGGCGGTGTCGGTGGTATCACCGAGTCCGACGCTAACCTGGCACTGGCCTCCAACGCTGTACTGTTCGGCTTCAACGTGCGTGCCGATGCCGGCGCTCGCAAGATCGTCGAGCAGGAAGGTCTGGATATGCGTTACTACAACGTGATCTACGACATCATCGAAGACGTCAAGAAAGCCCTGACCGGTATGCTCGGCAGTGATGTTCGCGAGAATATCCTGGGTGTGGCCGAAGTGCGTGACGTGTTCCGTTCGCCGAAGTTTGGCGCGATCGCCGGTTGCATGGTTATCGAAGGTGTTGTTCACCGTAACCGTCCAATCCGTGTACTGCGTGAAGACATCGTTATCTTCGAAGGCGAGCTGGAATCCCTGCGCCGCTTCAAGGATGACGCTTCCGAAGTACGTGCCGGCATGGAATGCGGTATCGGCGTGAAGAGCTACAACGACGTCAAAGTCGGTGACAAGATCGAAGTCTTCGAGAAGGTTCAGGTTGCTCGCAGCCTCTAACTCGCGCACTTCAAGGGCCACGATGGGCCGCTGCATGCAAATGCGCGGCACAGCGTCAGGACTCTAAACGCAACGCCCGGTCTGGCTTTTGTCAGGCCGGGCGTTTGCCGCTTTCAGACCCCACGGGTTTCACCGTGAGGCAGTTACAGGTAACAAGACATGGCAAAAGAATATAGCCGTACCCAGCGTATCGGCGATCAGATGCAGCGTGAGCTGGCACAACTGATCCGTCGTGAAGTCAAAGATCCGCGCGTAGGCCTGGTCACCATTACCGCTGTTGAAGTCAGTCGTGACGTCGGTCACGCCAAGATTTTCATCACCGTGATGGGCCAGGACAGCGCCGAAGATATCGCGCAAAGCATCAAGGTGCTCAACTCCGCCGCCGGTTTCCTGCGTATGCAGTTGGCCCGCGAAATGAAGTTGCGCAGCGTTCCGCAGTTGCACTTCCACTACGACGAAAGCGTCGTGCGTGGTGCGCACCTGTCGGCCCTGATCGAGCGTGCGGTGGCTGAAGACAATCAGCACCCGGTTGCGGCAGAAGTCGAAGACACCAAGGAGTAATCGGTGGCTCAGGTCAAACGTATCCGTCGTAACGTCAGCGGCATTATCCTGCTCGACAAACCGCTGGGGTTCACCTCCAACGCGGCGTTGCAGAAGGTTCGCTGGTTGCTGAACGCCGAGAAGGCCGGGCACACCGGCAGTCTTGATCCGCTGGCCACCGGCGTGTTGCCGTTGTGCTTCGGTGAGGCGACCAAGTTCTCGCAATACCTGCTCGATTCCGACAAGGGTTATGAAACCCTGGCGCAACTGGGCAAAACCACCACCACGGCGGATGCCGAAGGTGAAGTTTTGCAGGAGCGCCCGGTGACCGTTGGTCGATCCGATGTCGAAGCGGTACTGCCGAAATTTCGTGGGCAAATCAGTCAGATACCGCCGATGTACTCAGCGCTCAAGCGTGATGGCCAGCCGCTGTACAAGCTGGCACGTGCAGGCGAAGTAGTGGAGCGCGAACCGCGTTCTGTTACTATTGCGCGCTTGGAATTGCTGGCCTTTGAAGGTGATACTGCGCGGCTTGCGGTGGATTGCAGCAAAGGCACCTATATCCGCACCCTGGTGGAGGATATCGGTGAGCAACTCGGTTGTGGCGCTTACGTTGCTGAATTGCGACGTACCCAGGCCGGGCCTTTCACGCTGGCGCAGACTGTCACGCTTGAAGAGCTGGAAGCGGTACATGCCGAAGGCGGCAACGAAGCGGTCGACCGCTTCCTGATGCCATCGGACAGCGGCCTGCTGGATTGGCCACTGCTGCAGTTCTCGGAAGCGAGCGCGTTCTACTGGCTCAACGGCCAGCCGGTTCGCGCCCCGGATGCTCCGAAGTTCGGCATGGTACGGGTACAGGATCACAATGGTCGCTTCATCGGTATCGGTGAAGTGAGCGAAGACGGGCGCATCGCGCCGCGTCGACTGATTCGGTCAGAATGACCGGACGAGGGTGGCTGTTAACAGGCACGGTCACTACTCATTTTTAGATACAGGGATTTGTCCCTGGCCTGTTGAAACTGTTTCTTTGAAACAGTTTCCTGATAAAAGGATTGCCTCATGGCTCTCGACGTTCAAGAAAAAGCTCAAATCGTAGCTGACTACCAGCAAGCTGTTGGTGACACTGGTTCGCCAGAAGTGCAAGTTGCACTGCTGACCCACAACATCAACAAGCTGCAAGGTCACTTCAAGGCCAACGGTAAAGATCACCACTCCCGTCGTGGTCTGATCCGCATGGTAAACCAGCGTCGTAAGCTGCTGGACTACCTGAAAGGCAAGGATCTGGGTCGTTATCAGACTCTGATCGGTCGCCTGGGTCTGCGTCGCTAATAAGCGATTGCGCTAGAGGTTGGTTGTCTGCCGTGCATCAGTGGGTTTCCCGCTGGTGCATGGCAGGCTCCCAGCCTCAAGTTTTATCTGGATACACCGTTTTACCCTGGACAGGCGTTGGGCCGATTCCCGACATTGCCCAAGAATTTCGCAAGAAGACAAGTTCCCCAAGAGCCACAAAAGAAGGTAGGACACCGTGAACCCGGTAATCAAAAAATTCCAGTTCGGTCAGTCGACCGTTACCCTCGAGACTGGCCGTATCGCCCGTCAGGCCTCCGGCGCAGTATTGGTCACCGTTGACGACGACGTCAGCGTATTGGTGACCGTAGTCGGTGCCAAGCAAGCCGATCCAGGCAAGGGCTTCTTCCCTCTGTCCGTTCACTACCAGGAAAAGACTTACGCTGCCGGTAAGATCCCTGGCGGTTTCTTCAAGCGCGAAGGCCGTCCTTCCGAGAAAGAAACCCTGACTTCCCGACTGATCGACCGTCCGATCCGTCCGCTGTTCCCGGAAGGCTTCATGAACGAAGTGCAGGTTGTCTGCACCGTCGTTTCCACCAGCAAGAAGACCGATCCGGACATCGCTGCGATGATCGGTACCTCGGCTGCGCTGGCCATCTCCGGCATTCCTTTCGATGGCCCGATCGGCGCTGCCCGCGTTGCGTTCCACGAAAGCACCGGTTACCTGCTGAACCCGACTTACGAACAACTGAAAGCATCGAGCCTGGACATGGTCGTTGCCGGTACTTCGGAAGCCGTTCTGATGGTTGAATCGGAAGCCAAAGAGCTGACCGAAGACCAGATGCTGGGCGCGGTACTGTTTGCTCACGACGAGTTCCAGGTGGTGATCAACGCCGTCAAGGAACTGGCCGCCGAAGCTGCCAAGCCGACCTGGACCTGGGCTCCACAACCAGAAGCCACTGCTCTGCTGGGCGCTATCCGTGCCGAGTTCGGCGACGCGATCTCCCAGGCTTACACCATCACCATCAAGGCCGACCGTTACGCTCGCCTGGGTGAACTGAAGGACCAGGTAGTTGCCAAGCTGTCCGGTGAAGAAGGCCAGCCTTCTTCCAGCGAAGTCAAAGCTGCTTTCGGCGAAATCGAATACCGCACCGTTCGCGAAAACATCGTTAACGGCAAGCCACGTATCGACGGCCGCGACACCAAGACCGTACGTCCTTTGAACATCGAAGTCGGTGTTCTGCCAAAGACCCACGGTTCGGCTCTGTTCACCCGTGGCGAAACCCAGGCTCTGGTCGTTGCAACACTGGGCACCGCCCGTGACGCACAACTGCTGGACACCCTGGAAGGCGAGAAAAAAGACCCGTTCATGCTGCACTACAACTTCCCTCCGTTCTCGGTAGGTGAGTGTGGTCGCATGGGTGGCGCTGGTCGTCGCGAAATCGGTCACGGCCGTCTGGCCCGCCGTTCGGTTCAGGCCATGCTGCCTGCTGCCGACGTGTTCCCGTACACCATCCGTGTTGTATCGGAAATCACCGAATCCAACGGTTCGAGCTCCATGGCTTCGGTCTGCGGCGCTTCCCTGGCCCTGATGGACGCTGGCGTTCCGATGAAGGCACCCGTTGCCGGTATCGCGATGGGTCTGGTTAAGGAAGGCGAGAAATTCGCTGTCCTGACCGACATCCTGGGTGACGAAGACCACCTCGGCGACATGGACTTCAAAGTAGCTGGTACCGCCAAAGGTGTTACCGCGCTGCAGATGGACATCAAGATCAAAGGCATCACCGAAGAAATCATGGAGATCGCTCTGGGCCAAGCCCTGGAAGCGCGCCTGAACATCCTCGGTCAGATGAACCAGATCATTGGCCAGTCGCGTACCGAACTGTCGGAAAACGCTCCGACCATGATCGCGATGAAAATCGACACCGACAAAATCCGTGATGTCATCGGTAAAGGCGGCGCGACCATTCGTGCGATCTGTGAAGAGACCAAGGCTTCGATCGACATCGAAGACGACGGCTCGATCAAGATCTTCGGCGAAACCAAGGAAGCGGCTGAAGCAGCACGTCAGCGCGTTCTGGGCATCACCGCAGAAGCTGAAATCGGCAAGATCTACGTCGGTAAAGTTGAGCGCATCGTCGACTTCGGCGCATTCGTCAACATCCTGCCGGGCAAGGACGGTCTGGTTCACATCTCGATGCTGAGCGATGCTCGCGTTGAGAAAGTGACCGACATCCTGAAAGAAGGCCAGGAAGTGGAAGTGCTGGTACTGGACGTGGACAACCGCGGCCGTATCAAGCTCTCCATCAAAGACGTAGCAGCAGCCAAGGCTTCGGGCGTTTAATCACTCCCCACGCCTGACCGCTTCAACGTTATAAAAAATGCCCCGCAGTGAAAACTGCGGGGCATTTTTTTGTCTGCGAAAACTGGAAACGGTTTGTGGATTTGCCCGCTTCCAATCTCGATGCTAGGTTTAGCTCACCGCCCGTGTAGCTCAGCCGGTAGAGCAGCGCACTCGTAACGCGAAGGTCGCAGGTTCGATTCCTGTCTCGGGCACCATCCCCTGTTATTTCACCTTGCTTCTCAGATCATCCACGGCGCGTTTCAGCTGATCCAGTTGGCTGTCCTGATTGCTGACGTCCCGCTTGAGGCTGGACAGGTCGCTGGAACTCGCGCTGGAGCTCGACCCGGCGCTACGTTTCAAGTCTTCCACCTGACTGGCGAGCCTTTTCAAGTCGTTGTCCTGTGCGCTGACGGTGCGCTTGAGGTCGCTCACTTCGCTGGAGCTGGAGCTTGAACTGGAGTTCGAGCCGCTGCTGCGCTTGAGATCGTCCATTTGGCTGGCGAGCTTTTTCAGGCTGTTGTCCTGTTCACTGACCGTGCGCTTGAGGTCGCTCACTTCGCTGGAACTGGCGCTTGAGCCGGAATTCGAGCTGCTGCTGCTGCGCTTGAGATCGTCCACCGCTTTAGCGAGGTTTTTCAGGCCGTTGTCCTGTTCACTGACCGTGCGCTTGAGGTCGCTCACTTCGCTGGAACTGGCGCTTGAACCGGAGTTCGAGCTGCTGTTGCGCTTGAGTTCGTCCACTGCTTTGGCGAGGTTTCTCAGGCCGGTTTCCTGTTCAGTGAGCGTGCGCTTGAGGTTGGCCACTTCGCTGGAACTGGAGCTGGAACTCGAACCACTGTTGCGTTTGAACTCTTCCAATTGCTTGGTGAGTTCTTTCAGGTCCTTGTCCTGTTCGGTGGCAGTGCGTTTGAGGTTGGTTATCTCACTGGCACTCGAACTGGAGCTTGTTCCGTTGTTGCGCTTGAGTTCCTCGATGAGACGAGCCTGCGCTTCGAGGAGATTCTTGAGTTCCTTGATGTCATCCGTGTTGGTTTTAGCGGTGCGTTGCAGTGTTTCTACACCCTCGACACTGAGATTGCTCCTGACCATGACGTCTTTACCATACAGTCTGTGAAAGACGAGGAAGCTGTCGGTGGAGGAAGGGTTGTCTGAGGCGAACTCCAGACCGGCTTGGGCCGTATTGGCCATTGCCATGTTGCCAAGAAAAAGGGCGGCCATGCCTGTTGCCAACAGGGTAGACGGAAGCTTCTTGAAAATGCGCATCACCTGAGTTCCTTGTGAAGTGCCTAGATGGCACATCGCTATGACTTTGCTTTTTGAAGGTTGTTCCTGTGTGGCGAGGGAATATTTTCAGAAAAACCGCTCGGCATTTTTTTTGTAGATTTGATGTAAAAGTCCATATAAATCGTCTTCCAAACGTCCTATATTCGGACATTGCACGAGCATCACCCTGCAGTTTTCAAATGATCCACGAATGGTTCTGAAGGCCAGACAAACCGGGCTTCACACGGTTTTTTGCGTCAGAGAGATCCTTGATGATCCAGATCCATCTTCCATTCCCCCGATCAGCGAGAACGAAATGACCGTTAAAGAATTGACCCAGGAAGCCAGGCACGAAGAAGCGCTGAAGAAGTACGTGCTGGACGCGCCCCAACTGCTGGAAGAGATCAAGGACTTGCCCGCCGACGATCAGAAAGACCAGATTCAATGGGCGTTCGAGGATGAAGCAGAAGCCCAGGGCCTGCAGCCGTGGGAGCTGACGCTCAAGTACACCTCGAGCCCGGAAGAGTTTGAAGCGGCGCGACTGGTGCTGCACAAAGAGGCGGCCGAGGTATTGGGCGTCGAGTGGGAAGAGTACTGCGAGATGAATAATCTGGTGGTCTGACCCATGTAGGAGCCGGCTTGCTGGCGAAGGCGGCGTAACGGGTAAACCGCGTCGCCTGGATCGCCAGCAAGCCGGCTCCTACAGTTTCATGTCGTTCAGGAAATTTCAGAGGCTGAGCCGCATCGACAGATCGACAGCCTTCACGTCCTTGGTCATCGCACCAATCGAAATGTAATCCACCCCGGTTTCGGCGATCGGCAGCAGCGTGCTTTCGTTGATGCCGCCGCTGGCTTCCAGTTTTGCCTTGCCGCCATTCAGGCGCACGGCCTCGCGCATGTCATCAAGGCTCAACTCGTCGAGCATGATGATGTCGGCACCCGCCGCAAGCGCTTCTTTCAACTCATCTAGGCTTTCCACTTCGATCTCCACCGGTTTGCCCGGGGCGATCTTGTGCGCGGCGTTGATCGCTTCAGGGATGCCGCCGCTGGCAGCAATGTGGTTTTCCTTGATCAGGAAGGCGTCGTACAGGCCGATGCGGTGGTTGTGGCAGCCGCCGCAGGTCACGGCGTACTTTTGCGCCAGGCGCAGCCCCGGCAGGGTTTTGCGGGTGTCGAGCAGCTTCACCTGCGTCTCGGCGACGAAATCCGCCAGGTATTGCGCACGAGTGGCCACACCGGAAAGCAATTGCAGGAAATTCAGCGCACTGCGCTCGCCTGTGAGCAGGGAGCGGGCAGGGCCTTCGAGGTGGAACAGCACTTGATTGGACTTCACCCGTTCGCCATCGGCCACCTGCCAATGCACGGCAACCCGCGGGTCCAGTTGCCGGAAAACCGCGTCAACCCAGGCGGTGCCGGCGATGACCGCGGCGTCGCGCGTGATGATGGTGGCTTTGGCCAGGCGTTCGGCCGGGATCAGCTGCGCGGTGATGTCGCCGCTGCCGATGTCTTCGCGCAACGCACGGCGTACGTTGGCTTCGATTTCGGCGGTCAGATCGGCGAGACGTAGATTCGGCATAACGGACTCCACAAACAAAGTGGCTCGATTATAGGGCCATGGCGCGGGGCAACCCAAGGCGCGCGCGACCTTCCAGTCGTTCCGGAACCTGCATTTGGTCGAATCTCTTGAGCCAGCGAGGTTCAGCAGCGGTCCTTTGCAGGCGTCTATTTCAAAGAGAAACACAGAGTCTGCTGGCATACGGGACATCTTTTGCAAGATAATGCGCCTTGCATTTGACGTCATGACTTTGACGTATCTTTGGTTCGCCGATTATTGAATGACAGCGGGCGGGCATTGTCTTCTGTTGCGCACGGCTGTGAGGCTGGCGTACTCGATCTTTCCAACCGAACCGAAGCATCACCGTTTCAGGAGGCCAGGATGCACAACGACGGGAATGTAGTGCCTTTGCACAAGGCAACTACCGATCAGGCGAGTCACTCGCCGCTCGCCCGCCTGCCTGTGATTCTGCTTCAGGTTCGCGACAAGGCCGCTCAACAGCTCCGGCATGCTCTGCAGGAGTTGTTCGATAACGCCGACGACACGCTGTTCGAAATGGCTGACCGGGCCCGCAATGACGTCGAGCAGAACATCTTTTTTGAAGCCATGCGCGATTTGCGCCTCAAGCGCAAAAATATCGAGCGGGCGTTTCTCGAACAGTTCTTCGAAGCGTTTGTCGGTCTCGCAGGCAGTATTCAGACGGTCTTGCCGCAGACATTGACCCTCGATATTCAGGCGCAACAGTCCGGTGATGAGCTGGAACGTCGCGTGGCGGTGGAGGCCATGGTCAATAAAGTGCTGAGCCGCGACGGTTTTGCGCTTGATCAATTGACCGCCCGGCTCAGCACGTTGCTGGGCAAGCAGCTGGTGACTACGCGCAATCCCCTGGGCCCGGCGATGCTCTGTGAGTATTTCATGCAGGCCGGGCGTAACCTGGGGGTCGAGATCAAGGTCAAGTTGATCATCCTCAAGCTTTTCGAGCGTTATGTGCTCAGTGATGCCGATCAGCTCTACACCGAAGCCAATCAGATATTGATCGCCACCGGCATATTGCCCGACCTGAAGCCGGCCCCGAATCGGCGTGCCATTGATCGTGCGCAGGCCAGTGTTCGTGCCGAGCCCGACGAGGCTGGCAACCGTTGGGACAGCACGCCAATCGACGACAGCGTGCAGGAAGTGTTCGCGGCATTGCAGGAATTGCTGCTCCACGTGCGTGGCAGTGTCGCGCCAACGCTGGAAACCAGTGCTCAGACGCAACCGATATCCACCCGCGACCTGCTGCGGCTGCTCTCGCACTTGCAGCAGTACGTGCCGGCTCCGGCGGTCCAGGACGAATTCGACCTGCGAAACCAGCTTGAGCAACTGCTGACCCGGGTCAGCGTCAAAAGTGGCAAGTCGCGTGTAGTCGGCGTCGCTGACGAAGATGTGATCAACCTGATCGCCATGCTCTTCGAATGCATCCTCGATGACCGCAATCTGCCGGATTCTCTCAAGGCGCTGATCGGGCGCTTGCAGATCCCGATGCTGAAAGTGGCCGTGATCGACAAGAGTTTCTTCAGCCGCAGCAGTCACCCGGCCCGCCGTCTGCTCAACGAAATCGCCGCCGCGGCCTTGGGCTGGGGCGAGTGCGATGACCATGAGCGCGACAGCCTGTACCTGCGCATCGAGCAAGTGGTGCAGCGTTTGTTGAACGACTTTGTCGACGATCCGGCGATCTTCTCCGAATTGCTGGCGGATTTTCTGGCGTTCACCAGCGACGAGCGTCGTCGCAGCGATTTGTTGGAGCAGCGTACCCGCGACGCCGAAGAGGGCCGCGCCAAAACCGAACTGGCCCGGCAACGCGTCGAGCTGGCGTTGAATCAGGCGTTGTTGGGCAAAGTGCTGCCGCAACGGGTGGTGGCGTTTGTTCAGGACGCCTGGAGCCAGGTGCTGCTGCTGACCTGCCTCAAGCACGGCGATCAGTCCGCCGAGTGGCATGCGGATGTGCAAACCATGGAGCAATTGATCTGGAGCGTGCAGCGCCATGACGACGCTGACGCAAGCCTGCGCCTGTTGGCGCTGGTGCCGGGGTTGCTCAAGTCCTTGCGCGACGGGTTGAGCAGTTCGGCGTTCGATCCGTTCGCCACCGGAGAGTTTTTCAGCGAGCTGGAAGGCTTGCACGTTCAACTGTTCGAACGAGCGGACCAGGCACCGGCTGCCACCCGTCCTGCCGATGCGCCGCTGATGGTTGAAGTGCGCGAAGAAATCGTGCTGCTCACCGCCGACGAAGGGCCGGTGGAATCGGTCTCGGTGCGCTTGCCGGCGGATGATCCGGGCCTGCTTCAGGTCGATCAGTTGCACGCGGGCTGCTGGGTCGAATTTCAGGAAGATGAGGAAAACACCCTGCGCTGCAAGCTCGCCGCGATCATCGAAGCCACGGGCAAGTACATTTTCGTCAACCGCACCGGCATGAAAGTGCTGGAGCGCAGCCGTACCGGGCTGGCACTGGATTTCCGTCGTGGCGCGGTGCGCACCCTCGACGACACCTTGCTGTTCGATCGGGCCCTGGAGTCGGTGGTCGGCAACCTGCGGCGGCTCAATCGCGGCAAGTGATCGCGCGCCGAGGGTCTATCGCGGCATACTGGGCACCAACACAGTCGTCGTTGAAGGAACCTGTATGCAGTTGGACCCCGCGAGCGGTTGGTGTCAGGGCGTGAACGTTTGCCCTTCACCCAACTTCAATGCGCGCCCCACGGGCGAAATTTCCCTGCTGGTGATCCACAACATCAGTCTGCCGCCGGCGCAGTTTGCCACCGGCAAGGTGCAGGAATTTTTCCAGAACCGGCTGGATGTCACAGAGCATCCCTACTTTGAAGGGATCGCTGACCTACGGGTGTCTGCGCATTTTCTGATTGAGCGTGACGGCACCGTCACTCAGTTTGTCTCTTGTCTTGAACGCGCCTGGCATGCCGGTGTGTCGTGTTTCGACGGCCGGGAAACCTGTAACGATTTTTCCGTGGGCATCGAGCTTGAAGGCACGGATGATCTGCCGTTCACCGATGCTCAATATGACGCGTTGACGGCCCTGACCTTGCAACTGCAAAGCGCTTTTACGGGCATTACCGCGCAGCGCATCTGCGGGCATAGCGACATCGCGCCGGGGCGCAAGACGGATCCCGGACCTGCGTTCGACTGGGCGCGTTATCGCGCGGCCCTGGCTAAAGAGGAACCACAATGAGTTTTCTGGTGTTGCTGTTGGCGGTCTGGATCGAGAAGTTCTCGGCCCTGCGCCATCGGGTTCAACGTGATGGCGGTTGGGTGGCCGAGTTGCACAAGCTTGAAGCCAACCCGCGTATGGTCAATCGCCCGTGGTTGATTTTGCTGATTCTGGTGCTGCTGCCGGTGGCGCTGTTGGGGTTGTTGCTGGTGGTGCTGGAGCCGGTCGCTTACGGTCTGTTGGCGCTGCCGGTGCATTTGCTGGTGGTGATTTATAGCCTGGGGCGCGGTGATCTGCTGGCCGATCTCGGACCGTTTCGCGATGCCTGGCGCCGGGAAGACCTGCAAGCTGCCGCTCATGTAGCGAAACGTGACCTGGACATTTGTGCCGAAAACGGCGAGCAACTACTGGAACGGGTTGAGGGGCATCTGCTCTGGGAGGCGTACCAGAGTTTTTTTGCGGTGATTTTCTGGTATTTCCTGCTGGGCCCGGTGGCGGCGCTGAGCTACCGACTGCTGGCCCTCGCCGAAGAACACGGGCAGAACCCGGCCGTCGTCGAGCGCGCCGCACAACTGCGTCACGCGTTCGATTGGGTGCCGGTGCGTCTGCTGGCGGCGAGTTTTGCGCTGGTCGGCAACTTTGTCGCCGTCAGTCGGGTGATGCTGAGCGAACTGCTGAACTGGAACATCAGTGCCGCCCAACTGATCGAGAAGGTCGGGCTGGTAGCCGGTGAAATTCCTGCGCCGGTGGTCGGGCCCGATGGCATCAACAGCCTCGACCGGATCTGGGAGCTGCTGCTGCGTGCGGCAGTGCTCTGGTACGCCGGTTTCGCGCTGTGGACAGTCTTCCCCTAAACACCACACCCCTGTAGGAGCCGGCTTGCCGGCGATGGCTGCGCCTCGGTGTTTCAGGTACACCGCATTGATGCCATCGCCGGCAAGCCGGCTCCTACAAGGTCTGTAATGGCAAGACGGAGCGTCTCGTCGGATAAGCTGCCGTTAACCTTAAGTTACAAAACCTCCCGTCGATTTAAGCTATACAGAGATAGCACTCAATAGTGGCTATCTGCTGCTTGTCTGTGCCTGCCAATAAAAATAAGAAACCCAAGGGAGACTTCCAGTGAAGAGCTTGCTCTATCCCGCCGTCGCGCTAATGAATCGCCTGAGCTTCGGCATGAAGTTCAGCCTGATCAGCGTTCTGTTCCTGGTGCCCATGCTGGTGACCAACTTTTATCTGGTGCGTGATTCCTATCGCGAATTCCAGGGCACCCGGGTGGAACTGCAGAGCCTCGACCTGCTGGGCAGCAGCCTGTCGCTTCGACGCGACCTGGAAACCCTGAACAACCTGGTGCAGATCAACGTCATCCTTGGCCAGTCCGGCAAGGCCGGTAATCTCGAATCCCAGATCACATCCCTGGAACAAAACGTTCTGGCCCGCCTGCAAGGGCTGACAGCGATGACCACCGATCCGGAACTGGTCACCGTTTTCGATGGCAAACGCGACGAAATGATCACCGCGTTCAAGGCCCAGCAAACGGAAAACTCCCTGCAAAGTAAAAGTGCGCTGATCGGCAAGTTGCTCGGCAATGCACAGATTTTCAGCCAGATCATCGCCAGCCAGGCGGGTTTGAGCCGTGACAATCAGAGCGACATGCGTCAGCTCACCGAACTCATCACCAATGTCACGCCGCCCGTCACCCAGACGTTGGGCGATGGTCGCGCCATGGGTTCCTACTCGCTGGGTCAAGGGTTTCTCAATTCCTCTTCGAGCACCCGCTTCGATGAATTGCTGGTGCAGATTGAAAAGCTGCAAGCCGAGTACGGTCTGAAGTTGCAGGATGCGCTGGGGTCGAGCAAGGCGGCACGTGAAACCCTGGCGGCGCAGGCCGAGAGCAGCAAGGCGTCGCTGAAAAAGGCCAGTGAACTGTTCGAAGAGCAGGTGGTGATGGCCGACACCCTCGATGCGCCGTGGCTGGCCTTCTACGATCAGGTCAGCGGCCTGATGGACCAGACTTACCAACTCAACGAAGCCACCCTGAAATTCCTCGACACCCAATTGCAACAACGACTGAGCCAGAACCGCACGCACATGGTCTTGCAGGCCGTGGCGCTGTCGGTGGTGTTTGTGCTGATTTTTTATCTCTACGGCGGCTTCTACGCCTCGACCCGCACCACCCTCAAGCGCCTTGGCGCGATGATGGACAAGGTCGCGGCCGGCGACATGACCGTGACTTTCAACGCCAACAGCCGTGATGAGCTGGGCGAGTTGGGCGAGGTGTTCAACGGCACGGTGAAGAAAATCCATGACTTGATCGAGCGTGTCGGTCAAACGGTCGGGGAAGTCGAGCGTCAGGCCGGTCAGGTCGAGAACGTGTCCGCCCAGAGCAACCAGGCTGTCGCGGGGCAACGCACGCAGATCGAGCAAGTCGCCACGGCGATGAACCAAATGTCGGCCACCTCACTGGAGGTGGCCCGCAGCGCCGCCGCGGCGGTCAGCAGCGCCCACAGCGTCAATGACGAAACCATCAGCGGTCGCGGGTTGGTGGAGTCTCAGCAGGGCAGCATCGCTGCGCTGGCCAGCGAGATCGATCAGTCGGTGCTGGTGATCAATCAACTGGCCAGCGACAGCCAGTCCATCAGCCGTGTGCTGGAAGTGATCAAAAGCATCGCCGAACAGACCAACCTGCTGGCGCTCAACGCCGCTATCGAAGCCGCGAGGGCCGGCGAGCAGGGGCGTGGTTTTGCGGTGGTGGCGGACGAGGTCCGGACCCTGGCCAAACGCACCCAGCAATCGACCGAAGAAATCGAACAGATGATCGCCAAACTGCACAGCGGTGTCGGCGCCGCGGTGAAGGCCATGGGCACCAGTCATCAAATGGCCAACGGCACGGTAGGGCAGTCGGAAAAGGTCCAGCAGGCGCTGGAAAACATCCTTGGCGCTGTCGGCATGATCGTCGATCAGAACCAGCAGATTGCCGCCGCCGTAGAGCAGCAGACCGCCGTGGCTCACGACATTGACCAGAACATCGTCGAGATCAACCGGGCTGGCGAACGCACCGCCGAAGGTGCGCACCAGACCGAGGACGCCAGCCGGGCGTTGTCGGCGCAGGTGGTGGAGCTCAAGCAGTTGATCAGCGCGTTCCGGGTTTGAAGAACCGCATAACCCCTGTAGGAGTGAGCCTGCTCGCGATGGCGTAGGTACATTCACCCTACAGGGTGTTTACCAGACCGCTATCGCGAGCAAGCTTGCTCCTACAGTTTTGTGCGTTGTCTGTAGTACTTGTTTCTTCCACAAGTAGGCGGTATCCGATTTCCCTCCAGAGTCTGGTTTTTGGTCTTCAATGAGGGATGATCCACAACCCTGACCTACTCTGAGGAGGCTCGGTTATGTCCTTCGCTACAACTGGAATCCAGGGCCATTGTGCTCATTGCGGATGCACACTCCTGCTCGAACCCTGGCAACTCAACGCCATTGCCATCCATGAAGCCTTCGCCTGTTCCCACTGTCACAAAGCCTTGCAACTGAGCGACCCGAAACAGATCAGGCGCATCAAATCCCTCGACTCGCTTGCGATGCTACGTGCGAGTACGTTGGTGATGGTCTGCACCGCGTTGCTGGTGGCATTGGTGATGGAATGGGTGGGGATGCTCAGCGTGGTCGAGCAGCTGAATTTTTCGTTGATCGCGATTCTGGTCTACTTCGCGGTTATCCGGTTCGCCCGGCACCGGCAACACATGACGCTGATTCTGGAAGCGGCCAAGGCTCACGCCGACTGATTACCAGTTGAACAACTCACACGCATTGGCTGTGCTGACAGCCGCCAGCCGTTCAGGGCTGATTGCCATGATCGCGGCCAGCGCCGAGCAGATCGCCGGCAAATGCGCCGGGCTGTTGCGTTGACCGGGAAACATGGCGGGGGCCATGTCCGGTGAGTCGGTTTCCAGCACCACAGACTCCAACGGCAACTCTGCAAGCACCCTGTGCATGCGCAACGCCTGCGGCCAGGTCGCCGCGCCACCCAGGCCCAGTTTGAAGCCGAGCCTGATGTACTCGCGGGCTTCTTCCTTGCTGCCGGCGAAGGCGTGAATAATCCCCGCGCGTTTCAACTTGAAGCGCTTGAGCGTGGCAATCACCGCTGCATGACTGCGTCGCACGTGAATCAGCGCTGGCAGATTGAAGTCCGCCGCCAGTTGCAGTTGCGCGTCGAACAATGTCTGCTGGCGTTCGCGGTCGAGGGTTTCGATGAAGTAATCCAGGCCAATCTCGCCCACCGCGCACAGCTGTCGGTGACCGGCCAGGCGGGTCAGCCACTCGGCGAGTTCGCGTAGGTCCTCAGGCCGATGCTCGTCCAGATACACCGGGTGCAAACCGAACGCCGCGTGCAGATCGGGATCGCTTTGCACCAGATCCCAGACCCGCTGCCAATTGGCCTGATAAACCCCCAGCACCACCATCCGCCGCACGCCGAGGGCGCGGCTCTCGGCGAGCAGCGCCTGACGATCCTCGTCAAAGTCCGGAAAATCCAGATGAGTGTGGCTGTCGATCAGCTCCACGGTTCAGTCCTGGCGAATACGCTGCTTGAAGGTCCGCGCAATGGCTTGCACACCGGGCTGGTAATCGGACTGCTCGATGGCGGCGAGGGCCAGTTCCAGTGCTTTGTCGGCGATCAACTGGTGTTGCTGGGCCATGGCGTTGACCGGCAGCGGCAGAAAGTCCAGCAACTGCGTGTCGCCGAATGTGCCGAGGCGCAGCGGACGGTTTTTCAACGGGAAGTCGTGCAAGGCGTCGAACACACCCTGGAGCAGCACGTAGGAAGTGGTCACCAGCGCGTCCGGCAAATGCCCCAGGCGCTGAAGCATTTCTTCCATCAGTTGCTTGCCGTACTCACGACTGAACGATTCGCCGTGTTCGATGAGGATCTCGCCTTTGAACCCGGCCAGCGCTTCCTTGAAACCGGCGGCCCGTTCCTGACTGATGCTCAGTTCGGGGCGCGCGCCGATCAGGGCGATCTGCTTGGGCAACGGATCGAGCAGGCTGCGCGTCAGTTGCAGGCTGGCTTCACGATCATCACTGATCACCGAGCAGAAATGCTCGGGCTCCATGACCCGGTCGATGGCGATGATCGGAATACCTTTGGCTTGCAACTGGCGGTAACTGTCGTCGCCGGACGGCAGGCAACTGGCGACGATCAACGCGTCGCAGCGCCGGGCGCGGAACAGTTGCAGCAGTTGCCGTTCGCTGTCCGGCGCATCGTCGGAACTGGCGATCAGCAACTGATAACCGCGGGCCCGGGCACCTTGCTCCAGCAGCTTGGCGATACGTGCGTAACTGGGGTTTTCCAGGTCCGGCAGAATGAAACCCAGCGTGCGGGTGTGCCGACTGCGCAGCCCGGCCGCTTGCGGATTGGGCGTGAAGCCATGTTCTTCAACAACCGCGCGCACGCGCTCGACGGTGGCACTGCTGATGCGTTGCTGTTCCGCCTTGCCGTTGATGACATAACTGGCGGTGGTCACGGACACACCGGCCAGTTGGGCGATATCACTGAGTTTCAACTCGGGATTTCCTTGTTTTTCGGCCGATACTTTCGCCAATCCTACCCGATTCAGGCAGGGGACTATTGTCGCAACATATCCGACAAGTTGGACTTCAAGGATGGGACATTATCGAGTAACGTGCCAATCATTCTAGATTAAACGTTTCAGCAAGCGTATTTTCTACGCATCAGGTGCATTTGGCCGGTTCTGCCGCGAAACCGCCAAAAGTGATGATTAAGCGCCTAAGCTGACTCATTCAAAACAATACCTGGCACCTCAAGGTGCCAAAAAGGAGAAAGCATGCTCGAGCTCACTCTAGAGCAGATTTCCATGGGCCAGTCGGCCGTGGACAAGTCCGCAGCACTGCATTTGTTGGCGCAGCATCTGGTCAACGACGGCCTGGTCGCCGAAGGTTATCTCGCCGGTTTGCAGGCGCGCGAAGCCCAGGGCTCGACCTTTCTCGGTCAAGGTATTGCCATCCCCCACGGTACGCCGCAAACCCGCGATCAGGTGTTTTCCACTGGCGTGCGGCTGATGCAGTTTCCCGAAGGCGTGGATTGGGGCGATGGTCAGATCGTCTACCTGGCGATCGGCATTGCGGCCAAATCCGATGAACATTTGCGCCTGTTGCAATTGCTGACCCGCGCCCTTGGCGAAACCGATCTGGGCCAGGCCCTGCGTCGCGCCAGTTCTGCCGAAGCGTTGCTGAAACTGCTGCAAGGCGCGCCGCAGGAACTGGCGCTGGATGCGCAGATGATCGGTCTCGGGGTGTCGGCCGATGACTTCGAAGAACTGGTCTGGCGCGGTGCCCGTTTGCTACGTCAGGCGGATTGTGTGAGCAATGGTTTTTCTGCGGTTTTGCAGCAAGTCGACGCGTTGCCGCTAGGCGACGGTTTGTGGTGGTTGCACAGCGAGCAAACGGTGAAGCGTCCGGGCCTGGCGTTTGTCACGCCGGACAAACCGATGCGCTACCTCGGCCAGCCGCTCAGCGGTCTGTTCTGTCTGGCCAGCTTGGGCGAGGCGCACCAGGCGTTGCTCGAACGCCTTTGTGCGTTGCTGATCGAAGGCCGTGGCCATGAACTGGGACGCGCCACCAGCAGCCGAAAAGTCCTCGAAGTGCTCGGCGGTGAACTGCCGGCGGACTGGCCGAGCGCACGTATTGCGCTGGCCAATGCCCACGGTTTGCATGCGCGCCCGGCGAAGATCCTCGCGCAACTGGCGAAGAGTTTTGAAGGCGAAATTCGTGTGCGCATCGTCGATGGCCAAGACAGCGCGGTGTCGGTGAAAAGCTTGAGCAAACTGCTCAGCCTCGGCGCCCGTCGCGGTCAGGTGCTGGAATTCATCGCCGAGCCGAGCATCGCCGCAGATGCCTTGCCAGCGTTGTTGGCGGCAATCGAAGAGGGGCTGGGTGAAGAAGTCGAGCCTTTGCCTGCCGTGAGCCCGCAGCGCGAAGTGATCACCGAGGTGGCCGAAGTGCTGTTCGCCCCGGCGTCCGGCAGCCTGGTTCAGGCCATCCCCGCCGCACCGGGCATCGCCATCGGTCCGGCGCATATTCAAGTGCTGCAAACCATCGAATACCCGCTGCGCGGTGAGTCCGCCGCCATTGAACGCGAGCGTCTCAAACAAGCGCTGGCGCACGTGCGTCGCGACATCGAAGGCTTGATCGAGCGCAGCAAATCCAAAGCCATTCGCGAAATCTTCATCACCCACCAGGAAATGCTCGACGACCCGGAACTGACCGATGAAGTCGAGACGCGCCTCAAGCAGGGCGAAAGCGCCGAAGCGGCGTGGATGGCGGTGATCGAAGCGGCGGCGAAACAACAGGAATCGCTGCAGGACGCATTGCTTGCCGAGCGTGCGGCGGACTTGCGCGATATCGGCCGTCGCGTGTTGGCGCAACTGAGTGGCGTCGAAACCCCGAGCGAACCTGATCAACCGTACATTCTGGTGATGGACGAAGTCGGTCCTTCCGACGTCGCACGTCTCGATCCGACCCGAGTCGCCGGCATTCTCACCGCCCGTGGCGGCGCCACCGCGCACAGTGCCATCGTCGCCCGTGCGCTGGGCATTCCGGCATTGGTCGGCGCAGGAGCAGCGGTGTTGCTGCTGGCGCCGGGCACGCCGTTGCTGCTCGATGGCCAACGCGGTCGCCTGCACGTGGACGCCGACGCGGCGACCTTGCAGCGCGCCACCGAGGAGCGCGATACCCGCGAGCAACGCTTGAAAGCGGCGGCCGAACAACGTCATCAACCGGCGCTGACCACAGACGGCCATGCGGTCGAAGTGTTCGCCAACATCGGTGAAAGCGCGGGCGTCACCAGCGCAGTGGAGCAGGGCGCCGAAGGCATTGGCCTGCTGCGCACCGAACTGATTTTCATGGCCCACTCGCAGGCGCCGGACGAAGCGACTCAGGAAGTCGAATACCGCCGCGTGCTCGATGGCCTCGCCGGTCGGCCACTGGTGGTGCGCACCCTCGACGTTGGCGGCGACAAGCCGCTGCCGTATTGGCCGATTGCGAAAGAAGAAAACCCGTTCCTCGGCGTGCGTGGCATTCGCCTGACCTTGCAGCGTCCGCACATCATGGAAGCGCAATTGCGCGCGTTGCTGCGGGCCGCTGACAACCGCCCGCTGCGCATCATGTTCCCGATGGTCGGCAGCGTTGACGAGTGGCGTCAGGCGCGGGACATGACCGAGCGCCTGCGCCTGGAAATCCCTGTGGCGGACCTGCAACTGGGGATCATGATCGAAGTGCCATCGGCCGCACTGCTGGCGCCGGTGCTGGCCAAAGAGGTCGATTTCTTCAGCGTCGGCACCAACGACCTCACCCAATACACCCTCGCCATCGACCGTGGCCATCCGACTTTGTCGGCCCAGGCTGACGGCTTGCACCCGGCGGTGCTGCAACTGATCGACATCACCGTGCGCGCGGCCCATGCCCATGGCAAATGGGTCGGTGTGTGCGGCGAACTGGCGGCCGATCCGCTGGCGGTGCCGGTGCTGGTCGGCCTCGGTGTAGACGAGTTGAGCGTGTCGGGCCGCAGCATTGCCGAGGTCAAGGCGCGCATCCGCGAACTCAGCCTGACCCAGACTCAAACCCTTGCCCAGCAGGCGCTGGCCGTGGGCAGCGCCAATGAAGTGCGCGCATTAGTGGAGGCCCTGTAATGGCCAAGATCCTGACCCTGACACTCAACCCGGCGCTGGACCTGACGGTGCAGTTGCCGCGCCTTGAGCCCGGCCAGGTCAATCGCAGCGACGAGATGCACACCCACGCCGCCGGTAAAGGCGTGAACGTGGCGCAGGTGCTGGCAGACCTCGGGCATTCGCTCACCGTCAGCGGCTTTCTCGGCGAGGACAACCTTCAGGCGTTCGAAACCCTGTTCGCCAAACGCGGTTTTGTCGACGCGTTTATCCGCGTTCCCGGTGAGACCCGCAGCAACCTCAAACTGGCGGAAAGCGACGGGCGCATCACCGACATCAACGGTCCCGGACCCAAGGTCAGTGAAGCGGCGCAGCAGGCGTTGCTTGATCGACTGGATCAGATTGCCCCGGGGCATGACGCGGTGGTCGTGGCCGGCAGTCTGCCCCAAGGCGTCAGTCCTGAATGGTTGCAGGCATTGGTACTGCGCTTGAAAAACCTCGGCTTGAACGTCGCGCTCGATACCAGTGGCGAAGCATTGCGGGCGGCGCTCAAGGCCGGTCCGTGGCTGATCAAACCGAACACCGAAGAGCTGGCCGAAGTGCTCGGCTGCGAGGTGGTTTCGGTTGCGGCTCAAGCCGAAGCAGCGAGCCGTTTGCATGCCCAAGGCATCGAGCACGTGGTGATTTCCCACGGCGCCGACGGTGTGAACTGGTTCAGTGTCGGTTCGGCGCTGCACGCCACGCCGCCCAAGGTCAGCGTCGCCAGCACCGTGGGCGCAGGGGATTCGTTGCTGGCCGGCATGCTTCACGGTTTGCTCAAGCCCGATACGCCGGAACAGACCCTGCGCACCGCTACGGCGATTGCGGCGATGGCGGTCACGCAGATCGGTTTCGGTATCGGCGATGCGGCGCAGTTGGCGCGGCTCGAACAGGGTGTGCGCGTGCGCCCCCTGACAGAACAATAAGAGGGTTTGTCATGAAGTTAGCCATCGTTACGGCTTGCCCCAACGGCATGGTCACCAGCGTGCTGTGCGCCCGTTTGCTCGATGCCGCGGCGCAGCGTCAGGGCTGGAGCACCAGTGTCGAAGTGGTGGATGTGGCGCACCCGGAACGCCAGTTGTCGGCGGCTACGATCGAGGCCGCCGAGTGGGTGTTGCTGGTCACCAGCGCGCCGGTGGATATGTCGCGATTCGTCGGCAAGCGTGTGTTCCAAAGCACTCCGGCACACGCCCTGCAAGATGTCGAAGCGGTGCTGCGACGCGGTGCCGAAGAAGCTGAAGTTTACGCCGCAGCCGAAGTCACCGTCGAACCTGCAGCCGTTACCAAAAGCGCTCCGCGCCTGGTCGCGATCACCGCGTGTCCGACCGGCGTTGCTCATACTTTCATGGCCGCTGAAGCCTTGCAGCAAGCGGCCAAGCGATTGGGCTATGACCTGCAAATCGAAACCCAGGGCTCGGTCGGTGCGCGCAATCCGTTGAGCGCGGCAGCGATTGCCGATGCGGATGTGGTGCTGCTGGCCTGCGATATCGAAGTCGCGACCGAGCGTTTTGCCGGCAAGAAAATCTACCGTTGCGGCACGGGCATCGCCTTGAAGCAAGCCGAAGCGACGCTGAATAAAGCCCTGGCCGAAGGCAAGCAGGAAAGCGCCGCGACCGGCGCTAAAGGCCCGGCCAAACAAGAGAAGACCGGCATCTACAAACACCTGCTGACCGGCGTGTCGTTCATGCTGCCGATGGTGGTGGCGGGCGGTCTGATGATTGCCTTGTCGTTCGTCTTCGGCATCACTGCGTTCAAGGAAGAAGGCACACTCGCCGCTGCGCTGATGCAGATCGGCGGCGAGACCGCGTTCAAGCTGATGGTGCCGCTGCTGGCGGGCTACATCGCCTACTCGATTGCCGACCGCCCGGGCCTGGCGCCGGGGATGATTGGCGGCTTGCTGGCGAGCACGTTGGGTGCCGGTTTCATCGGCGGGATCATTGCCGGTTTCATCGCCGGTTACGCGGCGCAGGCGATCAACCGTTACGCGCGTTTGCCGCAAAGCCTTGAAGCGTTGAAACCGATCCTGATCATCCCGTTGCTGGCGAGTCTGTTCACCGGGTTGGTGATGATCTACGTGGTTGGCAAACCGGTGGCCGGGATGCTCACCGGGCTCACGCATTTCCTCGACAGCATGGGCACCACCAACGCGATTCTGCTCGGCGTGTTGTTGGGCGGGATGATGTGCGTCGACCTGGGCGGGCCGATCAACAAGGCCGCTTATGCCTTCTCGGTGGGGCTATTGGCGTCCCAGAGTTATGCGCCGATGGCCGCGACCATGGCCGCCGGGATGGTGCCGCCGATTGGCCTGGGCATTGCCACCTTCATTGCCCGGCGCAAGTTCGCCCAGACTGAACGCGAGGCCGGTAAAGCGGCGTTGGTGCTGGGGCTGTGTTTCATCTCCGAAGGCGCGATTCCGTTTGCCGCCAAAGACCCGCTGCGGGTGATCCCGGCAAGCATTGCCGGTGGCGCGCTGACCGGTGCGCTGTCGATGTATTTCGGCTGCAAACTGATGGCGCCGCACGGTGGATTGTTCGTGTTGGCGATCCCGAATGCGATCAACCATGCCTTGTTGTATTTGCTGGCGATTGTCGCGGGGAGTTTGCTGACGGCGGTGGTGTATGCGGTGGTCAAGCGACCTGAGGTTGTCGAGTTGGCAATAGAACCCGTCAACGCATAATCCACCCTTGTAGGAGCCAGCTTGCTGGCGATGGCGGTATTGAAATTGTCATCGCCGGCAAGCCGGCTCCTACAGGTGTGAGTCGATCACAAAACGCGTGAACGACACGGACCTGTAGGAGCAAGCTTGCTCGCGATAGCAGTTTCCCAGCCAACATAGTTCCTGAGTGCTAAACCGCTCTCGCTCCCACAGTGGGGCTGGTTTGTTTTCGGAGTCATGCCTCATTTCTCCTTGAACCCCGGCAAACCTTGAGTGGCACGCCATTCCTTGAGTGTGCGAGTGATACCTTCTGCCGAGTCGTCAGCGCCGTCTTCCGGGTAAAAAATCAGATCTGACCCTGATGGATGTTCACTGATTTTTTCAAAGTGGAACACCAACGTGTCAATCTCTTTTTCCGTTCCGTCGTGGCTGATGATGCTCTGAAGCAAAGCCACGAACTCGCTCTCTGTGTATTCACCGATTTTGTTTTTCATGGTTTCTGCCGGTCTTCCTTGTGGGTTGTTGCGTGTTGTTTGGGTGTCATTACGCGAAGGTTATCAATATCGAAAACAGCACCTCCATGCTGGATCTGTTCAATGTGATGCAATTCATAACGAGCGTTTCCGCCGTTACGCCCGGTCTTGGGGGCAAACGGGGAGTTGCCACCCAGAACGAAACTTTGATTGCTGGCCTTGAACTGGCCAAGTAGCTCGGCATCATTTCCCACAGCAGTCCAAAACGCCTTCCTGAATGCATCAAAGTCTCTGAATTTTTGCCCCCGAAGCACATCCGCAATCCGCGTTGGAATTGGAGCTCCTAGTCCCGCACCAGCCCCTGCCAGCCAAATACCCGAAACATCTTCACCTACTCCCGTCACTCCTCCCGACTCATACCGTGCATTGAGCACAATGTAGATCGGCTCAAGCCCCGCATCCGCCGGGAACCAGATAATTGCATCCTGGTACTCGGGAGGATGCTCCGGGTTCTCCAGTATCTTGTCGGCCTGCTCCGTGGGCGGGTACACCCATATCGTCGGCAGCGGTGGAGCGCCTTCCAGGGCGGGGACTGTTGGGGCGTCGTCAGGATTGGCGACGGGTGTCCAGGTCAGGCCGATGCCGTTGCCGAGGTCTGCGATGAACTGCTCGCCGTCCTTTCGGGCCTTGATGACGGGGACAAACTCCCAGTCTTTTTTTCCGCCGGTGTAGAAGCCGTAAGCGCTGATGGCGTTGTCCGGCAAGACCTTTACGTTGACGCGTACACGGGTGCGTCCCGCCTCCAGTGCTGCGTATTGCTCGTTTTTGTAGAAGGCGCTGTCGAGCGAAAGGCGGGTGTTGGGCATTAGCAGCGCCACTGTCCCGACGGCTGCCCCGGTCGCCACCACTGAACCCGTCAGCGATAGGGCGAGCGAACCACCGAGACGTTGGGCCAAGGCGTTGCCCGTCGACGAGCCGGCCACCCATTTCAGCGGTGTGCCTTCGGCGGTAATCGCCGCGCCGGTGCCCAGTACCGCCCACAACCCGTAGTCAGCCAGTTTCTCGACTGGGACATAACCGGCGTGGTTGTTGTGATTGATGACACCGTCCGGGAGGTTGCAGCTTTTGGCGAACACGCAACCTTTGAAGTGCGAATCGGGCGTTGTGTCGAGAGCGTTTTGTCGTGTTTTTCGACGGGCCTCCCAACGGGCATTGGCCTCCAGTTCATGCCGTTCGTTCTTGGCGGATACCGCTGCGCCAGCATCCTGGAAGGCTTGCACTTCCTCCGTCGTGGGGAGTTGTCTTGGGGCGGGCAGATAGTCCGGGGATTCCGGGAAACCGAGCTTTTTCATCAGCGCTTCTTTTTCGTCCTTGGACAATCCCGGCGTGTAGCCGGGTTTGCCTCAACCCTATCCGGGACGCTCAGGCGTAGGCGTTAGGACGTTTCCTAAAAGCGGCGCTGAAATTTCCTATTTCATGGTGTTGCAGATGAGGGGCGAGTCGGTAAGACCGCGTTATCGTTCATCGCGAGCAGGCTCGCTCCCACAGGTGACCGAGTTGCCCGGACGGACGCGGTCATTGTGGGAGCGAGCCTGCTCGCGATGACGGTTTAAGATTCAATGAAAATGGTGATGGTTAACCCGTAGTCGAGGGCAAGCCCGCCCCCACAGGGGATCTGCGACGTTGGCAGGTTTTGTGTCACGCCCGGGTCACACAGCCATGCTTTAGTTTTCCTTTTTCAGGGAGAACACCATGAGCGAATTCAACCTCGGTCGCCGTCGTGTCATGCAAGCAGTCGGCGCCGGGATTCTGCTTCCCGGTCTTGCGCCGGCGGTGATTGCCTCGGTCAAGGATCGGCCGCAACTCACCGATGGCGTGCAGTCCGGCGACGTGCTGGGCGACCGGGCGATGGTCTGGAGCCGCAGCGATCGTGCGGCGCGGATGGTGGTGGAATGGGACACGCGTAGCCTGTTCGCCAACCCTCGGCGTTTTGTTTCGCCGCTGGCTGATGCCCGCAGCGATTTCACCGCGCGGGTCGAGCTCACCGGTCTGCCCGCCGACCAGGCGATTTTCTATCGCGTGCATTTCGAAGACGCCCAGAGCGGTGTCACCAGCGAACCCTGGTTTGGCCACTTGCGCAGCGTGCCGCAAACCCGGCGCGACATCCGTTTCGTCTGGAGCGGCGATACCGTTGGCCAGGGCTTCGGCATCAACCCGGACATCGGTGGCATGCGCATCTACGAAGCCATGCGTTTGCGCCTGCCGGACTTCTTTATCCACAGCGGCGACACCATCTACGCCGACGGCCCGGTGCCGGCACAGCTTGTGACTGAAAGTGGTCGCGTGTGGCGCAACATCACCAGCGACGCCAAGAGCAAAGTCGCCGAAACCCTCGACGAGTATCGCGGCAATTACCGCTACAACCTGATGGACGAAAACGTCCGTCGCTTCAACGCCGAAGTGCCGCAGATCTGGCAGTGGGACGACCACGAAGTGGTCAACAACTGGTCGCCGGGCAAGCAACTGGATGAGCGTTACCAGAGCAAGGATATCCACAGCCTGGTAGGCCGCGCACGTCAGGCGTGGCTGGAATATGCGCCTATGCGGTTGCAGAGCGCGGATAACGGCGGGCGGATCTATCGCAAGCTCGGTTATGGGCCGATGCTGGATGTGTTTGTGCTCGACATGCGCAGTTATCGCGAGGCCAATGATGACAACCTCGGTGCAGCCAAACCCTTTCTCGGGCGTGAACAGCTGGACTGGCTCAAGCGTGAATTGAAAGCCTCCAGCGCGCAGTGGAAAGTCATTGCCGCCGACATGCCGATCGGCCTCGGTGTGCCTGACGGTGAAGTCAGCCCCGGTGTGGCGCGCTGGGAAGCGGTGGCCAACGGTGATCCGGGCGCGGCCCAGGGGCGTGAGCTGGAAATCGCCGAACTGCTTGGTTTTCTGCGGGCGCAACAGGTGCGCAATTTCCTGTTCCTGACGGCGGATGTGCATTACTGCGCGGCGCATCACTACCATCCGGATCGTGCCGCGTTTCAGGATTTCGAACCGTTCTGGGAGTTTGTTGCCGGGCCGTTGAACGCGGGGAGCTTCGGGCCTAATCCGCTGGATAAAACCTTCGGGCCAGAGGTTGTGTTCGAGAAAGCACCGTCGGCGCAGAACATGTCGCCGTTTGCCGGGTTTCAGTTTTTTGGCGAGGTGAATATTGAGGGGGCGACGGGGGAGATGAGTGTGGTGTTGCGGGATCTGGATGGGGGCAGTGTGTTTGAGCAGAAGTTGCAGCCACAATGACCTGTAGGAGCCAGCTTGCTGGCGATGGCGGTTTTGATATCGCCATCGCCAGCAAGCTGGCTCCTACAGGGGGGAGGGGGTCAGTAGACGTCGCGGCGGTAGCGGCCTTGCTCGATCAAGCGTTCGACTGCTTCAACCCCGAGCACTTCGTTGAGCACTTGATCCACCCCTGAAGCCATTCCCTGCAAGCTGCCGCAGATGTAAATGACGGCACCGTCATCCAGCCATTGCTTGAGCAAACCGGCGGATTCACGCAGGCGATCCTGCACGTAGATCTTCTCGGCCTGATCCCGCGAAAACGCCAGGTCCAGACGCTCGATATCCCCTGAAATCAACCAGTCTTCAAGTTCGTCGCGGCACAGGTAGTCGTGCTCGCGATTGCGTTCGCCAAACAACAGCCAGTGACGTTGCTGCCCATCGGCGATCCGCGCCTTGAGCAAACTGCGCAGCCCGGCCAGGCCGGTGCCGTTGCCCAGCAGGATCATCGGCAGCGGTTCGACCGGCAGATGGAAACCGCTGTTGCGGCGCACCCGCAGGCTGATGGTGCTGCCCACCGGGGCGTGTTCGGTCAGCCATCCGGAGCCGATACCCAGGCTGCCGTTGGGGTGCAGTTCCTGGCGCACGATCAGTTCCAGCACACCGTCGGCGGCAATCGAGGCGATGGAGTATTCGCGCATGGCCAGCGGCACCAAAGCATCCACCAGTGCTTGCGCGTGCAAGCCGACAAGGTGCGTGCGGTTCTCGGGCAATTGTCGAGTCGCGAGTGCTTGCTCCAGCGCTTGCGACAGGCCATCGAGCATCACCGAGGCGCGACCGTCGATCCCGAGGCCATCGAGGAAATGCTCGATCGCCCACGGGCAATTACGCGGCAACACTTCCACCAGATCACCGGCCAGCCAACTGCTGGTGGTGGGTGCGCTGAGACCCAGCAGGTACACGGGCGAGCCGCTGCTGTCCGGGTTCATCACGTCGCGGCGGCTCAGCGTCCAGTTGTCGTAGCTCGGCGCTTGCCAGGAGTCCACGGGCGCTTGTCCGGTCAGTAGACCAAGTTGCTGCTGCCAGTGACGCAAGGCGTAAGGGTCGCCGCAGTCGACTTCCACCGGCGCGAACAAATGCTTGCCGCCGTGCTCGCCGAGCCAGGCATGCAAGCGTCGGGCGAAACCACAGAAGTGTTGATACTGCCGGTCACCCAATCCAAGCACCGCATAATTCAGGCTCTCCAGGCTCAATGCCCGGCCCAGCACTTTGCGTTCGAAACCACGGGCGCTGTCCGGCGCTTCGCCGTCGCCGAAGGTGCTGACCACGAACAGCGCGTTGCTGGAATGACGCAGGTCTTGCTCGCTGACGCTGGCCAGTGGCTGAACCTTTACCGGCAGGCCTGCTGCCTGCAGTTGGCCGGCGGTCTGCCACGCCAGTTGTTCGGCAAACCCGCTTTGGCTGGCGAAGCCGATCAGCCACGCCGGAGCATCGCTGTCCGGTTGTTCGAGGCCTTTGCGGGCGTCCTTGATCTGCTTTTTCTTGCGTCGACGATCGAGGTACAGCAACCAGCCCGTGACGAAAAACAGCGGCATGGTCAGTGCGCTGAGCGTCAGGACGATCCGCCCGACAATCCCGAAGTAACTGCCGACGTGCAGCGCGTAGATGCTCGTCAGCAGTTGCGCCTTGAAGCTTTTGTCGCTGTAGCGGTCATGGCGTTTGACGACGCCGGTGGCCGGATCGAGGGTGATCTGGTTCAGCGCGCGGTCGTGGGGCGAGGTGTTCAACAGGTAGAACACCGTCGCGGGTTGCCCGGCCACAGGCGGCATACGAATGTTGTACGCACTCAATGCCGGGCCGGCAGCGCTGTAAATGCTGCTCCACATCGATGCGTAATCGGCCGTCGGTGCCGGGCCTTCCGGTGCCGGGCCACGATTGCGAACGCGTTCATTCTGCGGCGCATCGGACAGCAATCGGGTCAGGCCCTTGTTGTACCACTCATAGGACCAGGACAACCCGGTCAGCGCTGCCAACAGATAAAACACCAGGCACCAGGTGCCGGCCACCGAGTGCAAATCCCAGTTGAAGCTGCGGCCTGTTTTCTTCCAGTCGAGGGTCAGCCAGGCGCGCCAGCTTTTCCATTGACGCGGCCAGCGCAGGTACAGGCCGGACAGGCAGAAGAACAGCAGAATCAGTGTGCACGCGCCGGTGATCTGCCGACCGGTATCGCCCATGGCGAGGAAGCGGTGCAGTTTCAGCATCAGGTCGAAGAAACCCTGGCCGGTGGCGTCGCCCATGAACTCGGCGGTGTACGGATCGAAGTAGCGCATCTCCCCGCGACGCTCACCCGGTGGCGGGGTGAAGTTCACCCGTGCGGCGTTACCGCTGTCGGTGTCGACCCAGAGCATCGAGACTTTCTTGCCCGATGCACCCTCGATTTTTTCCACCAGTTCAGCGGGCGGCAGCACGCCGGCGACCTGTTTCTCGACCTGCAACACCGACGGGTTGAGTGCGCGCAGGATTTCATCCTCAAACGACACTATCGCCCCGGTGATGCCCATGAGGGCCAGGACCAGCCCGGCACTGATACCGAAAAACCAGTGCAACTGGAACAGGGTTTTCTTCAACACGTCACTCGCCTTGTTCGTTCGAAATTGTCATCACGGCGCGCATTATGCCGTGGGCTGTCGAGAAGCATTCTTTTTTACACACAAAAGCCCCGTTCAATTGCGTGAACGGGGCCTTTCCCTGATTCCAGCCTTCATCTGCACACCTGTAGGGGCACAGCTTGCTGGCGATGACGGTGTGTCAGGCAACATAAATGCTGTCTATGCCGACGTCTTCGCGAGCAAGCTTTGCTCCTACAGGGTTGTGGTGTGGTCAAAAGTGGAAGTTGGCGCTCAGCAGGGCGGTACGGCCGGCCGCTACGTGGGCGTAGTGGGTCTGCAGTATCTGGTCGAAGTAACGCTTGTCGGTCAGGTTCTGCACGTTGAGTTGCAGGTCGACGTTTTTGGTCAGGCGGTAGCTGGCCATCGCGTCGTAACGCCAGTAGGACGGGATCTCCACCGAGTTGGCGATGTTGCCGAACTGCGAGTCAACAAAAGTGGCACCCGCACCCACGGTAAGCTTGTCCGGCACCACGTCGTAAGTCGACCACAGGGTGAAGTTGTTCCGCGGGGTGCTCGGCATGTGGTTACCTTCATCGGCGGCGAGGGTGGTTTTGACCACTTCGCTTTCCATGTAGGTGTAGCCGCCGAAGACTCTCCAGTTGCGGGTCAGCTTACCGGTGTACGTCAGCTCGAGGCCGTTGACGGTTTGCTCGCCATCCAGCACTTGCGAGGTGGCACCATCCGGATCGTTCATACGTGCGTTGGTTTTCTCGGTGCGGAACAGTGCAGCGGTCAGCGACAGGTCGTCACCGAAGAAGTCCCACTTGGTGCCGATCTCGTAGTTGCGGTTCTTTTCCGGGTCCAGATCGGTGTTGTTCGCCGCCAGATCCAGGCCACCGTTGCCGCTGGTTTCACCGGACGGGTTGCTGGAGGTGGAGTAGGCCGCGTAGATGCTGCCGTTAGGCAACGGGTTGTAGACCACGCCGATCTGGTAGTTGACCAGGTCGCTGGTGTTCTCGCGGGAGAAGTCGTTCGCCGGCGCTGTGCTGCTAGCGTTGGCGTGGCCGCTGGATTCCACCTGGTAGTTGTCATAACGCAGGCCCAGGTTCAGGGACCATTGATCGTTGAACTTCAGCGTGTCGAACACGTAGGCCGCAGCGGTTTTGGTGTCGGTGTCGGTGAACGCGGCGCTGTCGGTAATCGTGCCGTTCCAGTTATCCCCAGGTGTCGGGTTGTACAGACTGGTGCAGTCGCCGGAGCGGAAGAGTGCAGTGTTGCACGTCGTGCCGTTGGCGGTCAGGCTGTAAGGGCGGTTGTGGGTGTCTTGATAAGAGAACTCAATACCGGTGACCAGGCTGTGTGCGATGGTGCCAGTGTCGAACTTGGCGCTCAGGTCGGTCTGGTTGATCCAGCCGCTGGACGTCGAATTACGGCTCTTGGCGCCACGGTACACACTGCCCTTGGCGACGTTGCCCTTGCTGTCGTCCGGGTTGGTGACGATGTAGTCCAGCGTCGAACGGGACATGCGGAAGCTGTTGGACACGGTCAGGTCTTCATTCAGATCGTGCTCGATCTTGAAGGTGCCGCTGTCATTGGTGGTCTCGCGGAAGTCGCGGCTGGTGACGCCGTAGAAGTTGTCGCGGTCGACATGCACCGGTTTGTCGACGTTGTACTTGCTGCGGGCCGGGTTCAGGGTCAGCGGAATGCCGTAGTCCGGCATGTCGTCGGTTTCAACGTGGTAGTAACCGAGGGTCATGCGGGTATCGGTGCCCAGGCCGAAGGCGAACGTCGGCGCGACACCCCAGCGGCTGACGTCCACGGTGTCACGACCGGCGACATTGGCTTCGTGTTTCATCAGGTTCAGGCGGAAGGCCGAGGTGTCGGTCATCTGCTGGTTCAGGTCGAGTGTGGTGCGCTTGGTCTGATCCGAGCCCCAGGTGAAGCCGCCATTGTAGAAATTGCCCAGTTTGGCGGTCTTGCTCACCAGGTTCAGGCTGCCACCGGTGGAGCCGGCGCCGGTGTAGGCCGACCCCGGGCCTTTGCTGACTTCGATCGATTCAACGTTGAAGATTTCGCGGCTCTGGGACGCCGGGTCGCGCATGCCGTCGACGAACGTGTCGCTTTCAGCGCTGAAGCCACGAATGATCGGACGGTCGCCCGCCGGGTTACCGCCTTCGCCAGCACCGAAGGTGATGCCGGGTGTCGTGCGCAAGGCGTCGACCAGGCTGGTAGCGCCTGTGTCGCGGATCACCTGCTGCGGAATCACGGTGACACTTTTCGGCGTTTCACGCAGCGGTGCGGTGTATTTCTTGTTGGCCGAGGTATCGGTCTTGTAGGAGGTATCGTCCTGTGTTTCGCCGGTGATGGCAGTGGCGTCCAGGGAAATCGCATTGTTCGGCGCTTTTTCGGTCTTTTCGGCCGCGAAAACCATATGCCCCGCAGAGCCGGCGGTGATTGCCACGCCAATCGCAGAAGCGAGCAAACGCGGTGAATTGACAGGTAATTGTGGTTGTTGGCGTGACATGTGAATTCCCCTCCCCAAGGATTTGAGGCCGCGGAATATAGGGTAGACGCGTCTATGTATCAATTGCGAAACGTTTCTATTCGCACTGAATTTACATTCTTTACAATTTACCCTTACGGTTTTTGCTGTTTCATTCGTCATGGGGGTTTTACAGCGTCAATAAGAATCAATACCATTGACGCCCCTTTGTCTTCAGGTGGTCCTCATGCTGCTGCACATTCCCGGCTTGTTCACTAAAGAAGAAGTGCAGCGCATCCGCGAGGCTCTGGAACAGGCAGATTGGGCCGACGGCAAGATCACCGCCGGCTACCAGTCGGCCAAGGCCAAACACAACCTGCAACTGCCGGAAGGTCATCCACTGGCCAAGGAAGTCGGCGCGGCGATGCTGGAACGGTTGTGGAAAAATCCGCAGTTCATGTCTGCGGCGTTACCGCACAAGGTCTTTCCTCCGTTGCTGAACTGTTACACAGCGGGCGGCAGTTTCGACTTTCATATCGACAACGCCGTGCGCCAGCCCAAAGGCAGCATCGAGCGCGTGCGCACGGATTTGTCGTCGACCCTGTTCTTCAGTGAGCCGGAGGACTACGACGGCGGCGAACTGGAAATCCAGGACACCTACGGCACCCAGCGCGTGAAGTTGCCGGCCGGCGACATGGTCTTGTACCCCGGCACCAGCCTGCACAAGGTCAATGCCGTCACCCGTGGTACACGGTTCGCCTCATTCTTCTGGACCCAAAGCCTGGTCCGCGAAGACAGCCAGCGCGCCCTGCTGTTCGAGATGGACGGTGCGATCCAGCAACTGACGCAGGACATGCCCGACCACCCTTCACTGATCCGCCTGACCGGCACGTATCACAACCTGTTGCGTCGCTGGGTCGAGGTATGAGTTTTCAACTGCGCCGCGAGGAAGTGCTCGACGGCGATCACCTCAAAGCCATGCTTGAGGAAAGTCCTGCGCGTGCTGCTCAGGCAATCCTGATCGCTGCCCGCGAAGGCGTGCTCGACGCGCAAGCCTTGCTCGGCCAGATTCTGCTGGACGGACAGGGCATCGCGCTGGATCAACCGCTGGCGCTGCGCTGGTTCGAGATAGCCGCTCAGCGCGGGCACCTGATGGCGCGCAACATGCTCGGTCGCTGTCATGAACATGGCTGGGGTTGTGCGGCAGATGCTTCAGTTGCAGCGCAGCATTATCGCGTCGGCGCTGAAGCCGGACTGGATTGGGCGATGTACAACTACGCCAACCTGCTGGCGACCGGGCGCGGGGTGACCGAAGATCAGCCGCAAGCGCTGAGTTTTTATCGCCGCGCTGCGGAGCTGGGCCATGCGAAGTCGATGAACCTGCTTGGGCGTTACCTGGAGGAAGGACGGATTTGCCCCGCGGATCTGCAAGGCGCACGCGAGTGGTATCGACGTTCGGCCGATGCCGGGGATTTTCGCGGGCAGTTCAGTCATGGCGCGGTTTTGGTGGAGCAGGGCAGGCTTGACGAAGGAATGGCCTGGTTGCGCCAGGCGATGGTCAACGGCAATCAGCGGTTCCTGCGGGTCAGTGTCCAACGCTTGCGCGAAGCGTCCGACCCTGCGCTCAAGTGTTTGGCTGAGGAGTTTGCCCATCACGAACAAACACTGTTCGGTCGAACCTGAAAGACGCTTCATATAAACATGAAGTGGGTTGTTTCGCAGGTTTGTATTCTTTTCTTATATATGCCCCTCAGGGATTCTTTGACAGCACTTTTATAAGTGGATTAGTCTTTTGTTCAGCGCAGTTAAATGGGATTTGACAGTGCGCCGTTACGATCTGCTTTAAATTATTTAAATATATTCATGCCTATAGTTAATGGAGTAGTTATGAGCAATGACACATTGTGGGAGAACTCTTTACGGGGGGCGAACTACGAGAAGATTACCGAGTTTGCAACCGAAGTTCCAAAGATACTGTCCGATGCGTCCAGCGCGGATGCGGACAATGTGACGCGTGAAGCCGGTTTGTTGCTGACAAAAAAACAGATCATTGATCTGCGCAAGTATGAAGCCGCAGGCTTGGCCCTTCCGTATACATTGAAGGATGTCACCGACTATCTGCGCTTCGGTGCAGGCCAGGATGGCGGTGCCGGTCTCAGGGCCGCCGATTTCCTGAAGACGTTTGTCGAAACTCGTGATCACGCCAGGCGCTGGTCACCGCTGCGCGAACGCATCATGATCACCGGGACCGAACTGAAGCTGTTTGGCGCAAGCATGCAGCGCTACGGCGAAGACATGGAAGAGGTCTACCTTGATCTGAAGTCCGGTCCATTGCTTGAAAAGTACAATGTCAAAACACTGGAGCAACTGAAAAAGTTGCAACTTGAACTGGGCGATAAATTTCCCGGTATAGAACTTGATGCGGATACGATTCCGGACATGAAGTTTTACCTGGGTAAAATATTCGACAGGGTTGCATCCAATCTGGTGAGTGTCCGGGGTATAAAAACCGATCTGGACAAGTTTGGTTATGACCTGCGTGAAAAAGTGCTTCCAGGTATCAAGTTGCGCGTGGCATTGATTCAAACCAATTCCTATCCAGCGGAAGTCAAGAAACTCGATGAAGTCATCGCCCGTCGTGCCGAAGAGATTCTGGAAAAGAATACCCAATACCAGGCGTTGGTCGACAAGGCGCTGGGCTCGGCAGCCGGGTTGAATCTTTTCGGCTTGGGAATGGCTATTTACTACGGTGTCGAAGCGGAGGCGGTACGAGCCGTACGCAAGGAACTGAACGCGGCGCAGGACAAAGACATTGAAGTCCTGAGAAACATGAACCAGACCCTCGGTTCGTTAAAGCGTGTCGAACAGGATCTGCAAAACCTGACCGTCATCGCCATTGATGCTGATCTGGCCACGCAGAATCTCATACACGTCTGGAATGTCATGCATCGGTACGTCGATGAATCGTCGAACGCCATGTTGGGCATCACCGATGCGCTGAGTTTGAGGCGCTTCATGTCGTCATTCCGAGAGGTCGTCGGCCCTTGGGTGCAAATCCACAATGATGCGGACCTCTTGATCGAAGTGTTCAAGGAAGCGGATCGGGAATACAACCAGGACCAAGGAAGGGCGGTACCCAAAATGACAACTTTTTCCATCAAGCAGAACTACCCGGAGCCGAATCTTCAGGTTCTGAAGGACAGCCATCACGCGATGCGTGACGATGCTGTCGCGGCCGAAGCCCTTTTTATCCGGCTCAATTACTTGCCGGGAGTATTCGATCGCTTTCAAAGATTGCTCGGCGATGTCGGTGCCGCAGCCCGGGATCTGCGTGAATCGAGCCTCAACAGCAAGATGGACCTGGAGTCCAAGGTTCGTAAGTTAGTGGCGCTTGAAAAGGAATTGACCGGTGCCGTTGAGGGTTCCGAGGAGTTCGACGAGATTGAAGAGGATCTCATTGCGGCATTGAAAAAAATGCTCGCCATCACGCGCAGCGAGGCGAGCAAAGTGAGTATTCGCCTGGCCAACATCAGCGACGGGTATGACCGACGTACCACATTGGGTTACATCGCTGGCCTGGAAAAAGACCAACTCGATGCCAAAGAGTCCAAACAAGCGTTGAGCGAGACTCAGGTCAAGCTTCAACGTGAGCTCAAGGTTTTGTCCGAGGCAATCAGCGCAATCGAAAAAGCCGGTATCGAGAAAATTGGCAAAGACATTGCCTTGACCATCGACAAGCTCAAAGAGCTGGGCATGGCGCCGCCGCAAGCTCAGATCGTGATGTTTGCGATCGATGAACTGAAGAAAGCCATGGCCGATATCAACGCAGGCATCACCTTCATCAACATGATCCATGAAAGCAACAAGCTTCAGGACAAGGTCAATGAGCTTGGTCGAAAGATTGCGCTCAAAGACCGGGATATCGATCAGTCGGTGGGCAAGATCGAGTTTATCCACTTGATTCATGCGCTGGACGACCAACGCCAGCGTTATGTGGGCGAGTACAAGCTGGCTGTTGCTGCATTCAAGCAATTCCTGACGGTCATGGAGGGCGATACGGCGGGTGATGTCGCGACGCGCAGTGCCAGGGCCATTAAAGAAGCGAGCCAGTTCATTGGCTTCCTGACGCCAATTTCACGGCCGTAACGCCAGCATTCACTGATGGCAGGGGTGGCTTTCATCGAGCATGGCGACCCTTGCCTGATAGTGATCAGTGACAGCTCTCCACGCTGGCCTTCGTCAGTGTCATCAGGTTATTTGCCATGTATGAGTTTTTGCTTGCGAAGACGCATTTCGTTGCGTTGAAAAAATACTTCGATTTCCTCCGCGCACTTCCCGCCACGCTGGATCAACTGAAAAGCCATTCGGACAACTTGCAGCGTCAGGGACATGTGCCGACGACAGGACCTGACGCCGAGCGTCTTAAAGTGCTGGCTTCATTCAGTACCGGTTATCTGGAACGGCTTGAGGCTGATATTTCGGCGCTGGGTAAGGTGTGTGATGAGAACTTGCACTCCATCGAGGTGTTTACCGTGGAGTGCCAAATACTGGCCAAACTGTCGCACAAGCAAGGCCGCTCTTTCAGTATCAGCTCCGTGAACTACAAATTATTCAGCCTGTCCCGATCGCAGTGGTGGATCTGGTTTCCTCCCAGTGATGTCGACGGCCTGGCTTTCGAGCTTTCTCTGCGCCTGGGTCGTACCAAGTCTGCACTGTTGGACTTCAAGGCTGTGCCGCAGGAATTGCACAATGATATCCAGAACGTGTTCGAGCGGTTTTTCCGGTCGTTGACGTTGAAATCCTGTGAGTGCCACTCGCGCTATTCCCGACTTGAAGCCTGGTACGTGGATGGCGGATCAGGCCTGCCCGGGCTGAGTGGCGCTGCCAGTCCAGGCGATTCTGCACAGGCGCGTCAGGCGCGGGCGAACGAGCATCTGCGTGAACTGTTCGCGATCAAGACAGAGGCCTGCTCGGCGATTCACAATCTGAGCGACTTCCTCTATGCAATGCAGCACTTTCTGACGGTAGCTGAGCTTGAATTACGTAACGTCAGGCCGACTATTAAACTCTCGCAATTGAACTGCGCTCTGGCGCAGGTCGAGCATGTGCTGGAAGAGGTCAAGTCGATGGCTGAACAAATGCGGTACTGGTCCCGGGCATAAAAAAAGGTCCATGACATGTCATGGACCTTCTGTTGTTACAGCAAGCGGTATTACACGTAGAACGACTTCAGCGGCGGGAAGCCATTGAACTCGACGGCGCTGTAGCTGGTGGTGTACGCACCGGTCGACAGCCAGTACAAACGATCACCGATCGCCAGGTTCAGCGGCAAACCGTACTTGTAGTTTTCGTACATGATGTCGGCGCTGTCGCAGGTCGGGCCGGCGATAACCACTTCTTCCACTTCGCCTTTCTTTTCGGTCCAGATCGGGAACTTGATGGCTTCGTCCATGGTTTCGATCAGGCCGGAGAACTTGCCCACATCCGTGTACACCCAGCGCTCGACGGCGGTGCGGGATTTGCGTGCAACCAACACCACTTCACTGACCAGGATGCCGGCGTTGGCGATCAACGAACGGCCCGGTTCCAGGATGATTTCCGGCAGGTCGTCGCCGAAGTCTTCCTTGAGGAAACGGATGATTTCTTCAGCGTAGGTTTCCAGGCTGTTGGTGCGGGTGATGTAGTTGGCCGGGAAGCCACCGCCCATGTTGATCAGCTTCAGGTGGATGCCGTCTTCTTCTTTCAGGCGCTCGAAGATCACTTTGACCTTGGCGATCGCTGCGTCCCAGACGCTGATGTCGCGCTGTTGCGAGCCGACGTGGAACGAGATGCCGTAAGGCACCAGGCCCAGGTCGCGAGCGAGGATCAGCAGGTCCATGGCCATGTCGGTCTGGCAGCCGAATTTGCGCGACAAAGGCCAATCGGCAGTGGTCGAGCCTTCGGTGAGGATGCGCACGTAGACTTTCGAACCCGGTGCAGCCTTGGCGATGTTGCGCAGGTCGGCTTCGGAGTCAGTGGCATACAGACGCACGCCCTTCTCGTAGAAGTAGCGGATGTCCTTGGATTTCTTGATGGTGTTGCCGTAGCTGATGCGATCCGGGCCGACGCCCTGGTTCATCACTTTATCGAGCTCGTAGATCGAGGCGATGTCGAAGTTCGAGCCTTTCTCTTTGAGCAGGTCGATGATTTCGACGGCCGGGTTGGCCTTGACGGCGTAGTAGACCTTGGCGAATTCGAAACCGGCGCGCAGGTCGTCATAGGCCTGGCTGATCATCGCGGTGTCGATAACCACGAACGGGGTTTCTTGTTTGTCGGCGAAAGCCTTCATTTTCTGAAAGGTATCGCGCGCGAAATAGTCTTCGACGTTGATCGACATGCTGGGAACTCCTACTGGCAAACTAGATTAATCAATGGGTGCGAGGGTGTGTCATCAATGAAATCGCGAGTGCGTTGCGCCTGAGCGCGTGCCAGGCAAGGCGCAGGCCGCCGCTAATGGTCATTCCCTTCGCAAGGCCTGCAACGCAGCATGGCGCGCGCTCAGGCACAACCCGAAGGGCCGGGCCTGCTTTTGCGCAGGGCTGCGTTGCTCGTCCCTTATTTGGAACAACCAAACCGCGGGCCTCGCGCCTTGCCCTGCGCAAAAGCAGGCTCCGGCGCACTCGTGATTTCATTGATGACACACCCTCCTGAACGTCCTCCGTATCCCCACTTTGGTTCGCCTACTTCCCAAGGCATGTCGCCGAAAGCAAAAAGGCCATGGGAAGCGGTGCTTTCCCTTGGCCTTGCTGTCTCGTCGTCAGTACTTGAGCCGGATGGATCGTTTCCAGCATGGACGTTCGGCGCGAACTTTAGGGCGTGAGGGGCTTGAGATCAACAAAAAATGTCGCGTTTTTGCACTTGTCTGACGCACGTTGCCGCCAGCTCTCCTTGTACTCGACACAGATGACAGGCCGATGTTCCCGAGGAAATCTGAAGTGTTAAAAATACCTGCACGTTCGACGCTTATGTCTGCCAACTCAAAGACAACTGCGATGGCGTCAACATCGGCGACGATAGCTGCGAAAAGGTCGGCTGAGCGATTTTTTGACTGTTTCGGCGGACCTTTTTAGAGGCCGCTTGCCGAGGCAGGTGTTGATATTTTTTTCCGGTCACAGGCTGTGCGGTTTTTGTGGGAGCGAGCCTGCTCGCGATGGCAATTTCAAATTCAACATCGTCGTTGGCTGACCATGCGCTATCGCGAGCAGGCTCGCTCCCACAGTTTTTGCATTTTTACCCAGCGATTCTGGCTGTCAGGCGACTGCCTCGGCCGGCGACACGATATTGGTTTTCATGCCCCGTGAGCGTCCTGAGCTCAGATAGGCCGCAATCGACTCCTGCGTCACTTCCCCCAAAAACACCCGCTCGGCATCCATCACCGGCAACCACGAACGGTTGAACTCGTACATCCGCGACAACAGGATGCGCAAATGCTCGTCGTACGCTGCCGTGGCATTGAACTCACGCAGGTACTGCGCGCAAGCCCCGGTCTGACGGTGCAGGTCGCGACGTCGTACATAACCGAGCGCCTTGTTCTCACCGTCCGTGACCACGACATAACGACGGTCATGTTCATCCATCAACTCCAGCGCTTCAGTCACCGGCGTTTCCGGGCTGACGGACGGTGCGTTGTCCGCCGCGTCTTCGGCCTTCACCAGCAGCAGACGCTTGAGCGTGCTGTCCTGGCCGACGAAGTTGCTGACAAAGTCGTCCGCCGGGTGCGCCAGCAGCGTGTCCGGGTGATCGATCTGCAACAGCTTGCCGGCGCGGAAGATTGCAATCTTGTCGCCGAGCTTGATCGCTTCGTCGATGTCGTGGCTGACCATGATCACGGTCTTGTTCAGCGCCCGCTGCATCTCGAAGAACTCGTTCTGGATCATCTCGCGGTTGATCGGGTCGACCGCGCCGAACGGTTCATCCATCAACAGCAACGGTGCATCCGCCGCCAGTGCGCGAATCACGCCGATCCGTTGCTGCTGACCACCGGACAATTCTCGCGGATAACGATTCAAATATTGCTTGGGTTCAAGCTTGATCATGCTCATCAACTCGCGGGCGCGGTCGTGGCACTTCTGTTTGTCCCAGCCCAGCAGGCGCGGAACGATGGTGATGTTTTCCTCGATGGTCATGTTCGGAAACAGGCCGATCTGCTGGATCACGTAACCGATGTTGCGACGCAGGGTCACTTCGTCGAGGTCGGTGGTGTCTTCGCCGTTGATCAGGATCTTGCCCGAGGTCGGCTTGATCAGGCGGTTGATCATCTTCAGCGTGGTGCTTTTGCCGCAGCCCGATGGCCCGAGGAACACACAGATTTCGCCTTCATTGACGGTCAGGCTGACCGAGTCCACGGCTTTCACATCTTTGCCGTTGCTTTGGAAAGTCTTGCTGAGGTTTTGAAGTTCGATCATTTGAGCAGTCCTTTTGGAGTCAGCGTGCGTTGCAGCCATTGCAGAAGCAGGTCGGCGAAGATGGCCAGCAGGCTGACCAGCACGGCGCCGACGATCAGCATCGACATGTCGCTGCGGCTGATGGAAGCGAGAATGAGGACACCGAGGCCACCGGCGCCGATGGTCGCGGCGATGGTCATGACACCGATGTTCATGACCACGGCGGTGCGCACGCCAGCGAGGATCACCGGCACGGCAATCGGCAGTTCGACCATGCGCAGGCGCTGGCCGAAGGTCATGCCGATGCCGCGTGCGGCTTCGCGAATGCCCGGTTCGACGCCGGTCAGGGCGAGGTAGGTGTTACGCATGATCGGCAGCAACGAGTACAGAAACACTGCCGTGATCGCGGGCATCGGCCCCAGGCCCTGGCCGAATTTGGAGTAGAACGGCAGCAGCAGGCCGAACAGTGCAATCGACGGCACGGTCAGCAGCACCGTGGCGCTGGCTTGCAAGGGGCCGGCGAGCGTCGGGAAACGTGTCATCAGAATGCCCAGCGGCACGCCGGCCAGAATCGCCAGGGTCACGGCGATGCCGACCAGGGTGATGTGCTGCCAGGTCAGATGCAGCACCTGCGGCCAGTCGAGATGGGAAAAGGCGTTGAGAAATTCCATGGCTTTTCCTCCTTAGTTGATGGGGTGCTGGCGCAGGAAGTCGGCGGCAACGGATGAAGGGCTTTCGTGATCGACATCGACCCGCGCGTTGAGCTGGCGCATGGTTTCGTCATCGAACAGCTCGGCCAGCGGCTTGATCTCTTGCGCCAGTTTCGGGTGGGCATCGAGGTAAACCTGACGCACCACCGGCGCGGCGGTGTAGTCCGGGAAGTAGTGCTTGTCGTCTTCAAGCAGTTTCAACTTGAAGGCGTTCAAGCGACCGTCGGTGGTGTAGACCAGACCGGCGAACACCTGGCCATTGCGCAGGGCGGTGTAGACCAGGCCTGCATCCATCTGGCGGATGTTTTTGCGCGTCAGGTTCATGCTGTAGAGGTCGACCATGCCGTCCAGACCATCGGAGCGGTTGGCGAACTCGGTGTCCAGCGCGACCAGGTGATTAGTCTTCGCCTCAGCCTGCATCACCGTGTTCAGCTCGCTGATGGTGTTGATCTGCGGGTAGGCCTTCGCGGTTTTTTCCGGCAGGGCCAGGGCGTAGGTGTTGCTGAACTTCGACGGGGTCAGCCAGACCAGGCCTTTTTTCGCGTCGAGTTCTTTCACCTTGGCGTAGGACTGAGCGCTGTCGAGTTTTTCGGTGACATGGTTGTAGGCCACCAGTGAGACGCCGGTGTATTCCCACATCAGGTCCAGTTGGCCACTTTCGTGGGCGCTGCGAGCGAGGTTGCTGCCCAGACCGCCAGTCACCTGGGTGTCATAACCCTTGGCGCGCAGGTACTGGGAGGTGATTTCCGCGAGCAGGGTTTGTTCGGTGAACACCCGGGCGCCGATGCGGATCACCGGTTTTTCAGCGGCTTGGGCGATTCCCGAGAACAGCAGAACGCAGCCTAGTAAAAAGCTTGATGTCTTCATGATTATTCCTTTGCCGAGGCTTAAGACGGGCGCAAGCCGCGTTCGAGCCAGAGGCGGCTGGCGAGTGTCACCAGGCCGTCGAGCAGCAAGGCCAGCAGGGCGGTGCAGGCCGCGCCGAGCAGCAGTTGCGGCTGATTGTTCAGGGCGATGCCGGGGAAAATCAGGCTGCCCAGGCTGTTGGCGCCAATCAGGAACGCCAGCGGTGCGGTACCGACGTTGATCGCCAGGGCTACACGCACACCGCCGATGATGATCGGCACGGCGTTCGGCAGTTCAACCCGCCACAGCACTTGAGTCGGCGTCATGCCGATGCCGACGGCCGCTTCCTTGAGGGAGCCCTGAACATTTTTCAGGCCTTCATAGGTGTTGCGCACGATCGGCAACAGCGAGGCGAGGAACAGGGCGAAGATCGCGGGGCCGCTGCCAATGCCCAGAATCCCCAGGGCAATGGCCAGTACGGCAAGTGGCGGCACGGTGTTGCCGATGTTGAAGATCTGCATGAAGCGTTCGGCGCGTCCCACCATGGTCGGACGGCTGAGGAAGATACCGGCGGGTATGCCCACAACAAGGGCGGCCAGCATGGAGGCGAGGACGAGAATCAGATGAGCTTGCAGGTAAAACAACAAATCGTCGCGGTACTGTTCGATCGTGTTGATGCCAATCCAGTGGACCAGCAGGGCCAGAAGGGCGACGACAACCGCACCTCCTGTCAGCCCTTTGCCATAGCGAATAGCCACAGGCGGACTCCTTTTTTCTTTGTCGGCGAACGCAGCTTCGTGTGGCAATGCCAGTCCTGGCTGCCGAAGTAAGCGTTCGCGAGAAGCAGCGCGTTCTATGCCCGCGAAGGGACATGAATCGAGCCATAAGCGCAGCCTCGTCAGGCTAACTTGCTGATTTTTCAGCCCCTGGGACGAGTGCCGTAACAGGGGAGTGGACGCCTCCACCTTTTAAAAGGTTCCATAATTAGCAGCAGATAGCCACCCTTGATGACCGAACACGCCCCCGTTCGATGCCATAACGCAACCCTGTAGGAGCCGGCTTGCCGGCGATGAGGGCCGAGAGATCACCGCAAGGCGTACGGCCCCAATCGCCGGCAAGCCGGGTCCTACAAAAGTCCGCGCGTCCGGGCGGGCGGTGGTCCGTGGCGGTCGGTTTGCGCTATACTCGCCGCCCTTTTTTGAATCACCGCCAGGCGATTTCCCATGACCAAACAGGCCGCCGAAGTCGCGAAACGCCGCACTTTCGCCATTATTTCCCACCCCGATGCCGGTAAAACCACCATCACCGAGAAGCTCTTGCTGATGGGCAAGGCGATTGCGGTTGCCGGCACGGTGAAGTCTCGCAAGTCCGACCGCCATGCCACCTCCGACTGGATGGAAATGGAAAAGCAGCGGGGTATCTCGATTACCACGTCGGTCATGCAGTTCCCGTATCGCGATCACATGATCAACCTGCTCGACACCCCGGGCCACGAAGACTTCTCCGAAGATACCTACCGCACCCTGACGGCGGTGGACTCGGCATTGATGGTCCTCGATGGCGGTAAGGGTGTAGAGCCACGGACCATCGCGTTGATGGACGTCTGCCGTCTGCGTGACACGCCGATTGTCAGCTTCATCAACAAACTCGACCGTGACATCCGCGACCCGATCGAACTGCTCGACGAAATCGAAGCGGTCCTGAAGATCAAGGCCGCGCCGATCACCTGGCCGATCGGTTGCTACCGCGATTTCAAAGGCGTTTATCACCTCGCCGACGACTACATCATCGTGTACACCGCCGGTCACGGCCACGAGCGCACCGATGTGAAAATCATCGAGAAACTCGACTCCGATGAAGCCCGCGCGCACTTGGGCGACGAGTACGATCGCTTCGTTGACCAACTGGAACTGGTGCAAGGCGCCTGCCACGAATTCAACCAGCAGGAGTTCCTCGACGGCCAACTGACCCCGGTGTTCTTCGGTACCGCACTGGGCAACTTCGGTGTCGATCACGTGCTCGACGCCGTGGTCAACTGGGCGCCGAAACCACTGGCCCGGGTTGCCAACGAGCGCACTGTGGAGCCGGTCGAAGAGAAATTCAGCGGCTTCGTGTTCAAGATCCAGGCGAACATGGACCCGAAACACCGCGACCGTATCGCCTTCATGCGTATCTGCTCCGGCAAGTACGAGAAGGGCATGAAGATGCGCCACGTGCGCACCGGCAAGGACGTGCGCATCGGCGACGCCCTGACGTTCTTCTCCTCCGAGCGTGAGCAACTGGAAGAAGCGTTCGCCGGCGACATCATCGGTCTGCACAACCACGGCACGATCCAGATCGGCGACACCTTCACCGAAGGCGAAGTCCTGGGCTTCACCGGCATCCCGCACTTCGCCCCGGAACTGTTCCGTCGCGTGCGCCTGCGCGATCCGCTGAAATCCAAGCAGCTGCGTCAGGGCTTGCAGCAATTGGCGGAAGAGGGCGCGACCCAGGTGTTCTTCCCCGAGCGCAGCAACGACATCATCCTCGGCGCTGTCGGTGTGCTGCAGTTCGATGTGGTCGCCAGCCGCCTGAAAGAGGAATACAAGGTCGAGTGCTCCTACGAGCCGATCACCGTGTACTCCGCGCGCTGGATCGATTGCGACGATAAGAAGAAGTTCGAGGAGTTCCGGGTCAAGGCCGTGGAAAACCTCGCGGTCGACGGCGGTGGTCACCTGACCTACCTGGCCCCGACCCGCGTCAACCTGGCGCTGATGGAAGAGCGCTGGCCGGACGTGAAATTCCGTGCGACGCGTGAGCACCACTAAGCGCTGAGCTGCAAAACCAGAAGCCCCGGTAGCGAAAGCACCGGGGTTTTTTAATGCCCGACACAAATCCCCCCTGTAGGAGCCGGCTTGCTGGCGATGGACCAGAGAACGCCGCGTTAATCCTGACAGCGCGCGTTATCGTTAACGACCATCGCCAGCAAGCTAGCTCCTACAGAAAAGCATCGTGTTAGCGGGTTTGGTTATAGGCCATATTCACAACCAATCTCTAAAGCCATCGCATTCCGTCTCTTCGTTAGCGTCCTATCTGGAGAACCCGGCTGATCGGAACTAGATTTCAAAGAGCGCCAGACAGGTACAGATGTTTCACCTGCAAAAGGATGGAATCGACTATGAACAGGTTGCTACGCGTTATGCTGCTGTTGAAGGTTTTGCTGATGCTGGCCCTCGGCAGTTCGGCGGTCTGGGCCGAGTGTGAGGATCACGAAAGCCAGGCATCGAGTGGGCAAGTGACGCACACCGGCATGATGATCGCCAAGTCCGAATCAGAGCCCGGTGATCAGGGGCAGGGCGGCAGCGCGGACGATGATGATACGACCACTGACGAGCCGGACAGTGATGAGGAAGAAGGGGCCTGAGTAGCAGGCAAAATAAAACCCCTTCGACCCGATTGACGCGCAATCGAAGCAGAAGAGGTTTTTGAACAGAACACCTATCCCTTGTAGGAGCGAGCCTGCTCGCGATGGAGTATCAGTAACAGCCGTGTTGGCTGACACTCCATCGCGGGCAGGCTCGCTCCTACAGGTTTTTTCAGCCCGCTGTTATGCCGCGCCGTCGAGGAATTGCTCGGCGTAGTGGCAAGCCACCTGGCGGTTATCGAGAGGGCGCAGGGCTGGCTCTTCGGTTTTGCAACGGTCGGTCGCGTACGGGCAACGCTTGTGGAAAGCGCAGCCCGACGGCGGGTTCAACGGGTTGGGCAACTCGCCGACGATCTTGATCTTCGGCTTGTTCGGGTCCGGGTGAATGGTCGGTGTGGCCGACAGCAACGCCTGGGTGTACGGGTGCAGCGGACGCTCGTAGATGTCGTTCTTCGGACCCATTTCCACCGGGCGACCGAGGTACATCACCATCACGTCATCGGCAACGTGTTGCACCACGGCCAGGTTGTGCGAGATGAACACGTAGGCGGTGTTGAACTCTTGCTGCAGGTCCATGAACAGGTTCAGCACCTGCGCCTGGATCGACACGTCCAGCGCCGAGGTCGGTTCGTCCGCCACCAGCACTTTCGGTTGCAGCATCATGGCGCGGGCGAGGGCGATCCGCTGGCGCTGACCGCCGGAGAACATGTGCGGATAGCGCTGGTAATGCTCAGGGCGCAGACCCACCTGCTTCATCATCGCCTGCACTTTTTCGCGACGCTCGGCTGCGCTGAGGCTGGTGTTGATCAGCAGCGGCTCGGCGAGTTGATCACCGACTTTCTGCCGAGGGTTCAACGATGCGTACGGGCTCTGGAACACCATCTGCACGTCTTTGCGCAGTTGTTTGCGTTGAGCCTTGTCAGCCCCGGCGACTTCCTGCCCGGCGATTTTCAAGGAGCCGGAAGACGGCTCTTCGATCAGCGTCAGGGCGCGGGCCAGGGTGGATTTGCCGCAACCGGATTCGCCCACGACAGCGAGGGTCTTGCCGGCTTCCAGTTCGAACGACACACCGTTCAGGGCGCGTACGGTCGCATGGCCCTTGAACAGGCCGCGGGACACTTCGTAGTGACGGGTGAGGTCGCGGGCGGTAAGTACGACGGCCATTACGCCACCTCCTGGTTCAGCGGGTAGAAGCAGCGGGCGAGGCTGTTGCTTTTCGGGTCAAGGGTCGGACGCTGCGCACGGCAGCTGTCCTGCACATACGGGCAGCGCGGCGACAGCAGGCAGCCTTGCGGACGGTCGTAACGACCGGGAACGATGCCCGGCAATGTCGACAGGCGTGAGGCGCCGAGGCTGTGTTCCGGAATCGCCTTGAGCAGCGCTTCGCTGTACGGGTGCGCCGGAATGTCGAACAGTTGTGGCACATGACCGACTTCTACGGCCTGGCCGGCGTACATCACGCACACACGCTGGGCAGTTTCGGCAACGACCGCGAGGTCGTGAGTGATCAGCACCAGGCCCATGTTCTGCTCTTTCTGCAACGCCAGGAGCAGGTCCATGATCTGCGCCTGAATCGTCACGTCCAAAGCGGTGGTCGGTTCGTCGGCGATCAGCAGTTTGGGCTCGCCGGCAATCGCCATGGCGATCGCAACACGTTGGCTCATGCCGCCCGACAGTTGATGCGGGTAGGCGTCCATACGGCTGGCGGCGCCCGGGATTTCCACTTTTTCCAACAGTTCGATGGCGCGTTTGCGCGCTTGCTTGCCGGACATTTTCAGGTGCAGGCGCAGCACTTCTTCGATCTGGAAACCGACGGTGTAGCTCGGGTTCAGCGCGGTCATCGGGTCCTGGAAGACCATGGCCAGGTCTTTGCCGACGATTTGCCGACGCTGACGGTTGCTGAGCTTGAGCATGTTCTTGCCGTCGAAATTCAGGGCGTCGGCGGTGACGATCCCCGGATGCTCGATCAGGCCCATCAGCGCCATCATGGTCACGGATTTACCCGAACCCGACTCGCCAACGATGGCCAGCACTTCGCCTTTGTCCACGGAAATGTCGAGCCCGTCGACCACCGGAACGGCGTTCTTGTCGCCGAAGCGAACGTTGAGATTCTTGATTTCTAACAGTGACATTTGAATCTCCTCAGGCGGCGTTCTTGAGTTTCGGGTCCAGCGCATCGCGCAGGCCGTCGCCCATCAAGTTGATTGCCAGCACGCTGAGCAAAATGGTCAAACCAGGCAGGCTTACTACCCACCAGGCGCGTTCGATGTAGTCGCGAGCCGAAGCCAGCATGGTGCCCCACTCAGGGGTTGGCGGTTGTACGCCAAGGCCCAGGAAGCCAAGGGCTGCGGCATCGAGAATCGCCGAGGAGAAACTCAGGGTGGCCTGAACGATCAGCGGCGCCATGCAGTTGGGCAGCACGGTGACGAACATCAGGCGTGGCAGACCGGCACCGGCCAGGCGCGCGGCGGTCACGTAGTCGCGGTTCAGCTCGCCCATCACCGCAGCGCGGGTCAGACGAACATAGGACGGCAACGAAACGACGGCGATGGCAATGATGGTGTTGATCAGGCCAGGGCCGAGGATGGCGACAATCGCCACGGCCAGCAACAGCGAGGGCAGGGCCAGCATGATGTCCATCAGACGCATGATGGTCGGGCCAAGGATGCGCGGGAAGAAGCCGGCGAACAGACCGAGCAGGATGCCCGGGATCAGCGACATCACCACCGACGACAAGCCGATCAGCAGGGACAGGCGCGAACCGTTGATCAGGCGCGACAGCAGGTCGCGGCCCAGTTCATCGGTGCCGAGCAGGAACTGGATTTGCCCGCCTTCCAGCCAGGACGGCGGGGTCAGCAGGAAGTCACGGTATTGCTCGCTTGGGTTATGTGGCGAGACCCACGGCGCGAAGATCGCGCAGAAGATCACCAGCAACATGAACATCAGGCCGGCGACGGCGCCTTTGTTCTTGGAGAACGCTTGCCAGAATTCTTTGTACGGGGACGGGTACAGCAGGCTTTGATCGACTGTTACCGCTTGATTTGCAGTTGAAGCTGGAGTGGTCATGGTCATGATCTCAGCGCTGGTGACGGATGCGTGGGTTGGCGAAGCCGTAGAGGATGTCCACGATGAAGTTCACCAGAATCACCAGGCAGGCGATTAACAGGATGCCGTTTTGCACCACGGGATAATCCCGTGCGCCAATGGCTTCGATCAGCCATTTGCCGATGCCGGGCCACGAGAAAATGGTTTCGGTCAGGACCGCACCGGCCAGCAATGTGCCGACTTGCAGGCCGACTACTGTCAGTACCGGAATCAGCGCGTTGCGCAGGCCGTGTACGAACACTACGCGCGACGGCGACAGGCCTTTGGCCTTGGCGGTCCGGATGTAGTCTTCGCGCAGCACTTCGAGCATCGAAGAACGGGTCATCCGCGCAATCACCGCCAGCGGGATGGTGCCGAGCACGATGGCCGGCAGGATCAGGTGATGCAGGGCATCGAGGAACGCACCGACGTCATCGGCCAGCAGCGTGTCGATGAGCATGAAGCCGGTGCGCGGCTCGATGTCATAGAGCAGGTCGATCCGCCCGGACACCGGGGTCCAGCCCAGGGACACCGAGAAGAACATGATCAGGATCAGGCCCCACCAGAAGATCGGCATCGAATATCCCGCCAGGGAGATGCCCATCACCCCATGGTCGAACAGGGATCCTCGCTTGAGTGCCGCGATCACCCCGGCCAGAAGGCCCAGGATGCCGGCGAACAACAGGGCGGCCATGGACAGTTCCAGGGTCGCGGGGAATAGAGAGCTGAACTCGCTCCACACGCTTTCACGGGTACGCAGGGATTCGCCGAGATCGCCGTGAGCCAGTTTGCCGATGTAATCCAGGTATTGGGCATACAGCGGTTTGTTCAGACCTAGGCGTTCCATTGCCTGAGCATGCATTTCGGGGTCGACTCGTCGTTCGCCCATCATTACTTCCACGGGGTCGCCTGGAATCATGCGAATCAACGCGAAAGTCAGCAAGGTGATGCCGAAGAACGTGGGGATCAATAACCCCAATCGGCGGGCAATAAAACTAAACATCTTCTGGTGTACCTCATCAGCCGGTTAGGCGTGCCTGGTGTCCCTGGAGTCAGGGACACCGGGAGTTTTCTTATCTACTTCACCTGGGTGGTGGCGAAGTTATTAGTGGTGAGGGGGCTAATGTGATAGCCCTCTACGTTGTTGCGCATAGCGGTGAACATTCTAGTGTGCGCCATGCTGATCCATGGCTGGTCCTGGTTAAAAATAACCTGGGCCTGCTCGTACAGCGCTGCCCGCTCGGCCGGATCGGTTTTTTCGCGAGCCTGGTCGATCAGCGCCTGGAACTTGTCATTGCACCAGCGTGCATAGTTTTCGCCGTTCTTCGCGGCTTCGCAACTGAGCATAGGCGTCAGGAAGTTATCCGGGTCGCCGTTATCACCCGCCCATCCGGCGGAAACCATGTCGTGCTCGCCGTTTTTCGCGCGTTTGAGCATTTCGCCCCATTCCATCACGCGGATGTCGATCTTGATCCCGACCTTGGCCAGGTCAGCCTGCATCATCTGCGCGCCGAGCATCGGGTTCGGGTTGGTCGGGCCGCCACCGTTGCGGGTGAACAAGGTGAAGGTGGTGCCTTCCGGTACGCCGGCTTCCTTGAGCAGGGCGCGGGCCCTGTCCAGATCACGGGCCGGGTTTTTCAGGCTGTGGTTGTAGCCCAGCAGCGTGTCCGGGAACGGGTTGACCGCCACTGTCGCATTGCCTTTACCAAACAGCGCGTTGACATAAGCCTCTTTATCGAAGGCGATGTCGATGGCTTTGCGCACCCGCACGTCGCTCATGTACTTGTGCGTGGTGTTCATGGCGATGTACGAAACGGTCATCGCGTTCAGTTCATCGACGCTCAGTTTGGCGTCTTTCTTGATGCTCGGGATGTCATCCGGCTTCGGATACAGCGCAACCTGGCACTCGTTGGCCTTGAGCTTTTGCAGGCGCACGTTGTTGTCGGTGGCGATGGCCAGGATCAACGAGTCAGCCGGCGGCTTGCCACGGAAGTAGTCCGGGTTGGCCTTGAAGCGAACCTGAGCGTCCTTGGCGTAACGCTGGAAAACGAACGGGCCGGTGCCGACCGGTTTGTTGTTGAGGTCGCCGGTCTTGTTCGTCTTGAGCAACTGGTCGGCGTACTCGGCAGGGTAAATCGAGGAGAAGGCCATGGCGATGTCGGCCAGGAACGGCGCTTCGCGACGGGTCAGGGTGAATTTGACCGTGTTGTCGTCAACTTTCTCGACGCTTTTCAGCAGTTCCTTGAAGCCCATGCTTTCAAAGTACGGGAAGCCCACGCTCGACAGTTTGTGCCACGGGTGATTCGGGTCCAGTTGACGCTGGAAGCTCCAGACCACGTCGTCGGCGTTCATGTCGCGGGTCGGCTTGAAGTATTCGGTGGTGTGAAACTTGACGCCTTTGCGCAGGTGGAACGTGTAGGTCAGGCCGTCTTCGCTGATGTCCCAGGACTCGGCCAGTGCCGGAATCACTTCGGTGGTACCGGGCTTGAAGTCCGCCAGGCGGTTGAAGATGGTTTCGGCCACCGCATCGGCTGTGACTGCAGTCGTGTATTGAACCATGTCGAAGCCTTCCGGACTGGCTTCGGTGCAAACCACCAAGGGTTTGGCCGAGACGCCAACGGCAACACTCAGCAACGCGGCAGCGATGGCCGCACGTAGGGGAAGCATTTTCATCAAGAGCCCTCTGCAATCAGTTAAGGACAAAAGCCGAACGGTAGATTCGTCACTGAATCAGCCGTTCGGCGGGTGCATTACAGAACGTTGAACGGGATGGTGGTCACGAGACGGAACTCGTTGAGGCTGCCATCCGCCTGGTTTTCGCTGGCGCGGTGAGCGGTGTAGGTCGCGCGGATCGCGGTCGCCTTGAGCGGGCCACTCTGCACGGCGTACGAAGCACCGATGCCGTATTCGTAATGGTGCTCGCCGTCCATTCCTTTCACGTCGCCGTAGCCGGTGCTGTTGTAGTGAGTACCGTCGATGCCCCAGCCGCGCGCCTGGTAGATGTTGAACTTCAGGCCTGGAACGCCGTATTCAGCCATGTTCAGGCCGTAGGCGACCTGGAAGGATTTCTCGTTCGGGCCGTTGAAGTCCGACAACAGGGAGTTGGCCAGGTAGATGCCGTTGGTTTCGTGCAGGTAGTCGAAGTACTCGTTACCGTTCACTTCCTGGTACGAGAAGGTCAGGCTGTGAGCCTGGTGGGTCAGGCCGAACGACAGGGAGTAGGTGTCGTTGTCGATCTGGCCGAGCTTGGCTTTACCTTCGTCGACGGTTTTGTAGTAGTTCAGGCCGGTGGTCAGGCTCAGGATCGAGCTGTCGCCCAACACATGGCTGGCGCCGAAGTAGTACTGGTTCCACAGGTCTTCCGCCTGGGTGCCCCACAGGCTGGTGGTCAGGCTGGCGAACGGCTGGTAGGTGATACCGGCGGTGTTGACGTGATCCGCTTCGGCTGTGCCGTCGCCGTATTCGGAACGGAACTTGCGCTGGCTCTGTTCGGTACGCGGCGAGTTACGGTCGAAGGTGCCGAGGTCGAAGGAGAGGTTTTCCAGCTCTTCGCTGTGCAGGGTCACACCTTCGAAGCTCGAAGGCAGGGGACGGTTACCGATGACATCCACTTGCGGGCTGCTGAAATTCTGGCGACCAGCCGTCAGTGTGGTGTTGGAGACGCGTGCCTTGACGTTGGCCAGGCCCAGTTTGCTCCACTGATCAACAGCGTCACCGCCATTTTCAGTCAGCGTACGGTTGTTACCACGGCCGGAGCGACCTGGCTCAGGCGCACCGCCGTTGCCGGACGCGAGGTCTTTACGATCACGGTCCAGGGCGATTGCGTTGTAGGCCGCGATTTCGGTGCTGAAGCCTACGGTGCCTTCGGTGAAGCCCGAGTTGTACTTGATGATCGTGCCTTGCACCCAGTTGATGCGGCGGTCAGTCGTGTGAGTCTCACCATTTTTACGATAGTTGAGCGTCGCGCCCCGCTTGAACGACTCATTCGCATACCAGTTACGCGTGGAGCCGGTGACCGATTGCCCTTCGACAAAGCCGGTGGCTTCGCTTTGGGCGCTCTTTTCCTTGACGGTGACCGGTGTGAAAGCCTGGCTCTGGGACTCAGCGTAGGCCGTGGCGGTAACGCTGCTGATGGCCAGGGCCAATAACGCGGTGCTGCTCAGTTTCATGGGTGAAGCTCCTTTCTTTCTTTTTTTATACCGGTCTTTTTTTGTGATCCGGCTATTGGTTTTGGAACTCATACAAGGCTTCGCAAACGTTTGCTGTCGGCCTGATCGGCAAATAACGGCAATACGCTTGCGTGAGGGCGGAATCCGCCCCCAGCGTTTTTTGGCTAATCGGTTATTTGTCGATACTGACGCCCGAGAACACGTTGCGGCCGAAAGGACTCACCTTGAATCCTTCGACTTTGGCGCTTAACGGCTGGTTGACCGTCGAGTGAGCGACAGGCGTGATCGGCACTTGCTGCTTGAGCAACTGCTGAGCCTGTTTGTAAAGCACGGTGCGCTGGTCACGGTCTGTGACGACCTTGGCCTGCTTGATCAGCTTGTCGTAAGCCGGATCACACCATTGGGAGTAGTTGTTGCCGCCAATGGCGTCGCAGCTGTAAAGCGTGCCGAGCCAGTTGTCCGGGTCCCCATTGTCACCGGTCCAGCCAATCAGGCTGACGTCGTGCTCGCCATTCTTGGTGCGCTTGATGTACTCGCCCCATTCGTAGCTGACGATCTTCACTTTGAGACCGATCTTCGCCCAGTCAGCCTGGAGCATCTCGGCCATCAACTTGGCGTTGGGGTTGTAGGGACGCTGAACCGGCATCGCCCACAGGGTAATTTCGGTGCCTTCTTTCACGCCGGCAGCCTTGAGCAGTTCCTTGGCTTTTTCCGGGTTGTAGGCGGCGTCTTTAATGGTCTCGTCGTAGGACCATTGGGTCGGCGGCATGGCGTTTTGCGCCAGTTGACCGGCACCTTGGTAAACGGCGTTGAGAATGCTTTGCTTGTTCACCGCCATGTCCAGCGCCTGACGCACTTCGAGCTGGTCGAATGGTTTGTGGCGCACGTTGTAGGCGATGTAGCCGAGGTTGAAGCCAGGCTTTTCGATGAGCTTGAGATTCGCGTCGTTCTTCAGCGCTTCGACATCGGCGGGACGTGGGTGCAGGGTGATCTGGCACTCGTTGGCCTTGAGTTTCTGCACCCGCACCGACGCATCGGTGTTGATGGCGAAAATCAGGTTGTCGAGCTTGACCCGGCTCGGGTCCCAGTACTGCTTGTTGCCGCTGTAACGGATGTTGGAGTCTTTCTGGTAGCTCTTGAACACGAACGGCCCGGTGCCGATCGGCTTCTGGTTGATGTCGCTCGGCTTGCCTTCGGCCAGCAGCTTGTCGGCGTATTCGGCGGACAGGATGGCAGCGAAGCTCATGGCGATGTTCTGGATGAACGCGGCGTCCACGCTGTTGAGCGTCATGACCACGGTCAGCGGCCCGGTCTTTTCGACCTTGGCGATGTTCTTGTTCAGGCTCATCCCGTTGAAATACGGGAACTCGGTTGGATAAGCCTTACGGAAAGGTTGCTGCGGATCGAGCATGCGATTGAAGGTGAACAGCACGTCATCGGCGTTGAAATCACGGCTCGGCGTGAAGTACTTGGTCGTATGAAATTTCACCCCTTCGCGCAGGTGAAAGGTGTACTTGAGGCCGTCTTCGGAAATATCCCAGCTCTTTGCCAGGCCTGGTACGACGTTGGTGGCGCCTTTTTCGAATTCTGCCAATCGGTTGTACAACGGCTCGGCGGCGTCGTTATCGGTCGCGGTCGTGTACTGCGCGGTGTCGAAGCCAGCCGGGCTGCCTTCGGAGCAGAACACCAGGCTGTTGTTGGCGGCCTGGCTGATGGAAGTGGCGGCCAGCAGGCCGGTGCCCAGCAATGCGGATAAAACCAAGGTATGGCGCATGACGCTCCCTTTTCTCTTTCGCTAAGTGTTTTCAATGCGCCGCTGTCCCGTCCGGGGACGTGGAGGCGTCATTGATCTCAAGCCATGACGTGCAGCAATAACCGAGAGCCCACGCGTGCACTGGTCAGAACCCGACGGTAAGAGCCGCGAGTCTGGCAGTAAATGCGTAGAGTCCTAAAGACTCGTAGGAAAGGGCAACGCGTCCGACGCCGCAGCTGTAATGCTCAGCGGAATAGGATGTAGGTTGTTCCCTGCTTTCTCGGTAGAAAAAGCAACGGCGACGTCAAAAACGTCGCCGTTGCCAAATCTTATTTGCTGACGCTAACGCCGTAGAAGGAGTTCAAGCCGAATGGGCTGATCTTGAAATCCTGCACTTCGTTGCGCATGGGTTGGAACACCGTCGAGTGAGCGATAGGTGTCATCGGAACAGCGTCTTTGAGGACGTGTTGCGCCTGCTTGTACAGTTCGGTGCGCTTGCCCTGGTCGGTCGTGCGCTTGGCTTCTTTGACGATGCCGTCGAACTTCTTGTCGCACCACTTGGAGAAGTTGTTGCCTTGCAGCGAGTCGCAGCCGAACAGCACGTTCAGCCAGTTGTCCGGGTCACCGTTGTCGCCGCTCCAGCCAATCAGCATCGCGCCGTTTTCGCCGCCTTTGGAGCGCTTGATGTACTCGCCCCATTCGTAGCTCTGGATTTTGGCCTTGATACCGATCTTCGCCCAGTCGGACTGCAGCATTTCTGCCATCAGCTTGGCGTTCGGGTTGTACGGACGCTGCACCGGCATTGCCCATAGAACGATTTCGGTGCCTTCCTTCACACCGGCTTCCTTGAGCAGCTCCTTGGCTTTCTCAGGGTTGTACGGAGCATCCACGATGGTGGTGTCGTAAGACCACTGGGTCGGCGGCATGGCGTTGACGGCCTTTTGACCTGCACCCTGGTAAACCGAGTCGATGATCTGTTGTTTGTTGACGGCCATGTCCAGTGCCTGACGCACTTTCAGTTGGGCCATCGGGTTCGGCTTGTCGTCACCCTTGATCTTGTCCATCACGTTGTAGGCGATGTAACCCAGGTTGAAACCAGCCTGGTCAGGCACCTTCAGGGTTTTGTCTTCTTTCAGCGCCTTCAGGTCGGCCGGACGCGGGAACAGAGTGATCTGGCACTCGCCCTTTTTCAGCTTCTGGATACGCACCGAAGGGTCGGTGGTGATGGCGAAGATCAGGTTGTCGATCTTGACGTCGTCAGGCTTCCAGTAGTCCTTGTTCCCGGTGTAGCGGATGTTGGAGTCTTTCTGGTAGCTCTTGAACACGAACGGACCAGTGCCGACCGGCTTCTGGTTGATGTCGGCGGCTTTGCCTTCCTTGAGCAGCTGGGCTGCGTACTCGGCGGACTGCACCGAGGCGAAGCTCATGGCCATGTTCTGGATGAACGCGGCATCTACTTCTTTGAGGGTGAACTTGACGGTGTGGTCGTCGACTTTATCGATCTTGGTGATGTTGGTGTCCATCCCCATGTCGGTGAAGTACGGGAATTCGGTCGGGTACGCCTTACGGAACGGATCATCCTTGTTAATCATGCGATTAAAGGTGAACAGCACGTCGTCGGCGTTGAACTCGCGAGTCGGCTTGAAGTACGGGGTAGTGTGGAACTTGACGCCTTCACGCAGGTGGAAGGTGTAAGTCAGGCCATCATCGGAGATGTCCCACTTGGTCGCCAGACCAGGAATAACGGCGGTGCCGCCGCGCTCGAACTGAGTCAGACGGTTGAACATGGTTTCGGCAGAGGCGTCGAAGTCGGTTCCGGTGGTGTACTGACCAGGATCAAAACCGGCCGGGCTCCCTTCGGAGCAGAACACCAGGTTAGTCGCCGCTTGGGCGAAAGGTGCGGCAGCTAACAAGCTGGCGCCGACTAAAAACGGAATGACCGCGTGTTTAAGCATGGTGGCCTCATGATTTGTTGTCATTTTTGAATTTGAGGACGACCTCGTGAGTCGTGCCTGCGGATACTTATGCAGGGGCCATACCCAATGCAAGATGTTGAATGGCCACAAGCCTTAAACAGTGGCACGAACGTACCTTAATGTCGCATATGTATAAATTGACGCGCATTTGACCGTTTGCGTGTATTTTTTTCGGTGCAAACCACGCACTGACGAAGGGCAACCGGGGCGCTGGGCGCACCCGGTTGGCGCGCGGTGTTACTTATTTATACCCACACCATAGAAGGGTGTGAGGCCGAACGGGCTGATCTTGAAGTCGGTGACTTCCTTGCGCAGCGGCTGGAACACCGTCGAGTTGGCGATCGGCGTGATAGGGACCTGTTGCTTAAGGATTTGTTGGGCCTGTTGATACAGTTTCACCCGCTGCTGTTTGTCCGTGGACACCTTGGCTTGCTGGACGAGTTTGTCGTAGGCCGGGTCGCACCACTTGGCGTAGTTGCTGCCCTTCACTGCCGCGCAGCTGTAGAGCACGCCGAGCCAGTTGTCGGGGTCGCCGTTGTCGCCGGTCCAGCCGTAGATCATCGCGTCGTGTTCGCCGTTCTTGGCGCGCTTGATGTACTCGCCCCATTCATAGCTGACGATGTTGGCCTTGATGCCGACCTTCTCCCAATCCTGCTGGATCATCTGCGCCGACATCCGCGCATTGGGGTTGGAGGCACGCTGCACGGTCATGGCCCACAAATTAATGGTGGTACCGGGTGCAACCCCTGCTTCTTTCAGTAGCGCCCGGGCTTTTGTCGGGTCGTGGGGGGCATCCTTGATGCTCGGGTCATACGACCATTGCGCGGGAGGCAAGGCGTTTTGCGCCAGTTGCCCGGCACTCTGGTAGACAGCCTTGATGATCGCCGGTTTGTCGATCGCCATGTCCAGGGCCTGGCGTACCTTGAGCTGGTCCAGTGGCGGATGCGTCACGTTGTAGGCCAGGAAGCCGAGGTTGAACCCGGCCTGCTTGAGCACGCGCAGGTTCGGGTCTTTCTCCATCAGCTCGATGTCGGCCGGGCGCGGGTAACCGCTGACCTGGCACTCGCCGGTCTTGAGTTTCTGCAAGCGCACGGCGGCGTCCGGGGTGATCGAGAACACCAGGTTGTCGATTTTCACATCCTCGGGTTTCCAGTACGCCTTGTTGGCGACGTAGCGGATCTGCGAGTCCTTTTGATAGCGCTTGAACACGAACGGGCCGGTGCCGACGGGTTTCTGGTTGATGTCGGCCGCTTTGCCTTCCTTTAACAATTGCGCGCCGTACTCGGCGGATTGCACCGAAGCGAAACTCATCGCCAGGTTCTGGATGAAGGCGGCGTCGATGTTGTTCAGGCTGAAGCGCACGGTGTGCTCGTCGATTTTGTCGACGCTCTTGATCGTTTTGTTCAGGTCCATATCGGTGAAGTACGGGGACTCGGCGGGATAGGCTTTGCGGAACGCGTTCTCCGGGTCGAGCAGGCGCTGGAAGGTGAACAGCACGTCGTCGGCGTTGAAGTCGCGGGTCGGGGTGAAATAGTCGGTGGTGTGGAATTTCACGCCGTCGCGCAGGTGGAAGGTGTAGGTGAGGCCGTCTTTTGATACGTCCCAGTTTGTCGCCAGGCCGGGTTCGACTTCGGTGCCGCCGCGTTTGAATTGGGTGAGGCGGTTGAAGACGGTTTCGGCGGAGGCGTCGAAGTCGGTGCCGCTGGTGTATTGGCTGGGGTCGAAGCCGGCGGGGCTGGCTTCGGAGCAGTAGACCAGGGTGGTGGCGGCTTGTGCGAATGGGGCGGTTGTTGCGAGGGCTAGGGCGAGCAGGAGTGGTTTGACGGTGGTTCTTTCCATGGAGTCCCCGGGGGTTTGGGTCGCTGTGTTTTCCTCAGGGTAGCGTCGTAGACGGGGTGGGCGGAAATATCCGTTTGTGAGGGGGACCCCTCTATCTCGGTATATTCAGGCTGGTTGCCTGTTGTGTGCACGTTCAAAATGTAGGAGCCGGCTTGCTGGCGATGGCGGCCTTATGGCCGACCAATTTCCTTTTGGGCGTACATATCCATTCCTGCGGTAACGGCCGCCTATGGTTTCGCCCTTACGGCGAGTCCCTTTTGGCAAACGCCCCAAAAGGAACCAAAAGGTCTCGCCCCGGCGTCCGGCCCCTCGCTAAAGCTCGGTGTTCCCTCGCTCCGGTCCTGCTCCGTGGGCCCGCCGCCATCGGCCATCCATGGCCGGGGGCGGCTAGCCCGGCATCCATGCCGGGCTGCCCACTGCGCAGAACCTCCACTCGGCCTCCCGAAGGGGCGGGCAGATCAAAATCAAAAGCTGCAGGCGAGCTAACGCTCGGCCTGATGAGTGGTGAGAAGCGGGTGGGCGTCGACCTGCTTTTGTAGGAGCCGGCTTGCCGGCGATGGCGGCCTTCCAGCCGACCCGATTTCGCGGATGTACCCGAACTTTTGTAGGAGCCGGCTTGCTGGCGATGGCGGCCTGTCAGCCGACCCGATTTCGCGGATGTACCCGAGCTTTTGTAGGAGCCGGCTTGCTGCGGGCGGCGTTCCGACGATGGCGTCCGAAACAGCGCCGCAAAATCCGGAATTTTTCGCCAGCAAGCCGGCTCCTACAGGATCGGGGGGCGTCGATTTTGCCGGACCATAAAAAAACGGCGATCACTTTGGTGGTCGCCGTTTTTTGTACTGGCTATCGAATCAAGGCATCAATACTTCAATCGACCCATCCGCCGTCATGCTGACCTGGCTGGTGCCGGCTTCAACTTCCGGCGTAACCGGCGCGGCATCCATGCTGGCCGCTTTCATCATCATCGGCCCACGCATGTACGGTTGTGGATAACCGTTGCTGTTCAGGTTCAGGTTGACGATTTTGTAACCCTTGCCGCCCAGCGCGTCGGTGGCCAGTTGTGCACGGGCCTTGAAGGCGGTCACGGCGTCTTTGAGCAGGGCGTCTTCGCTGGCCTTGCGGGTTGGTGTGGCGATGGCGAAGTCCATGCCGCCCATTTTCAGGTCGGTGAGCAGTTCGCCGGTCAGTTTCGACAGGGCGGCGAAGTCGGAGCTTTCCAGGCGCAGTTCGGCGCGTTCGCGCCAGCCAGTGATTTTCTGGCCCTTGGTGTCGTAGATCGGGTAGCTGTTGCGGCTGCCCTGACGCAAGGTGATGTCTTTGACTTGCTTGGCCTGGGCCAGCGCCTTGTTCATGGTGGTGCTGACGTCGGCCGCGAGTTTGGCCGGGTCGGTGTTTTGTTCTTCGGTGTAGAGGGTCACGATCATCAGGTCGCGGGCAACTTCCTGACTGACTTCGGCGCGCAGGGAAATCTGGTTGTAATGCAGCTCGTCGGCGGCCATGGCCGGGAGGCTGGCGACGGTGCCAACGCTGAGGGCGAGAAGGGCGGCGCTGCGGCGGAAAGTGTGCATGAAAACTCCTTGGACGATGCGCAGGGGTTAGGTCCGAGCCTGCGTGAAACCATCAGACTCTAGCTTTAATGATCCGGTTCGCACAGTTACAACTTCTATACAGATGGTTGACCGCGTCGCGGCCTTCGCGGGCAAGTCGGATCGCCGCCCGCTCGCTACTACAGGTCTGTGTCGTGCACAAAATATTTGCCCGCCGCTCTCTCGTAGGAGCGAGCGGGCGGCGATCCGACTTGCCCGCGAAGGCGGCCTTATAGACGCAGCTGATATTCCTGCCATGTGGCCGTTTGCCGCACTTTTGCCTGTCAGCCCCCGTGCTTGGTTATACTCCGTGCGATCTGCCTGGAGCGCTCATCAGGAGAGCTCATGCTCGCCCCCGTTCAAATCACTTCCGCAACTCGTCAGAATCTCTGGCGGCTGACGTTCATCCGCACATTGGTGTTGGCCGCTCAGGCCGGTTCAGTGGGCCTGGCCTACTGGCTCGACTTGCTGCCGCTACCTTGGTTTCAACTGGCCGCGACCCTCGGTTGCTCTATGTTGCTGTGCGCGTTCACGGCGATTCGGCTGCGTACCTCCTGGCCGGTTACTGAGCTCGAATACGCCGTGCAACTGGCCTGCGACCTGTTTATCCACAGCGCCTTGCTGTATTTCTCCGGCGGCTCGACCAACCCCTTCGTCTCTTATTACCTGGTGCCGCTGACCATCGCCGCCGTGACGCTGCCATGGCGTTATTCGGTGATTCTGTCGGGCATCGCCCTGGCGATGTACACCTTGTTGCTGGCGGGTTTCTATCCGCTGCAAACCTTCCCGATTGCCCGGGAAAACCTGCAGGTCTACGGGATGTGGCTGAGCTTCGCCCTCGCCGCGGCGGTCATCACCTTCTTCGCCGCGCGCATGGCCGAAGAGCTGCGGCGGCAGGAAGAGCTGCGCGCCATCCGTCGCGAAGAAGGCCTGCGTGATCAGCAATTGCTGGCCGTCGCGACCGAGGCCGCCGGTGCCGCCCATGAACTGGGCACGCCGCTGGCGACCATGAGCGTGCTGCTCAAGGAAATGCGCCGGGACCATCACGATCCGATGTTGCAGGACGACCTCAGCGTGCTGCAGGATCAGGTCAAACTCTGCAAAGAAACCTTGCAGCAACTGGTGCGCGCCGCCGAGGCCAATCGCCGCTTGGCTGTGGAGATGCAGGACGTCACCGATTGGCTCGACGAAGCGCTGAACCGCTGGCACTTGATGCGCCCGGAAGCCAGTTACCGCTTCCAGCGCCTGGGCCAAGGCACCGTGCCACGCATGGCGCCGCCTCCGGACCTGACCCAGGCGCTGCTGAATTTGTTGAACAACGCCGCTGATGCATGCCCCGAAGGGCTGCAAGTGACGCTGGACTGGAATGCCGAGGACTTGACCATCAGCATTCGAGACCACGGCGCCGGTGTGCCGCTGGCCATTGCCGAACAGATCGGCAAACCGTTTTTTACCACCAAGGGCAAAGGTTTCGGCCTGGGCCTGTTTTTGAGCAAGGCCAGCGTGACACGCGCCGGCGGCTCAGTGAAACTCTACAGTCATGAGGAAGGCGGTACGCTCACCGAGCTGCGCCTGCCCCGTGTCGCCCGAGGAGACGAACATGAGTGAAGAGATCCAAGTCGAAGGCGAAGAACTGCCGCATTTGCTGCTGGTAGATGACGACGCCACGTTCACCCGCGTGATGGCGCGCGCCATGGCTCGCCGTGGTTTTCGCGTCAGCACCGCCGGCTCCGCCGAAGAAGGCCTGACCATCGCCCAGGCCGATATCCCGGATTACGCCGCGCTGGACCTGAAAATGGACGGCGATTCCGGCCTGGTGTTGCTGCCAAAACTGCTCGAACTCGACCCGGAGATGCGCGTGGTGATCCTCACCGGTTACTCGAGCATTGCCACCGCTGTCGAAGCGATCAAGCGCGGTGCCTGCAACTACCTGTGCAAACCGGCGGATGCCGATGATGTCCTTGCTGCGCTGCTCTCCGAGCACGCCGACCTCGACTCCCTGGTGCCGGAAAACCCGATGTCGGTGGACCGCTTGCAATGGGAACACATCCAGCGCGTGTTGACCGAACACGAAGGCAACATCTCCGCCACTGCCCGTGCCTTGGGCATGCACCGCCGTACGCTGCAGCGCAAACTGCAAAAGCGTCCCGTTCGTCGCTGAACCTGCGCTGAACAAATGCCGGCCGCGCCTCGCGACAAACCGAGCCGATCATCTATGATCGGTTCGTGCGTGTTCTTTTCTTTATCGAGCCTTTTCCATGAATCAGAACGCTGAATATTCCGCGGTCAACGATGCCGTGCGCGGGCAGTTTTTTCGCAAAGTCTGGGCGATGATCACGCCTTATTGGCAAAGCGAAGAGAAGGTCAAGGCCTGGACACTACTGATCGCGGTGATCGCGTTGTCGTTGATCAGCGTGGGGCTCTCGGTGTGGTTCAACACCTGGTACAAGGACTTCTACAACGCTCTGCAGAAGAAGGACGAAGCCGCGTTCTGGCAGCTGATTCTGTATTTCTGCGGGATTGCGGCGGTGGCGATCATCGGTGCCGTTTACCGGCTCTATCTGACGCAGATGCTGACCATCCGCTGGCGTGCCTGGCTCACGGAAAAGCATTTCGCCCGCTGGCTCGGCAACAAGAATTACTACCAGCTGGAGCAGGGCGGTTACACCGATAACCCGGACCAGCGGATTTCCGAAGACCTCAACAACTTCACCTCCAATACCCTGGAACTGGGCATCGGTTTGCTGCGCAACATTGTCAGCCTGGTGTCGTTCTCGATCATTCTGTGGGGCGTGTCGGGCAGTATCGAAGTGTTCGGTTTCACAATCCCCGGCTACATGTTCTGGTGTGTGCTGGTGTATGCCGTGATCGGTAGCTGGCTGACGCATCTGATTGGTCGTCGCCTGATCGGCCTGAACAACCAACAACAACGCTTTGAAGCCGACCTGCGTTTCTCCATGGTACGGGTTCGCGAAAATGCCGAGACCATTGCGCTGTACAACGGCGAACCCAATGAAAATCGTCGCTTGAGCCACCGCTTCGGGATGGTCTGGCACAACTTCTGGGACATCATGAAGGTGTCCAAGCGTCTGACGTTCTTTACCGCAGGTTACCAACAGGCCGCCATCATCTTTCCGTTCATGGTCGCGGCCCCACGTTATTTCGCTGGCAAGATCGAACTCGGTGATCTGATGCAAATCAGTTCGGCGTTCGGCAATGTGCAGGAGAGTTTCAGCTGGTTTATCAGCGCGTACCAGAACCTCGCCTCATGGCGTGCCACTTGTGATCGTCTGCTGAGTTTCCGTCAGGCCATGACCGACAACGAAGAGCGCGCGCCAGCCATCGACGTGCAGAATCAGGGTAATGGGTTGAAGATTCACAACCTGGGCCTCGATCTGGCGGACGGTCGGCATTTGCTGACCAATGCCGACATGACCGTGGAGGAGGGCGAGCGCGTGATGCTCAGCGGCCGTTCCGGCAGCGGCAAGTCCACGTTGCTGCGAGCGATGGGGCATTTGTGGCCAACAGGCCATGGCAGCATTCGTCTGCCGGCGGCGCGCTATTTGTTCCTGCCGCAAAAGCCTTATCTGCCGATTGGCACGCTGCGCGAGGTGTTGAGTTATCCACAGCCTGGCGAGACCTATCCGCAGGAACGCTACGTACATGTGCTGGAAACCTGTCGTTTGCCACACCTGGTTTCGCGCCTGGATGAAGCGAATCACTGGCAACGCATGCTTTCGCCGGGCGAACAGCAACGTCTGGCCTTCGCCCGTGCGTTGCTTTATGCGCCGCAATGGCTGTACATGGACGAAGCGACTTCGGCGATGGATGAAGAGGATGAAGCTTCGCTGTATCAGGCGTTGATCGATGAGATTCCGGGGCTCAGCATCGTCAGCGTCGGACATCGCAGCAGCCTGAAACGCTTCCATCCACGGCATGTGCGCATCGACAACGGCCATCTGGTGGATCAGACCGTAACCGCATAATCACCACCACCCCTGTAGGAGCGAGCCTGCTCGCGATGGACCTGAGAGCGCCGCGGAGTGTCAGACTTCCAGCGTTATCGTTGGCGACCATCGCGAGCAGGCTCGCTCCTACAAGGGCGGGGTGATCGTACAACCGCGTTGAGCTATGATGCGGTTTCAGCCGAATTTTTCGAGACAGACGTTCACCATGGAAAACCCGATCGACGCACCACGCCTCCCTCGCAAGCGCCGCAGCCTCGCACAGGAATTGGTGACGGTGCTGTCCGAGCAGATCCGCGATGGTCACCTCAAGCGCGGCGACAAATTGCCCACCGAGTCGGCGATCATGGATGCCCATGGCGTCAGCCGCACCGTGGTGCGCGAGGCGATTTCCCGTTTGCAGGCGGCCGGGCAGGTGGAAACCCGCCACGGCATCGGCACCTTCGTGCTCGATACACCGAGCCCGAGTGGTTTCCGTATCGACCCGGCGACGGTGGTGACGCTGCGTGATGTGCTGGCGATTCTGGAGCTGCGTATCAGCCTCGAAGTGGAGTCCGCGGGGCTTGCTGCGCAACGTCGCAGCCCTGAGCAGTTGGCGTTGATGCGCGCCGCCCTGGACGCCTTGAACGAAAGCGCGGCCCACGCCAGCGATGCGGTGGCCTCGGACTTCCAGTTCCACCTGCAAATCGCGCTGTCGACCGGCAACCGCTACTTCACCGACATCATGACCCACCTGGGCACCAGCATCATTCCGCGTACGCGCCTGAACTCGGCACGCCTGGCCCATGACGACCAACAGCACTACATGAGTCGCCTGAGCCGTGAGCACGAAGAGATTTACGATGCGATTGCACGCCAGGATTCCGATGCGGCGCGGGCGGCGATGCGCTTGCATCTGACGAACAGCCGCGAGCGGTTGCGCCATGCGCATGAAGAGGCTGAGGCGCAGCGGGGTTAATATTTCAACCCGGGTTACGGGTTGTCCGAGAGACCGCCATCGCCGGCAAGCCGGCTCCTACAGGAACTGTGTCGTACGCAAATTTTGTGTACGACGACAATCCTGTAGGAGCCGGCTTGCTGGCGATGAGTCCTGCGGCCGTTACACCACAGCGTCAGCCAGCACGAAGAATCGAACGATCCACCCTCACCGCCAACCGACCTGCACCGGGCTTGGCATCGAACACCACATCCCCATGCTTACCCACCACCGCTTTGGCAATGGCCTTGCCATCAGCCAGCAACTCCAGCGGCGCACCCTTCAGCGAATCGCCCGAAGCCAATTCCAGTTTCAGTTTGATAGTCATCATCGATCTCCTTGTCAGGCCACGTTGCCAGTCGGGTTGTAGTCCTTGAGCAGCAGGTAAGTGCTCCAGCCCCACCAGTCATCGACGGTGGCGGTGTCATTCAGGTTATTGACGTCCTTGCGCCGCAACACCTTGTTGCCCTCGACCTTGAACAGCGGCGAGAAATTGCCCGTCGGGTTCAGTACCGCTTGCAGATCAGGCAGTTTTTTCAATGCCGCGAAACTGCCGGGCGACGGGGCGATGCCGCTGAGGTACGTCGCGAAAATTTCATCCGCCGACACCTGGACCGCTAGATTGACCTGGACGCGATTGGCGCTGTCGATTGCATCGAAGTAGCGCTTGTCGCCATAAGCGTGCCATTGAACGCCGTCACCGTTGCGCACATTGAGGCCGAACTTGCTGTCTTCGTCGTGCATGAAGCGGGTAATCAACGAGCCCAGGTCACTCGGCGTGACCACCGCTGCCAACTGTTTGCGCGGCACCCGCAGGTGGCCGGCGGAAAACAGGTCGGTCAGGTAGTGATCGGCGAAAGCGTTCATCGCGTAAGCCAGTTCCAGCGACGCGTCATCGCCACTGTTGTGGGCGACCACCGCTTGTTGCAATGCCGCCGTATGCCCGGCGATGTAGGCCAACAGTGCCCACTCGGCGAAGTGGTCAGCGTTGTTGGCGGCCAGTTTCAGGTAGCGGCCCAATGGATACAGGGCCGAGACGAAACTGCCGCCGCCGGTGATCTTGTTCCACTCTTCCGACAACGTATCACCCAATGCGTCATACGCCTCGTGGGGCTGTTTGCCGTCCTTTATCGCCTGTTTAACCGCGGCGATTTCCTTCTGCATGACGCCGAGGATCAGCTTCGCTTCGGCATTTGACGCCGGCAGCACCGCCAGGGAATTGAAGGCCTCGGTAAAGCGCTGGATCCGGTCGGCAGCGGTTGCGCCTTCGCTGACCGGTTTGTCCGGGATTCCATAGAAATCACCGCCCAGTGCAACAACCTGCCCATACGTCAGGGCCAGGCCGTTAGGCAAATGCAACTCGACCTGCGAGGCCGTTATCGCCGGTGCATCCTTGACGAAACGCAGCAGCGTGTTATCGCCGATGGCGGTGTGTTCACCACCCTCGAACCTCAGCTGTGGCTTGCCTTTCAAGGCGTTGCCGGATGCAGGGGCGGATGGCTGGTGGGTGTCGGTTTGGTGCTCGTCGAGGCGCAGGACCAGATGGTCATTACCCGTAATGGCGATGCCGTTCTCGGTGAACAGATCATCCAGACCGGCAATGACCTGTTTTGGTTTTTCCTGAGTTTTTGTGTGTAGACCTGACATTTCTATCTCCTTGATATGTCGTCGGTATGTTTCAAATAACTGTATGCATATACAGCTGTTCAGAGCATAGAGGAGATCTTTCCTACGTCAAGAAAATACTTTTCCGACGCATAAATTTTGGGTGCGGCGATGAAATGCAGTTGACGGTTGTTTTTTAAGTTGTACGATGACCTACAACTTCGGCGCAGGCTGAACGGTTTTCTCACACACACACATAAACAAACGTTGCTACCCAGGGTGTTCGAATAATGAATCCACAAGAACTGAAGTCCATCCTCTCTTCCGGTCTGTTGTCTTTCCCGGTTACCGATTTCAATGCTCAGGGCGACTTCAATCGCGCGGGCTACATCAAGCGTCTCGAATGGCTGGCCCCATACGGCGCCTCGGCTTTGTTCGCCGCAGGCGGCACCGGTGAGTTCTTCTCCCTGGCGGCCAGCGAATATTCGGAAATCATCAAGACTGCCGTCGACACCTGCGAAACCAGCGTGCCGATTCTGGCCGGCGTTGGCGGTTCGACCCGTCAAGCCATCGAATACGCACAGGAAGCCGAGCGTCTGGGCGCCAAAGGCCTGTTGCTGCTGCCGCACTACCTGACCGAAGCCAGCCAGGACGGCGTTGCCGCCCACGTTGAAGCCGTGTGCAAATCGGTGAAGATCGGCGTGGTGGTTTACAACCGTAACGTCTGCCGCCTGACCGCGCCGCTGCTGGAACGCCTGGCCGAGCGCTGCCCGAACCTGATCGGCTACAAGGATGGCCTGGGCGATATCGAGTTGATGGTGTCGATCCGTCGTCGCCTCGGTGATCGTTTCAGCTACCTGGGTGGTTTGCCGACCGCCGAAGTCTACGCCGCTGCCTACAAGGCCTTGGGCGTACCGGTTTACTCCTCGGCGGTGTTCAACTTCATCCCGAAAACCGCGATGGATTTCTACCACGCCATCGCTCGCGAAGATCACGCCACCGTCGGCAAGATCATCGACGACTTCTTCCTGCCGTACCTGGACATCCGTAACCGCAAATCCGGTTACGCAGTGAGCATCGTCAAGGCGGGTGCGAAAATTGCCGGCTATGACGCAGGTCCTGTGCGTGCGCCGCTGACCGATCTGACCGGCGAAGAGTACGAAATGCTCGCCGCGCTGATCGACAAGCAAGGTGCGCAGTAACACACCCGATTAAACAAGGCCGCTGAGCAATCAGCGGCCTTTTGCGTGAGGAGAATTGTTGTGGCTGATACAAAGCGTTTTGATAACTACATCAACGGTGAATGGGTTGCCGGCAGTGAATACTGCGCCAACATCAACCCGTCCGAACTGACCGACACCATCGGTGAATACGCCAAGGCTGATCTGGCCCAGGTCCACGCCGCCATCGACGCCGCTCGCGCTGCGTTCCCGGCCTGGTCGACCTCGGGCATTCAAGCCCGCCACGACTCGCTGGATAAAGTCGGTACTGAAATCCTCGCTCGCCGCGAAGAGCTCGGCACCTTGCTGGCTCGGGAAGAGGGCAAGACCCTGCCTGAAGCCATCGGCGAAGTGACCCGCGCCGGTAACATCTTCAAGTTCTTCGCCGGTGAAACCCTGCGTCTGTCCGGCGACTACTTGCCGTCGGTACGTCCGGGCGTCAATGTCGAAGTCACTCGCGAAGCCTTGGGCGTGGTCGGTCTGATCACCCCGTGGAACTTCCCGATCGCCATCCCTGCGTGGAAAATCGCCCCGGCCCTGGCCTACGGCAACTGCGTCGTGCTGAAACCGGCGGATCTGGTGCCGGGTTGCGCCTGGGCGCTGGCTGAAATCATCTCCCGCGCAGGCTTCCCGGCCGGCGTGTTCAACCTGGTGATGGGCAGCGGTCGCGTGGTTGGCGATGCAATGGTTCAGAGCCCGAAAGTCGATGGCATCAGCTTCACCGGTTCCGTCGGTGTCGGTCGTCAGATCGCCGTCAGCTGCGTGTCGCGCCAGGCCAAGGTTCAGCTGGAAATGGGTGGCAAGAACCCGCAGATCATCCTCGACGACGCCGACCTCAAGCAAGCGGTCGAACTGTCGGTACAGAGCGCGTTCTACTCCACCGGCCAGCGTTGCACCGCTTCCAGCCGCTTCATCGTCACTGCCGGCATCCACGACAAGTTCGTCGAAGCCATGGCCGAGCGCATGAAGTCGATCAAGGTTGGCCACGCGCTGAAAACCGGCACCGACATCGGTCCGGTGGTCTCGCAAGCTCAGCTTGAACAGGACATGAAGTACATCGACATCGGCCAGTCCGAAGGTGCACGTCTGGTCAGCGGCGGCGGTCTGGTGACCTGCGACACCGAAGGCTACTACCTCGCGCCTACGCTGTTTGCCGACAGCGAAGCGGCGATGCGCATCAGCCGCGAAGAGATCTTCGGCCCAGTGGCCAACATCGTTCGCGTGGCGGATTACGACGCTGCACTGGCCATGGCCAACGACACCGAATTCGGTCTGTCGGCGGGCATCGCCACCACGTCGCTGAAGTACGCCAACCACTTCAAACGCCACTCCCAGGCCGGGATGGTGATGGTCAACCTGCCGACGGCGGGCGTGGATTACCACGTTCCATTCGGTGGGCGTAAAGGTTCATCCTATGGTTCCCGCGAGCAAGGTCGCTACGCGCAAGAGTTCTACACGGTTGTGAAGACCTCCTACATCGGTTCCTGATTCACGCAATACCTGTAGGAGCTGGCCTGCCAGCGATGGCATCACCGCGGTGTGACTGACATACCGAAGTGTCCGCATCGCTGGCAGGCCAGCTCCCACAAAAAACAAAACCGTTATTACCCGCATAAAAATAATCAGTGGGAGTACATCTACATGCAAGCGACCAAGCCGACCCACGTCCGCTATTTGATTTTGCTCATGCTTTTTCTGGTGACCACAATCAACTACGCCGACCGGGCAACCATCGCAATCGCCGGCTCCAGCCTGCAAAAAGACCTCGGCATCGACGCGGTCACCCTCGGTTACATCTTCTCCGCATTCGGTTGGGCCTACGTGGCCGGGCAAATTCCCGGTGGCTGGCTGCTGGACCGTTTCGGCTCGAAAAAAATCTACGCGCTGAGCATTTTCACCTGGTCATTGTTCACCGTGCTGCAGGGCTATGTCGGCGAGTTCGGCATGTCCACGGCGGTGGTTGCGCTGTTCATGCTGCGCTTCCTGGTGGGCCTGGCCGAAGCGCCGTCCTTCCCCGGTAACGCACGCATCGTGGCCGCCTGGTTCCCGACCGCTGAGCGCGGCACCGCCTCGGCGATCTTCAACTCGGCGCAATACTTTGCCACCGTGTTGTTCGCGCCGCTGATGGGCTGGATCGTCTACAGCTTCGGCTGGCAGCACGTGTTTATCGTGATGGGCGTGATCGGCATCATCTTCTCGGGCATCTGGCTGAAGGTGATCTACAGCCCGCGCCAGCACCCGATGATCAACGACGCCGAGTTCCAGCACATCGCCGACAACGGCGGCATGGTCGATATGGACCAGGACAAAGGCAAAGGCAAAAAAAGCGACGGTCCGAAGTGGGATTACATCCGCCAGTTGCTGACCAACCGCATGATGCTCGGCGTGTACCTGGGCCAATACTGCATCAACGGCATCACCTACTTCTTCCTGACCTGGTTCCCGGTATACCTGGTGCAAGAACGCGGCATGACCATCCTCAAGGCCGGTTTCATCGCCTCGTTGCCGGCGATCTGCGGCTTCATCGGTGGTGTGCTCGGCGGGGTGATTTCCGACTACCTGCTGCGTAAGGGCCATTCCCTGACCTTCGCCCGCAAGGCGCCGATCATCGCGGGCTTGCTGGTTTCCAGCAGCATCGTGGCTTGCAACTATGTCGATGTTGAATGGATGGTCGTCGGCTTCATGGCCCTGGCATTCTTCGGCAAAGGCGTGGGTGCACTGGGTTGGGCCGTGGTGTCCGATACCTCGCCGAAACAGATTGCCGGTCTCAGCGGTGGCCTGTTCAACACCTTCGGCAACATCGCGTCGATCACCACGCCGATCGTCATCGGCTACATCATCAGCTCCACCGGTTCGTTCAAGTGGGCGCTGGTGTTTGTCGGTTGCAACGCACTGGTTGCAGTGTTCAGCTACCTGGTGATCGTTGGCCCGATCAAACGTGTGGTGCTCAAAGAACCACCGGTCAGCGGCCCTGAAACAAACAACAAATTGTCACAAGCGCATTCCTGAGGAGCGGCGTCATGCAGTTGATTGAACATTCCGACTCGCCGCGCTACATCCGTCTGCACGAGCGAGACAACGTCGTGATCGTGGTCAACGATCAGGGCGTGCCGGCGGGCACCGAGTTTCCCGATGGCCTGGTCACCGTGGACTTCGTGCCGCAGAGCCACAAGGTCACCCTCGAGGACATTCCCGAGGGCGGCCAGGTGATTCGTTACGGCCAGACCATTGGCTACGCGTTGCAGCCGATTCCGCGCGGCAGTTGGGTCAAGGAAGATCAACTGCGCATGCCCACCGCGCCACCGCTGGACAGCTTGCCGCTGTCCACCGAGGTGCCGGCGGCGCAGGCACCGCTGGAAGGCTTTACGTTCGAGGGTTATCGCAACGCCGACGGGACCGTCGGCACGCGCAACATTCTCGGGATTACCACCACGGTGCAGTGTGTCACCGGCGTTCTGGATCATGCGGTCAAGCGCATCAAGGACGAGTTGCTGCCCAAGTACCCGAACGTCGATGACGTGGTCGCGTTGACTCACAGCTACGGCTGCGGCGTGGCAATCACCGCGACGGATGCGTACATCCCGATCCGCACCGTGCGTAACCTGGCGCGCAACCCGAACCTGGGCGGCGAAGCGCTGGTGATCAGCCTGGGCTGCGAGAAATTGCAGGCCGGGCAGGTGATGCACGAGAACGACAGCTCGGTGGATTTGAGCGATCCGTGGCTGTATCGCTTGCAGGATTCGAGTCACGGTTTCACCGAAATGATCGAGCAGATCATGGCCCTGGCCGAGACCCGTTTGAAGAAGCTCGATCAACGTCGCCGGGAAACCGTGCCGGCGTCCGAACTGATTCTCGGCATGCAGTGTGGTGGCAGCGATGCGTTCTCCGGCATCACCGCCAACCCGGCGCTGGGTTACGCCTCTGACCTGTTGCTGCGCGCTGGTGCGACGGTGATGTTTTCCGAAGTCACCGAAGTGCGCGACGCGATTTACCTGCTGACGTCCCGCGCCGAAACCGAGGAAGTCGCTCAGGAACTGGTGCGGGAAATGGACTGGTACGACCGTTACCTGGCCAAGGGCGAAGCGGATCGCAGCGCCAACACCACGCCGGGCAACAAGAAGGGCGGGTTGTCGAACATTGTCGAGAAATCCCTTGGGTCGATCGTCAAATCCGGCAGCAGCGCGATCAACGGCGTGCTGGGCCCTGGCGAGCGCTTCAAGCGCAAAGGCCTGATTTTCTGCGCGACCCCGGCCAGCGATTTTGTCTGCGGGACGTTGCAACTGGCGGCCGGGATGAACCTGCACGTGTTCACCACCGGGCGTGGCACGCCGTATGGCCTGGCGATGGCGCCGGTGGTGAAGGTATCGACCCGGACCGAACTGGCGCAGCGCTGGCCGGACCTGATCGACATCGATGCCGGGCGGATTGCGACTGGACGAGCGTCGATCGAGGATCTCGGCTGGGAGTTGTTTCACTACTACCTGGACGTGGCCAGCGGGAAGAAACAGACATGGTCGGAGCGGCACAAGCTGCATAACGACATTACCCTGTTCAACCCGGCGCCCATTACTTAAGACCGAGGCGCCTGCATCGCCGGCAAGCCAGCTCCTACAGGGTCTTCGTCGTACACAAAATTTGCGTACGACACAGTTCCTGTAGGAGCCGGCTTGCCGGCGATAGCGGTCTACCAGACGCCAACGCCCTGGGTGGCTTATCATTAGCCCCCTAACGACGCCCACCCAAGGTGACCCCCGGCATGCTGGCTATCTTCCTCGAAACCCTGAACATCACCGCGCCGGTGTTTGCCATGCTGTTTCTGGGCGTGCTGCTAAAGCGTATCAACTGGATCAACGACAATTTCATCCACACAGCGTCGGCTCTGGTGTTCAACGTCACCATGCCGGCGTTGCTGTTTCTGGGCATCCTGCATGCCGACTTGCACGCCGCGCTGCAACCGTCGCTGCTGATCTATTTTTCGATTGCCACGCTGGTCAGCTTCGCCATCGCCTGGGGCTGGGCGATCTGGAAGTGCCCGCGTGAAGACCGCGGGATTTACACCCAGGGTGCGTTTCGCGGCAACAACGGCGTTATCGGCCTCGCGCTGGCAGCGAGCATGTACGGCGATTACGGAATTTCCCTCGGCGCGATTCTCGCGGCACTGGTGATCCTGTTTTACAACACGCTGTCGACCATTGTGCTGGCGGTGTACAGCCCGGTGATCAAGTCCGACCCGTGGAGTATCTGCAAAAGCGTGATGAACAACCCGCTGATCATCAGCGTGTTTGCGGCGGCGCCGTTCGCGTATTTCAATATTGCCTTGCCGGGCTGGCTGGAGAAGTCCGGGCAGTACCTGGCGCAAACCACGTTGCCCTTGGCGTTGATCTGCATCGGCGGCACGCTGTCGCTGGCGGCGATGCGCAAAAGCGGCAACATGGCGCTCAGCTCCAGCCTGGTGAAGATGATCGGCCTGCCGGTGCTGGCGACGCTGGGCGCATGGCTCTGGGGTTTTCGCGGGGCGGAGTTGGGGATTCTGTTCCTGTACTTCGGCAGCCCGACCGCGGCGGCCAGTTTTGTCATGGCGCGTCAGGCCGATGGCAATCATGAACTGGCGGCGGCGATCATTGTGATCACCACGCTGATGGCGGCGGTGACCACCAATATCGGGATCTTTTTGTTGCAGTGGGGTGGGTGGATCTAGCGTCGGGATTTGTAGTGTTTTTCAGGGCCTCATCGCGAGCAGGCTCGCTCCCACATTTGGAATGCGTTCCCCTGTGGGAGTGAGCCTGCTCGCGATGGCGGTAGATGAGCCACTACAGCATTCGAAGACTTACTCTGGCTTCTGGTAGGTATCGATCACTTCCTGCGCCGCCCGAAACGCATCGATCGCCGCCGGCACACCGGCATACACCGCGCAATGCAGCAGTGCCTCGCGAATCTCTTCCACGGTGCAGCCATTGTTCAGCGCGCCGCGCACGTGGCCTTTCAATTCCTGCGGGCACTTCAGCGCGGTCAGCGCGGCGAGGGTGATCAGGCTGCGGGTTTTCAGCGGCAAACCTTCGCGGCTCCACACACTGCCCCAGGCGTGTTCATTGACGAAATCCTGCAACGGCTGGGTGAACTCGGTGGCATTGCCCAATGCGCGATCGACGAACGCGTCGCCCATCACTTGGCGGCGGACTTCAACGCCGGTTTTTTTATTGTCGGTCATGGCAATTCCTTCTTGTGGTGTTGGCGACGCCAGGCGCGCAGCGACGTGAACAGCAAAAACGCCAACAGCGCCGGCAGGACGAAAAACAGCATCAGGTGTTCAAGCTTGCCGGCCAGCGGCATGCCGGTGGTGAACGACACCACGTGCAGACCGTAAGCCAGGTACAAACCCAAAAACAGCAGACCTTCGGCGCGGGTCACCCGGTAGCCGGAATAGAACACCGGCAGGCACAGCGCCGCGACGCCGAGCATCACCGGCAAGTCGAAATCCAGCGCGTTGGGCGAGACCGACAGCGGCGACGGCGCGATCAGTGCGGTAACGCCCAGCACGCCCAACAGGTTGAACAGGTTGCTGCCGATCACGTTGCCTACGGCGATGTCGCGCTGGCCACGCAATGCCGCGATCAACGAGGTCGCCAGTTCCGGCAACGAAGTGCTGACGGCGACGATGGTCAGGCCGATGATCCGTTCCGACAGCCCCAGGTCCGTGGCGACCGACACCGCGGCGCCCAGCAGCAAATGCCCGGCGTAGATCAGCATCGCCAGGCCCGCGACGATCATCAGCAGGCTGCTGAACCACGGAACTTCAGGGCCTTCATGCGGGCTCGTTTGTGGGCGCGCCGAATGCCGCGACTGGCGCAGCAGCAGGCCCAGATACACCATCAGCGCCGCCAATAGCAGGACGCCGTCGACCCGGGTCAGTTCTTCATTCCATGCCAGGACGAACACCAGCAGGCTGGCGCCGATCATCAGTGGAATATCCAGGCGCACCAGTTGCCGCGAGACCCGCAGCGGGATGATCAGCGCCGAAAGCCCGAGGGTGACGAGGATGTTGAAGATGCTGCTGCCGATCACGCTGCCGACGGCGATGTCGGCGTTCTGCGCCAGCGTGGCTTGCAGGCTGACGGCCATCTGCGGTGCGCTGCTGCCGAGGGCGACGATGGTCAGGCCGATGATCAACGGTCGAACGTGCAGTCGCGCGGCCACGCGCACGGCGGCGCGCACCATCAGTTCGGCACCGGCGATCAGTAGAACCAGGCCGCTGAGCAGTTCAATCACGCTGAGCAGGGGTAAGTCGGCAAGTCCGAAAATGGTCGGGGCTCCGTGAGTCAGTCGAGGGCTTGCACGCGAACCCGTGCGGTGCCGCTTTTGATCATGCCCAGTTGCTCGGCGGCTTCGTGAGACAAGTCGATCAGGCGCCCGCGAGTGTGCGGCCCGCGATCATTGATGCGGACTACACAGGATTTGTCGTTTTTCAGATTGGTGACCTTCACCCGCGTACCAAAGGGTAGTTGGCGGTGGGCAGCGGTCATGGAATTTTTGTCGAAACGTTCACCACTGGCGGTGCGTTTGCCCTGGTGTTTGGCGCCGTAGTAGGACGCCACGCCTGTCTGGTCGTAACCGTGAGGATCGACGACATCGGTGCTGGCGCAACCGGCCAGTAAAGACAACAGGGCGCAGGCCCCCAGTAGACGTTTCATAAACGGTTTCCCAAAAACAAATGTGGGAGCGGGCTTGCTCGCGAAGGGGTCATCACATCCAACATAAATGCTGAATGTCACACCGCTTTCGCGAGCAAGCCCGCTCCCACAGGGGGTAGAGCCAGGCTTGAATACTGGCTCCATGCTCATCAGCCTTCGAGCTTGCTTTTCAGCAGTTCGTTGACCTGTTGCGGGTTGGCCTTGCCTTTGGAGGCTTTCATGGCCTGGCCGACGAAGAAGCCGAACATCTTGCCGCGTTTGGCTTCGTCTGCCGCGCGGTATTGTTCGACCTGCTCGGCGTTGGCCGCGAGCATTTCGTCCAGCACCGCCGAGATCGCGCCGGTGTCGGTCACTTGCTTCAAGCCGCGCTTGTCGATGATCTCGTCCGCGCTGCCTTCGCCGTTGGCCATCGCTTCAAACACCACTTTGGCGATCTTGCCGGAGATGGTGTTGTCCTTGATGCGCAGCAGCATGCCGCCCAGTTGCTCGGCCGAAACCGGCGACTGATCGATGTCCAGGCCTTGTTTGTTCAACAGGCTGCCCAGTTCAACCATGACCCAGTTGGCCGCCAGTTTGGCGTCGCCGCCAATGCTCGCGACTTTCTCGAAGTAATCGGCTTGCTCGCGGCTGGTGGCCAGGACGCTGGCGTCGTAGACCGACAGACCGAACTGCTCCTGGAAACGCTCGCGTTTCTGCGGTGGCAATTCCGGCAGGGTGGCGCGCACGTCGTCGAGGAACGAGTTCTCGATGACCACCGGCAGCAGGTCCGGATCGGGGAAGTAACGGTAGTCGTTGGCTTCCTCTTTGCTGCGCATCGGACGGGTTTCGTCCTTGTTCGGGTCGTACAGGCGAGTCTGCTGGATCACCTTGCCGCCGTCTTCGATCAGTTCGATCTGACGCTGCACTTCGGTGTTGATCGCCTTCTCGATGAAGCGGAACGAGTTGACGTTCTTGATCTCGCAACGCGTGCCGAACTCAGCCTGGCCTTTCGGACGGATCGACACGTTGCAGTCGCAACGCAGCGAACCTTCGGCCATGTTGCCGTCGCAGATGCCCAGGTAGCGCACCAGCGCGTGGACAGCCTTGACGTAAGCCACGGCTTCCTTGGCGCTGCGCATGTCCGGCTCGGAAACGATTTCCAGCAGCGGCGTGCCGGCGCGGTTCAGGTCGATGCCGGTGGCACCGTTGAACTCTTCGTGCAGGCTTTTACCGGCGTCTTCTTCCAGGTGCGCGCGGGTGATGCCAACGCGTTTGACCGTGCCGTCTTCAAGGGCGATGTCCAGGTGGCCCTTGCCGACAATCGGCAATTCCATCTGGCTGATCTGGTAGCCCTTGGGCAGGTCCGGGTAGAAATAGTTTTTGCGGGCGAACACGTTGTGCTGGCCGATCTCGGCATCGATAGCGAGGCCGAACATCACGGCCATGCGCACCGCTTCCTGGTTCAGCACTGGCAAGACGCCAGGCATGCCGAGGTCAACCAGGCTGGCCTGGGTGTTCGGCTCGGAACCGAAAGTGGTGGAGCTACCGGAAAAGATTTTCGACCGGGTGGTGAGCTGGGTATGAATCTCCAGCCCGATCACGACTTCCCATTGCATGTGTTTCTCCTCAGAAGCCGGTTGGGGTGCGGGTGTGCCAGTCAGTGTTCAACTGATACTGATGGGCAACGTTCAACAGGCGACCTTCCTGGAAATACGGGGCGAGCAGTTGCACGCCGACCGGCAGGCCATCGACGAAACCGGCGGGCATGGACAAGCCCGGCAGGCCGGCGAGGTTGGCGGTGATGGTGTAGACGTCTTCCAGATAGGCAGCGACCGGGTCGCTGCTCTTGGCGCCAAGCTTCCAGGCCGGGTTCGGCGTGGTTGGGCCGAGGATGATGTCGACTTCATTGAAAGCCGCCATGAAGTCGTTTTTCACCAGGCGACGAATCTTCTGCGCCTTCAGGTAGTAGGCGTCGTAGTAACCGGCCGACAGCGCGTAGGCGCCGACCATGATCCGGCGCTGCACTTCTGCACCGAAACCTTCGCCACGGGAACGCTTGTACAGGTCTTCCAGGTTTTTCGGGTCTTCGCAGCGATAGCCGAAACGCACGCCGTCGAAACGCGACAGGTTGGAAGACGCTTCTGCCGGGGCGATCACGTAGTACGCAGGAATCGCGTGCTGCATGTTCGGCAGGCTGATTTCCTTGATCACGGCACCGAGCTTTTCCAGCTCCTTGATGCTGTTCTGGATCAACTCGGCGATACGCGGGTCGAGACCGGCGCTGAAGTATTCCTTCGGCACACCGATGCGCAGGCCTTTCAGCGAATCGTTGAGGCTGGCGCTGTAATCCGGCACGGGCTCGTCGATGCTGGTGGAGTCATTGCTGTCGAAACCGGCCATGCCTTGCAGCAGGATCGCGCAGTCTTCGGCGGTGCGCGCCAACGGGCCACCCTGATCGAGGCTGGACGCGTAAGCGATCATGCCCCAGCGCGAAACGCGACCGTAGGTCGGTTTCAGGCCGGTGAGGTTGGTGAACGCGGCCGGCTGGCGGATCGAGCCGCCGGTGTCGGTGGCGGTCGCGGCTGGCAACAGACGAGCGGCAACGGCCGCCGCCGAACCACCGGACGAACCGCCCGGCACGTGTTCCAGGTTCCACGGGTTTTTCACCGCGCCGTAGTAGCTCGACTCGTTGGCCGAACCCATGGCGAATTCGTCCATGTTGGTCTTGCCCAGGGTCACCGCGCCGGCGGCTGCCAGTTTGGCGACGACGGTGGCGTCGTACGGTGCCTTGAAGTTGTCGAGCATCTTCGAGCCGCAGCTGGTGCGCACGCCCTGGGTGCAGAACAGGTCTTTATGGGCGATCGGCGCGCCGAGCAGGGCGCCGCTCTCACCATTGGCCCGGCGTGCGTCAGCGGCTTTCGCCTGCTGGAGCGCCAGGTCTTCGGTGAGGCTGATGAAGCTGTTGAGCTGTGGATCGAGCTGGGCGATGCGCGCCAGCAGGACTTTGGTCAGCTCTTCGGAAGAAAACTTTTTATCGGCGAGTCCGCGGGCGATCTCGGCCAGAGTCAATTGATGCATTGCAGGCTCTTTCCCTTTAGTCGATGACTTTCGGAACCAGGTACAGGCCGTTTTCGACCGCTGGTGCGATGGACTGATAGGCCTCGCGATGATTGGTCTCGGTCACGACGTCTGCACGCAGGCGCTGGCTGGCTTCCAGTGGGTGGGCGAGCGGCTCGATACCGTCGGTATTGACCGCCTGCATTTCGTCGACCAGTCCCAGAATGCTGTTCAGGGCCGAAGTGATGTGTGGAAGATCGGCATCATTGAGGCCCAGACAGGCCAGATGAGCGATTTTTTCCACGTCGGAGCGTTCAAGCGTCATGGGATTCTCCAGTGGAAGGAAAACAGAACGGATGCTATCCGTGTGTTAGATTGTCGGAACACTACCGCATTTCTACGGTCATAAGGCCGCGATTGTGGGGGTTGGTGCACAGAAAAGCGGCCAATTTAACATATTGGCGCCTTGCCCAAAATCCCTGTCGTTGTTAGAGTTTGCCGCACTTTTTTACCCACGCGTTGCCTAGGGTCCCTTTCCCATGTTCAAGAAACTGCGTGGCATGTTTTCCAGCGATCTTTCCATTGACCTGGGCACTGCCAACACCCTTATTTACGTGCGCGAGCGCGGAATCGTCCTGAATGAGCCATCGGTTGTGGCTATTCGGACACACGGTAACCAGAAAAGTGTCGTTGCTGTCGGCACCGAGGCCAAGCGCATGCTCGGCCGTACGCCGGGCAACATTGCCGCCATTCGTCCGATGAAGGATGGCGTCATTGCCGACTTCAGCGTCTGCGAAAAGATGCTGCAATACTTTATCAACAAGGTTCACGAAAACAGCTTCCTGCAGCCTAGCCCTCGTGTGCTGATCTGCGTTCCGTGCAAATCCACTCAGGTTGAGCGTCGTGCCATCCGTGAATCGGCCCTTGGTGCCGGCGCACGTGAAGTGTTCCTGATCGAAGAGCCGATGGCGGCTGCGATCGGTGCCGGCCTGCCGGTTGAAGAAGCACGCGGTTCGATGGTGGTCGATATCGGTGGTGGTACCACTGAAATCGCACTGATCTCCCTGAACGGTGTGGTTTACGCCGAATCCGTACGGGTTGGCGGCGACCGCTTCGACGAAGCGATCATCACCTACGTGCGCCGCAACTACGGCAGCCTGATCGGCGAATCCACCGCCGAGCGCATCAAACAGGAAATCGGTACTGCCTACCCGGGCGGCGAAGTTCGCGAAGTCGACGTTCGCGGCCGTAACCTGGCCGAAGGCGTTCCACGCGCATTCACCCTGAACTCCAATGAAGTGCTGGAAGCTCTGCAAGAGTCCCTGGCCACTATCGTTCAGGCTGTTAAAAGCGCACTGGAGCAATCGCCTCCGGAGCTGGCTTCCGACATCGCCGAGCGTGGCCTGGTACTGACCGGTGGTGGCGCCTTGCTGCGTGACCTCGACAAGTTGCTGGCCCAGGAAACCGGTCTGCCGGTGATCGTTGCCGAAGACCCGCTGACCTGCGTTGCTCGCGGCGGTGGCCGCGCATTGGAAATGATGGATAAACACACCATGGATCTGCTGTCGAGCGAGTGATCGCCCGATGCAACTATGCTGTTGAGCGCGCAGGCGGCACTTTGCAGTGCTGCCTGTTTGCGTTTACCTTCTGTCAGTCTGTATCCAGGCCGGTCTGCCGTATGAATAAAGAAAACATTTGCCTGGGAGGAGCGGCTTATTAAACCGCTTTTCACCAAAGGGCCTTCACTGGGCGTGCGCTTGTTGGTGCTGGTCGTGCTATCGGTCGCGCTGATGGTGGTCGATGCCCGCTTCACACTGCTCAAGCCAGTGCGTAGCCAGATGTCGCTGGTGCTGATGCAGTCTTACTGGATCACCGACCTGCCGCAGCGGCTATGGCAAGGTGTGGCCAGCCAGTTTGGCAGCCGTACCGAGCTGGTCGCCGAAAACGAAAAACTCAAGACCGAAAACCTGCTGCTGCAGGGTCGCATGCAAAAGCTTGCCGCCCTCACCGAGCAGAACGTTCGGCTGCGCGAGTTGCTCAATTCCTCCGCGCTGGTCAACGAGAAGGTCGAAGTGGCCGAGTTGATCGGCATGGACCCCAACCCCTTCACCCATCGCATCATCATCAATAAAGGTGAGCGCGACGGTGTGGTCCTCGGTCAGCCGGTGCTCGATGCCCGTGGCCTGATGGGCCAGGTGGTCGAGTTGATGCCGTACACCTCCCGTGTGCTGTTGCTCACCGACACCACCCACAGCATCCCGGTGCAAGTGAACCGTAACGGACTGCGAGCGATTGCCAGCGGCACCGGCAACCCGGAGCGTCTGGAACTGCGTCACGTGGCCGACACGGCGGACATCAAGGAAGGCGACTTGCTGGTCAGCTCCGGTCTCGGCCAGCGATTCCCGGCGGGTTACCCGGTGGCGACGGTCAAGGAAGTGATTCACGATTCCGGCCAGCCATTTGCCATTGTCCGCGCCGTGCCGACCGCTGCCTTGAACCGTAGCCGTTACCTGTTGCTGGTGTTCAGCGATACGCGTACACCGGAAGAGCGTGCAAACGACGCCGCTCAGGCCCAGGAAAACCTCGATGCGCAAGGCGGCGGGCCAATCATTCCCGCCACCGTGCCGAAACCTGCTGCGGTGATTGCTCCTGCTGCTGCCGCCGCCGTTCCAGCGACTGCACCTGCTGCGACCCCGGCCAAGCCTGCTGCCACAACCCCGGTCAAACCCGCTGCCGCACACCCTGCCGCCGCCAAGCCGCCCGCGACTGCACCCGCCGCCAAACCACCGGCGACACAACCCGCTGTCGTGAAGCCCGCTGCCAAACCGCCTGTCTCTGCACCGGCTACCACTGGGGGAAGAGAATAATGGTCGGTGCTACCGCCTCCCGAAACGGCTGGATGATCTGGCTGACGTTCGCCATCGGCATGTTGCTCAGCGTTTCGCCGCTGCCGCAATTCATGGAAATCCTTCGCCCGCTATGGCTCGCCTTGCTGCTGGCGTTCTGGGCGTTGGCCCTGCCGCAGAAAGTCGGCATGGTCACCGCGTGGTGCCTGGGCCTGGCCGAAGATGTGCTTTACGGCACGCTACTGGGCCAGAACGCGTTGATCCTGACGCTCATCACGTTCCTGGTGCTGTCGCTGCAACAGCGGCTGCGGATGTTCCCGATGTGGCAACAGAGCCTGGTGATCCTGGTGATCTTCGGCCTCGCGCAGCTTGTTCAGCTGTGGCTCAGCGCCCTGACCGGCAATCGTCAGCCAACGCTGGCGCTGGTCTTGCCGGCACTGGTCAGCGCGTTGCTCTGGCCGTGGATCAGCTTCGGTTTGCGCGGTCTGCGTCGACGTTACAAAATTAACTGATTCGGTCAGGCATTTGCCCACACCATGACAAGGGAGATGTCTTGATGAAACAGCTATTCCTCGCCTCAGGCTCGCCGCGTCGGCGTGAGCTGCTTACGCAGATCGGCGTGCCGTTCTCCGCCATCAGCGCGGACATCGATGAAACCCCTTTGAACCATGAATCGCCGTCGGCCTATGTCGAGCGCCTTGCGCGCGGCAAGGCTGAAGCCGGGCGTGGTGCGGTCGTGTCCGACGCCGATTTTTGCGTGCTGGGCGCTGATACCGCCGTAGTGCTCAACGGCAAAATTCTCGGCAAACCGGTGGACGAAGCCGACGCGTGCGCCATGCTTATGATGTTGGCAGGACAAGAACATGAAGTGCTGACCGCCATTGCCGTGCTTGACGGTGAGCGTTGCGAGTCTCGTGTTGTGCGCAGCCTGGTGCGTTTTCGCCCCATCGATCTCGATGAAGCGGCGGCCTACTGGGCCAGCGGCGAACCGCGGGACAAGGCGGGTGGCTATGGCATTCAAGGACTGGGCGCGGTGTTTGTCGCCGGGCTCAATGGCAGCTACTCGGCGGTGGTCGGACTGCCGCTGTGCGAAACCGCTGAGCTGCTTGGCCATTTCGGCATACCCTGTTGGCAAACCCTTAACGCGCGCTGAGCGTCGTACTGACAAGATGCGGCCATTATCGTGAACATGCCTGAACGAGACCCTGCCATGAGTGAAGAGATCCTGATCAACATCACGCCGATGGAATCGCGCGTGGCGGTGGTTGAAAACGGTGTCCTGCAAGAGGTCCACGTCGAACGCACGCAAAAACGCGGTATCGTCGGCAACATCTATAAAGGCAAAGTCGTGCGGGTGTTGCCGGGCATGCAGGCGGCGTTCGTCGACATCGGTCTGGACCGCGCAGCGTTCATTCATGCCTCGGAAATTTCCCTGCGCGAAGGCCCTGCGGTCGAAAGCATCAGCTCCCTGGTCCATGAAGGCCAAAGCCTGGTCGTGCAAGTCACCAAGGACCCGATCGGTTCCAAAGGCGCACGCCTGACCACACAACTATCAATACCTTCGCGTTATCTGGTGTACATGCCGCGTACCGCGCATGTCGGCATTTCCCTGAAGATCGAAGACGAAGCCGAGCGCGAGCGCCTCAAGCAAGTGGTCACCGATTGCGTGGCCACGGAAGGTATCAAGGAAGCCGGTGGTTTCATCCTGCGTACCGCCGCCGAAGGCGCCGGGGCCGATGAGATCCTCATGGACATCCGCTACCTGCGCCGGCTCTGGGATCAGATCAACGAGCAGATCAAAACCATCAGCGCGCCGAGTGTGATCTACGAAGACCTCGGCCTGGCACTACGCACCTTGCGCGACCTGGTCAGCCCGAAGATCGAGAAGATCCGCATCGACTCCCGGGAAACCTTCCAGAAAACCACGCAGTTCGTGGCCGAACTGATGCCGGAAATCGCGGATCGCCTGGAGCATTATCCGGGCGAGCGGCCGATCTTCGACCTGTACGGCGTCGAAGACGAAATCCAGAAAGCCCTCGAACGCAAGGTTCCGCTGAAGTCCGGCGGTTACCTGGTGGTGGACCCGGCGGAAGCCATGAGCACCATCGACGTCAATACCGGGGCGTTCGTCGGTCATCGCAACCTTGAAGAAACCATCTTCAAGACCAACCTCGAAGCCGCGACCGCCATCGCTCGCCAACTGCGCCTGCGCAATCTGGGCGGGATCATCATCATCGACTTCATCGACATGGAAGACGAAGAGCATCAGCGTCAGGTGCTGCGCACGCTGGAGAAACAACTGGAGCGCGACCACGCCAAGACCAACATTATCGGCATCACCGAGTTGGGCCTGGTGCAGATGACCCGCAAGCGCACTCGCGAAAGTCTCGAACAAGTACTGTGCGAGCCGTGCAACAGTTGCCAGGGGCGCGGCAAGCTCAAGACACCGGAAACGGTCTGCTACGAAATTTTCCGCGAAATCCTCCGTGAGGCTCGCGCCTATCAAGCGGAAGGCTATCGTGTATTGGCGAATCAGAAAGTCGTCGACCGCTTGCTCGATGAAGAGTCGGGCAACGTCGCCGAGCTGGAAGGATTTATCGGACGCACCATTCGGTTCCAGGTGGAAACCATGTATTCCCAGGAACAATACGACGTGGTGCTGCTCTGAATCGCTGTGTTTCAACCCGACTAGAACAGCTGGCCTCAGCTTTTTGCAGTAATTTTGCCATGGGAGCCAACTGACATGGACCGTCTGACACGCATTTTGGCCGCACTGACCCGCTGGGGTCTGGGCCTGTGCGCGTTGGCTTTGGTGATGATGGCGCTTTACGTCAGTCTCGGTCGCGAGCTGGCGCCGCTGGTGGCCGAATATCGGGCCGAAGTCGAAACCAAAGCCGGCGCAGCCCTGGGCATGCCGCTGCATATCGGTGAGCTGGAAGGCAACTGGAGTGGCTTCGCGCCGATTCTGCTGGCTCACGACGTGATGGTGGGCGAGGGCGCCAATGCCCTGCGTCTGGATCAGGTGCGCGCGGTGCCGGACCTCTGGGCCAGCCTGGCGGCCCGTGAACTGCGCATCGCTCATCTGGAACTCAACGGTCTGAAGATCAGCCTCAAGGAAGGCGAGGACGGTCATTGGGCGCTGGAAGGCTTGCCGGTGCAGCAGGATCAGCCGCTGGATCCGGAACAACTGCTCAATCGCATGCAGATGGTCCAGCAGTTGTCGGTGCTCGACAGCCAAGTGACCTTGCAGCCACTGGATCACCCGCCGCTGACCTTGACCTACGTTGGCCTGAATCTGAAAACCGGCGTCTCCCGGCAGCGACTCGACGCACGGCTGACCCTGCCCGACGGCCAGCCGGTCGCCATGAGCGTTCGCACCCGCATTAGCGCCAGTCAGTGGCAGGACGGTGCAGCGGATGCGTACCTGAGCCTGCCGCAAAGCGACTGGTCGAAATGGCTGCCCGAGCGTGTGACCCAGCAATGGAACTTTTCCGAAATCAAGGCCGGTGGCGAACTCTGGGTCAACTGGGATAAGGGCGCTCTGCAAAGCGCCGCGATCCGCTTGAACGCGCCGCAACTCAAGGGCGCCTACGCCGAGCGCAAGCCGATCCAGATCAACAACCTGGCGCTCAACAGCTATTTCCAGCGCAGTGCGGAAGGCTTTCTGGTGACGGTGGACTCGCTGTCCATGAACTTCGGTGAGACCCGCTGGGAATCGCACCTGCAACTCAAACAGAGCCTGGCCACCGACACGACCGAAGAGCTCTGGCATCTGCAAGCCGACCGCCTCGACCTCACCCCGCTGACTCCGCTGCTGAATGCCTTGGGGCCATTGCCCGAAGGCCTCGCCACCGCCGTCGAGCGGCTCAAGGTGACGGGTGGTTTGCGTAACGTGCTGGTCGACATCCGGCCCAACGCCACCGACGACAGCAAGGTCAGTTTTGCCGCCAACCTCGACCGGGTCGGCTTTGATGCCTATCACGGTGCCCCGGCTGCACGGAATGTCAGCGGCAGCATCAGCGGTGATCTGGGTCACGGCGAACTGCGCATGGACAGCAAGGATTTTTCCCTGCACCTGGACCCGATTTTCGCCAAGCCATGGCAGTACATTCAGGCCAACGCCCGTTTGACCTGGAAGCTCGACAAAGAAGGTTTCACCCTGATCGCGCCGTACCTGAAGGTGCTGGGCGAAGAGGGCAAGATTGCCGGCGACTTCCTGATCCGCCTGCATTTCGATCACACCCAGGAAGACTACATGGACCTGCGGGTCGGCCTGGTGGAGGGCGATGGCAAGTACACCGCCAAGTACCTGCCCGAAGTGCTCAGCCCGGCGCTGGACGAATGGTTGCGTACGGCGATTCTCAAGGGCGCGGTGGACCAGGGCTTCTTCCAGTATCAAGGCTCGCTGAACCATGGCGCCGCCGACACCGCGCGCAGCATCAGCCTGTTCTTCAAAGTGCACGATGCCGAGCTGGCGTTCCAGCCGGGTTGGCCGCATGTCAGCAAGGTCACTGGCGACGTGTTCATCGAAGACAGTGGCGTGCGGATTCTGGCCAGCAAAGGTCAGTTGCTCGACACACAAGTCAGCGATATTTACGTCAACATTCCCCATGCGCCCGCCGGGCAAAACCCTCACCTGTTGCTCGATGGCGCTTTCGCTGGCGGGTTGGGCGATGGCCTGAAAATTCTCCAGGAAGCGCCGATCGGCACCGCCGCCACCTTCGCCGGATGGGAAGGCGAGGGCGAGCTGAAGGGCAAGCTGAAACTGGATATTCCGCTGGCCAAAGGCGAACAGCCGAATATCCTCGTCGACTTCAAGACCGCCAAGGCGCGCTTGAAACTGGCCGAGCCAGTCCTTGAACTGACTCAGTTGAAGGGCGATTTCCGCTTCGACAGCACCAAAGGCTTGAGTGGGCAGAACATCACCGCTCGTGCCTTTGACAAACCCGTCACCGCACAGATTTTCGCCGATGGCAGTCCAGGCGACATCAAGACGCGCGTCACCGCTTCCGGCCAGGTCGAGGTCAAAAAGCTGACTGACTGGCTGAGTGTCACGCAGCCGTTGCCGGTCTCTGGTTTGATCCCGTATCAGTTGCAACTGAACCTGGATGGCGCAGACAGCCAGTTGATGGTCAATTCCAGCCTCAAAGGCGTGGCCGTCGATTTGCCTGCGCCGTTCGGCATGGCGGCCGATGTGGGGCGCGACACGACGTTCCGCATGACCCTGCAAGGGCCGGAACGGCGTTACTGGGTCAAGTACGGCGAATTGGCCAGCTTCACGTTTGCAGCGCCGGCCGGCAGTTTTGCCGACGGTCGCGGTGAACTGTTCCTCGGTGGTGGCGATGCCGTATTGCCAGGCGGCAAAGGCCTGCGGGTGCGCGGCGTGCTGTCGGAGCTGGATGTCGGCCCGTGGAAGGATCTGGTGGACAAGTATGCCGGCCAGGATCCGGGCGGCAGCGCCAAGCAGTTGCTCAGCGGCGCGGATTTCAAGGTTGGCAAGCTCAGCGGCATCGGTACCACGCTTGATCAGGCCTCGGTGCAGTTGAACCGAAAGCCGAGTGCATGGGCCCTGCAACTCGACAGCCAACAGGTCAAGGGCACCGCCGGTATCCCCGATGCGAAAGGCGCACCGATTGCGATCAATCTGCAATACGTGCGTTTGCCGGCACCGGACCCAACGATTTTGGCCGATGAAAATTCGCCGGATCCATTGGCCTCAGTGGATCCGACGAAGATCCCGGCGCTGGATATCACCATCAATCAACTGTTCCAGGGGCAGGACCTGGTCGGGGGCTGGTCGCTGAAAGTGCGTCCGACCGCCAAAGGCATCGCGCTCAATACGCTGGATCTGGGCCTCAAGGGCCTTCTGTTGCAGGGCAGCGGCGGCTGGGAAGGCGCGCCTGGTGCTTCCACCAGTTGGTACAAGGGCCGGGTCAGCGGCAAAAATCTGGCGGATGTGCTGAAAGGCTGGGGCTTTGCGCCCAGTGTCACCAGCGAAGAGTTTCATATGGATGTCGACGGTCGCTGGCCCGGTTCACCGGCCTGGCTGGCCACCAAGCGCTTCTCCGGGACGCTTGATGCGTCGCTGAACAAAGGCCAGTTCGTTGAAGTCGAGGGTGGCGCTCAGGCGTTGCGGGTATTTGGCCTGCTCAACTTCAACTCCATCGGCCGGCGCTTGCGGCTGGACTTCTCCGATCTGTTTGGCAAAGGCTTGAGTTACGACCGGGTCAAAGGCTTGCTGGTCGGGACCAACGGCGTTTACGTGACCCGTGAGCCGATTCTGCTGACCGGTCCGTCGAGCAATGTCGAGCTCAATGGCACGCTGGACCTGGTGGGTGATCAGATCGATGCGAAACTGCTGGTGACCTTGCCGGTTACCAACAACTTGCCGATTGCCGCGCTGATTGTCGGTGCACCGGCCATCGGTGGGGCGCTGTTCCTGATCGACAAGCTGATCGGTGACCGCGTGGCACGTTTCGCCAGCGTGAAATACACCGTCAAAGGCCCGTGGAAAGAGCCGAAAATCACCTTCGACAAACCTTTTTGAAAAGCCACTCCCCAAGCCTATGGAGTAGCATGGCCCTAGGCTCTAATGCTCCGACGCTAATCTCTGTAGGAGCGAGCGATGCGGCGACCCGACTTGCCCGCGAACCGACCCACCGAGGTGTGTCAGGAACGACGCTTTCGCGGGCAAGCCTCGCTCCTACGGGGTATCTATTGATTTCCAGGTAAAGGGAAGGCCATGTCTGTAGCGGTGATTCAAATGGTCAGCCAGAGCGACGTGCTGGCCAATCTGGCCCAGGCCCGTCGGCTGCTCGAGCAAGCGGCCGTCGGGGGCGCAAAGCTTGCCGTGCTGCCGGAAAACTTCGCCGCCATGGGCCGACGCGACATCGCTGACATCGGCCGCGCCGAGGCGTTGGGCGAAGGTCCGATCCTGCCCTGGTTGAAACAGACCGCCCGCGACCTCAAGTTATGGATAGTGGCCGGCACATTGCCGTTGCCGCCGGCGGATCAGCCAGCGGCGAAAGTGCATGCCTGCTCGCTGCTGGTCAATGATCAGGGCGAAACGGTGGCACGCTACGACAAGCTGCACTTGTTCGACGTGGACGTGGCGGACAACCGTGGGCGGTATCGTGAGTCCGATGACTATGCTTATGGCAGTGACGTGGTGGTCGTGGACACGCCCGTCGGTCGAGTCGGCCTGACGGTCTGTTACGACCTGCGCTTCCCGGAGCTGTACAGCGAATTACGCGCTGCCGGGGCGGAGTTGATTACCGCGCCGTCGGCCTTTACTGCGGTGACCGGTGCGGCGCATTGGGATGTACTGATTCGCGCGCGGGCCATTGAGACCCAGTGTTATGTGCTCGCGGCTGCCCAGGGTGGAACGCATCCGGGGCCGCGAGAAACCTGGGGGCATGCCGCAATTGTCGACCCGTGGGGTCGAGTGCTGGCGCAACAGGATCAAGGCGAGGCCGTGCTGCTGGCCGAACGCGATAGCAGCGAACAGGCGTCCATCCGGGCGCGGATGCCGGTGTCCAGTCACCGGCGCTTTTTCTCGCAGGGCGCCCGGCGACCTGCCTCAGAACGATGAATTTAAGGCGTAAAGCATATGAGCGAGTTGTTGTCCTCAGTCAGTGAACACCTCCTGGCGCCCGGCGGCGTTACCATCGAAAGCCTGCAAGGTGTGCTCGGCGATCTGGCCGGCCCGGGCATCGATGCCGCCGACCTGTATTTCCAAGGGCAGATTTCCGAGTCCTGGGCCCTGGAAGACGGCATCGTCAAGGAAGGCAGTTTCAACCTTGACCAGGGCGTTGGCGTGCGCGCGCAATCGGGTGAGAAAACCGGTTTTGCCTACAGCAATGCCATTACCCTCGAAGCCCTTGGCGCTGCGGCCCGTGCTGCGCGCTCGATCTCCCGCGCCGGGCAGAATGGCACGGTGCAGGCCTTCACCACTCAGGACGTCGCCCAGTTGTACGGGCCGGACAACCCGCTGGAAGTGCTGACCCGCGCCGAGAAAGTCGAACTGCTCAAACGCATCGACGTCGCCACTCGCGCTCTCGACCCGCGTATCCAGCAAGTGACCGTGAGCATGGCCGGCGTCTGGGAGCGCATTCTTGTCGCTTCGACCGACGGCAGCCTAGCGGCGGATGTGCGGCCGCTGGTGCGCTTCAATGTCAGCGTCATCGTCGAGCAGAACGGTCGCCGCGAGCGCGGTGGCCATGGCGGCGGCGGACGTACCGATTACCGTTATTTCCTCAGCGACGACCGCGCCATGGGCTACGCCCGTGAAGCGTTGCGTCAGGCGCTGGTCAACCTCGAAGCCATTCCGGCGCCGGCCGGTACGTTGCCGGTGGTGTTGGGTTCGGGCTGGTCCGGCGTGTTGCTGCACGAAGCGGTCGGTCACGGTCTGGAAGGCGATTTCAACCGCAAGGGCAGCTCCGCTTACAGTGGTCGTATGGGCGAGATGGTTGCGTCCAAGCTCTGCACCATCGTCGATGACGGCACGCTGGCCGGTCGTCGCGGTTCGTTGAGCGTCGACGACGAAGGCACCCCGACCGAGTGCACCACGCTGATCGAAAACGGCGTACTCAAAGGCTACATGCAGGACAAGCTCAACGCGCGCCTGATGGGCGTCGCCCGCACCGGTAACGGTCGCCGTGAATCCTACGCGCACCTGCCAATGCCGCGCATGACCAATACCTACATGCTGGCGGGCGAAAGCGATCCGGCGGAAATCATCGCCTCGGTGAAGCGCGGCATCTACTGCGCCAACCTTGGCGGCGGCCAGGTGGACATCACCAGCGGCAAGTTCGTGTTCTCCACCAGCGAGGCGTACCTGATCGAAGACGGCAAGATTACAGCGCCGGTCAAAGGCGCAACGTTGATCGGCAACGGGCCTGAAGCGATGAGCAAGGTGTCGATGGTCGGTAATGACCTGGCGCTGGACAGCGGCGTGGGCACGTGCGGCAAGGATGGGCAGTCGGTGCCGGTGGGTGTCGGCCAGCCAACGCTGAAAATCGATGCGATCACTGTGGGTGGTACAGGATCGTAAGGGATGGAGCTTCGGGTGAGCCGCGTGGCGACTCACCCGAGAAGAGATTCAACGCAGACCGCGTTGAGTCTCGTCCAGCTCACGGATGTACTTGAAGATTTTACGGCTCGATGCCGGTGGCTTGTTGGTCGCCAGTTCGTGCTGGGCCTGACGGATCAGGGAGCGCAACTGCTGGCGATCAGCCTCCGGGTAGTCGAGCACGAACTTCTCCAGGACTGCATCGTCGCCCGCGATCAAGCGATCGCGCCAGCGTTCCAGGCCATGGAAACGTTCGTTGTACTGCCGGGTGGAGGCATCGAGTTGATCGAGCAAAGTCAGAATGGCGTCAGTGTCCTGATCGCGCATCAGTTTGCCGATGAACATAAGGTGCCGTTTACGCGCGATATTCGCGGTGTGCTTGGGCGCATCGCCCAGAGCCCGGCGCAGAGCGTCGGTCAACGGGAGTTTTGCCAGCAAGTCAGGCTTGAGCGTTGTAAGGCGTTCGCCGAGGTCAACCAGAGCATGCAGCTCGCGTTTAACCTGGGATTTGCTTTTTTCTCCCGTATCGAGGGAGTCGTCGTAAGAATCAACCATGGTGGCCGTCCGCAAAGAAACGCCGCCATGATAACCAGTCGGGGGCCGCTTGTCCGGCCCGGTCGCTCGAAGGCCTTTACCGAAAGCAGAATTTGAGTGGAGAACAGCATGAGTGCAGTTGAAAGCGTCGGCCCACAAGCGTTGCCGGCACTGCAAGAACAAGTCGAGCAGATCATCGCTGAAGCCAAGCGTCAGGGCGCCAGTGCCTGTGAAGTGGCGGTGTCCCTGGAGCAGGGCCTGTCCACATCGGTGCGTCAGCGCGAGGTCGAAACCGTCGAATTCAACCGCGATCAGGGCTTTGGCATCACCTTGTACGTCGGGCAGCGCAAGGGCTCGGCCAGCACGTCGGCCAGTGGTCCTGAAGCGATTCGTGAAACCGTCGCTGCGGCGCTGGCCATCGCTAAACACACCTCCGAAGACGAAGCCGCCGGCCTGGCGGATGCCGCGCTGATGGCCAAGGATCTGCAGGATTTCGACCTGTTCCATCAGTGGGACATCACACCGGAACAAGCCATCGAGATGGCCCTGAGCTGTGAAGCTGCGGCATTTGCCACCGACAGCCGGATCAAGAACGCCGACGGCACCACCCTCAGCACGCATCAGGGCTGCCGCGTTTACGGCAACAGCCACGGTTTTATCGGCGGCTATGCATCGACTCGTCATAGCTTGAGCTGCGTCATGATCGCCGAAGCCGACGGCCAGATGCAGCGTGATTACTGGTACGACGTCAATCGCCAGGGCAACTTGCTGGCCGACCCGGCGAGCATCGGCCAGCGTGCCGCGCAGCGGGCGGCGAGCCGACTGGGCGCGCGTCCGGTGCCGACCTGTGAAGTACCGGTATTGTTTTCCGCTGAGCTGGCCGGTGGCTTGTTCGGCAGTTTCCTTTCGGCGATTTCCGGCGGCAGTCTGTATCGCAAATCGTCGTTCCTTGAAGGGACCTTGGGTCAGAAGCTGTTCCCGGAATGGCTGACCATCGATGAGCGTCCGCATTTGATGCGTGCAATGGGCAGCTCGGCGTTTGACGGCGATGGCCTGGCGACCTACGCCAAACCGTTCGTCGAAAAAGGCGAGTTGGTGTCCTACATCCTCGGCACCTATTCCGGTCGCAAACTCGGCATGCCGAGCACGGCCAACGCCGGCGGCGTGCACAACCTGTTCGTCACCCATGGCGATGAAGATCAGGCGGCGTTGCTGCGCCGCATGGGCCGTGGCTTGCTGGTCACCGAGCTGATGGGCCAGGGCCTGAACATGGTCACGGGCGATTACTCCCGTGGCGCGGCGGGTTACTGGGTCGAGAATGGCGAAATCCAGTTCGCCGTCCAGGAAGTGACCATCGCCGGCAACATGCGTGACATGTTCAAACAGATCATTGCGGTGGGTAACGACCTGGAATTGCGCAGCAACATTCGCACGGGTTCGGTGCTGATCGAGCGGATGACAGTCGCCGGCAGCTAACCCGCGACCGTTACACAAAAGGCGCGCCACCCATCGGGTGGCGCGCCTTTTTTTGTGCCCGCATAACACACCTGTAGGAGCCGGCTTGCTGGCGATTGCGGTCAATCAGTCGACATCGATGTTGAATGCCAGATCGCAATCGCCAGCAAGCCGGCTCCTACAAGGGACCATGCTCGGGCTTGTGTTGGTTCTCATTATCATCTAATAATAAATCTCATTACCGAATGAGCCCCGGATCATGAGTTCTGCCTTGCACGAGCAGCCTTACCTCGAAAGCTGGCGCTGGATGAGTCGCCAGATCCGTTGCGGGATGGACCCTGACGAGCCGCGCCTGATCGACCACTACCTGGCCGAAGGCAGGTATCTGGCGTGTTGCACGGCGACTTCACCCTGGACCATCGCTGAAACCTCTTTCCGTTTATTGCTCGACACCGCCGCAGACGTCGCGCTGCCCTGGCACTGGCGAACCTATTGCCTGGACCAGGCATGGCGCCCGTTGCGCGAACTCGAACGCCTCTCTCTGTGCAAATGCCGCCTCAAGCGCTGGCAAAGCTACACCTGGCAACTGGCGACCTGCGAGTTGCAGCCTTCGATTCCTCTCATAGAACTGGTGCAAGGATTTTCTGATGACCAAGACACGTATTGAGCGCGACAGCATGGGCGAGCTCCAAGTCCCGATGGACGCCCTCTACGGCGCACAGACCCAGCGTGCGGTGAACAACTTCCCGATCAGCGGCAAGCCGATGCCCGTGCAGTTCATTCGCGCGCTGATCCTGGCCAAGGCCGCCGCCGCCCGCGCCAACGTCGAACTCAAGCAGATCAGCGAATCCCAGGGCAATGCCATCGTCGAAGCGGCGTTGGGTTTGCTCAAGGACGATTTCATGCAGCACTTCCCGGTGGATATCTTCCAGACCGGTTCCGGCACCAGTTCCAACATGAACGCCAACGAAGTGATTGCCACGCTGGCGAGCCGACTGCTTGGCGAGCCGGTGAACCCCAACGATCACGTCAATTGCGGGCAGAGCAGCAACGACATCATCCCGACCACCATCCACGTCAGCGCTGCGCTGGCATTGCATGAGCAATTGCTGCCGGCATTGGTGCGCTTGGTGCAGGTGATCGAGCAAAAGGCTGAAGAGGTTCACCACCACGTCAAAACCGGTCGCACTCACTTGATGGATGCGATGCCGGTGCGCATGAGCCAGGTGCTCAACGGTTGGGCGCAACAGCTCAAAGCCAACATCGGCCATCTGCAGGATCTGCTGCCGAGCCTGCAATCCCTGGCTCAGGGTGGCACGGCGGTGGGCACCGGTATCAATGCGCACCCTGAATTTGCCGGGCTTTTCAGCCAGCAGTTGAGCAAGTTGACTCAGGTGCAATTCACGCCGGGCACCGATCTGTTTGCACTGATCGGCTCTCAGGACACCGCCGTTGCGGTCTCCGGGCAGCTGAAAACCACCGCTGTCTCGCTGATGAAAATCGCCAACGACCTGCGCTGGATGAACTCCGGCCCGCTGGCCGGCCTCGGTGAAATCGAACTCGAAGCCTTGCAGCCAGGCTCGTCGATCATGCCCGGCAAGGTCAACCCGGTGATCCCGGAAGCCACCGCGATGGTCGCCGCTCAGGTGATCGGCAATGACACGGTGATCACCATCGCCGGTCAGTCGGGCAATTTCGAGCTGAACGTGATGCTGCCGATCATCGCCCAGAACCTGCTGAGCAGCATCGAATTGCTGGCCAACTCCAGCCACCTCTTGGGTGAAAAGGCTATCGCCAGTTTCAAGGTCAACGAAGCCAGGCTCAAGGAAGCGCTGTCGCGCAACCCGATTCTGGTCACGGCACTGAACCCGATCATTGGTTACCAAAAAGCTGCGGAGATCGCCAAGAAGGCTTATCAGCAAGGCCGGCCGGTGATCGATGTCGCTCTGGAGCACACCGAACTGTCGCGCAGCCAACTGGAAGAGTTGCTCAATCCGGAAAAGCTCACCGCAGGCGGCGTGTAATCACCGCAACCGCTTTGGAGGCTCACCATGGAGCACTGGAAACGCACGATCGAAAGGGCAAACCGTTGTTTCATGCTGGGCGAATACGTCGATGCCCGCGAGGCTTACTTGCAGGCATTGGCCCTGGCCCAGGTGTTGTTCGAGCGCTGGGCGGATGCCGACGAAGCGGTGGCGGCCTGCGTCATTTCCCATCACAACCTGGCGGACCTGCATTTGCGTCTGAACCAGCCGGAGGAGAGCGCCGAATACCTGTGCGCCATCCACCAGCGCTTGTTGAAGACCATGCAGGACCCGCGACTGGCGCCGGCATTGCGTGAAGCCGCACTGCGTCAGAGCAGCAAAACCTACGTCGAACTGCTGAATTTCATCAGCGAGCATGGCGAATACCCGCGCACTCATCGTTTGCTGCACGTCGATGCCGCGTCGCCCCCTGCGCCTCTACATCATGGAGTCCACTGAAATGGCTTTTAGCTTGCCTGCCTTGCCGTACGCCTACGATGCCCTGGAACCGCACATCGATGCGCAGACCATGGAAATCCACTACACCAAGCATCACCAGACTTACATCAATAACCTCAACGCGGCTGTCGAAGGCACCGAGTTCGCCGAGTGGCCGGTGGAAAAACTGGTGGCAGCAGTCCAGCAACTGCCGGAAAAGCTCCGCGCGGCGGTGATCAATCAGGGCGGCGGTCACGCCAACCACTCGCTGTTCTGGGAAGTGATGGTGCCCAACGGCGGCGGTCAGCCGGACGGTGAATTGGCCAAGGCCATCGAAGAGCAGTTGGGCGGCCTCGACCGTTTCAAGGAGGCCTTCACCAAAGCCGCGCTGACCCGTTTCGGCAGTGGCTGGGCCTGGCTGAGTGTGACGCCGCAAAAGACGCTGGTCGTTGAAAGCAGCGGCAACCAGGACAGTCCCTTGATGAACGGCAATACGCCGATTCTGGGGCTGGATGTCTGGGAGCATGCCTATTACCTGCAGTATCAAAACCGCCGGCCGGAATACATCAACGCTTTTTACAACGTGATCAATTGGCCCGAAGTCGCTGCGCGCTATCAGGCTGCACTGGTTTAAGTCTTCTATAAAAACAATCCTGGGCGGGCTATGGGCACTGAAACACTGGCGATCGGAAGTGGACGAATGTTTCGTTACGCGTTTGGGTCGCTGTTACTACTGGCGGGCATGAGCCTGTTGGTTGCGCATGGGCTCGCGTGGCTGGATCTTGAGCCGAAACTGCTGCGTGCGTTGCAGGGCGGGGCCATTTGCGCCTTGGGCACGGCCTTGGGCGCGGTGCCGGTGCTGGTGATTCGACGCATGCCCCAGGCGGTCAGCGATACGCTGCTCGGCTTCGGTGCCGGGGTGATGCTCGCGGCGACGGCGTTTTCGCTGATCGTGCCAGGCATTGCCGCCGCTGAAAGCCTGGGGCTGACACCTTGGGCGGCCAGCGGTCTGATCAGTTTCGGCATCATGCTTGGCGCGTTCGGGCTGTATCTGGTGGATCGAAAGGTTTCCGGCGCTTCACCGGAAATGCTCGTCGGCACGCTGGAGCGGCCGGTCATTGCGCCACGGATCTGGTTGTTCGTGTTTGCCATCATTGCCCACAACATTCCCGAAGGCATGGCGGTCGGTGTCTCGGCGGGTGGCGGCATGCCCGACGCCGACAGCCTGGCCATGGGCATCGCCTTGCAGGATGTGCCGGAAGGATTGGTCATTGCGTTGGTGTTGGCCGGGGCAGGGATGTCGCGGGTCAAGGCGTTCCTGATCGGGGCGGCATCAGGCTTGGTCGAGCCGGTCTTCGCACTGTTGTGCGCCTGGCTGGTGAGCCTGGCCGAATTGCTGTTGCCGTTGGGCCTGGCGCTCGCGGCCGGGGCCATGTTGCTGGTGGTCACGCACGAAGTCATCCCCGAGTCGCGCCGCCATGGTCACGACAAGCTGGCCAGCCTTGGGCTGCTGATCGGGTTTTGTTTGATGATGGTGATGGATACAGCGCTCGCCTAGGCGAGCGTTATTCGCCTTCGTCGAAGTAGCGGTTGATCAAGTCTGTCAGCGCATCCAGCGCTCTTTGCTCGTCTTCGCCTTCGGTGCTGATATAGATTTTGGTGCCTTTGCCCGCAGCGAGCATCATCATTGCCATGATGCTTTTGCCGTCGACCGTTGATTCCGGCGTTCGTCCGACTCTGATCGTGCAGTCTTTGAACTCGCCGGCGACACCAACGAATTTGGCGGAAGCACGGGCATGCAGACCCAGCTTGTTGATGATTTCGATTTCCAGAGCAGGCATCGCGATGTGAATCCTTTAGCTGAGGTCGCGGTGGCGGACCTGGACGTTCTTCAGGGTTTTTTGCAGGGCCTGACCCAGACGTTCGGTCAGATAGACGGAGCGGTGATGCCCGCCGGTGCAGCCGATGGCAATGGTGACATAAGCGCGGTTGCTGGCGGCAAAGCGCGGCAGCCATTTGAGCAGGTACGTGGAAATGTCCTGGAACATCTCTTCGACGTCCGGCTGGGCGGCCAGGTACGTGGCAACCGGTTCATCAAGCCCGGACTGATCGCGTAGCTCGGGCTTCCAATAGGGGTTCGGCAGGCAGCGCACGTCGAACACCAGGTCGGCGTCCACCGGCATGCCGCGCTTGAATCCGAACGACTCCACCAAAAACGCAGTACCGGGTTCCGGCTGGTTCAGCAGGCGCAACTTGATGGTATCGCGCAGCTGATACAGGTTCAGGTTGGTGGTGATGACCTTGAGATCGGCGAGGTCGGCAATCGGCCCGAGCAGGCTGGTTTCATCGTTGATCGCCTCGGCCAGCGAGCGGTTGGCGCTGCTCAGCGGGTGACGACGGCGAGTTTCCGAAAAACGCTTCAGCAAGGTTTCTTCGTCGGCGTCCAGGTACAGGACGTCGCACTGGATATGCCGGCTGCGAACTTCTTCGAGCAGTTCCGGAAACCGGCTCAGGTGGCTCGGCAGGTTGCGCGCATCAATAGAGACGGCAACCAGTGGCTGTGGCAGTTCGGTGTGGACCAGCGCGCGTTCGGCCAGTTCCGGCAACAACCCGGCGGGCAGGTTGTCGATGCAGTAATAGCCGTTGTCCTCGAGAACATCGAGCGCGGTGCTTTTACCTGAGCCGGAACGGCCACTGACGATGATCAAGCGCATGATTAGTGCCCGTTTTGCTCGTCCAGGACAACCTGATACAAGGCTTCATTGCTCGGGGCGCTACGCAGGCGATCGCGGACTTCCTTGCGATCGAGCATGCTGGCGATCTGGCGGAGCAATTCAAGGTGCGCATCGGTAGCGGCTTCGGGGACCAGCAAGACGAACAGCAGGTCAACCGGAGCACCGTCGATGGCGTCGAAATCGATGGGGGCGTCCAGGTGCATCAAGGCGCTGATAGGCGAGGTGCAACCTTTCAGCCGGCAGTGAGGGATAGCGATGCCGTTGCCAAAACCGGTCGAGCCGAGTTTTTCACGGGCAATCAACGCCTCGAAGACATCTTGCATCTCCAGATCCGGCACTTCCCGGGCGATCAGGTTGGCAATTTGCTCGAGGGCTTTCTTTTTGCTGCCGCCCGGCACGTTCACGAGGGAACGGCCGGGGGTCAGGATGCTTTCAAGTCGGATCATGGGTTGGGAGTGTTAACGACCGGTCGCGCCCTGGAGGAGGCTCTGGGTCTTTTCCTTATGCTTTTTGAGTTGTTTATCCAGCTTGTCGGTCAATGCGTCGATCGCCGCGTACATATCGGTATGTTCCGCGTTGGCGACCACTTCATTGCCGGGAATATGCAGCGTGGCTTCGATTTTCTGCTTCAGCTTTTCGACCGTCATCGTGACCTGCACGTTGGTGATCTTGTCGAAATGCCTCTCTAACCGTTCGAGTTTTTCGCCGATGTAGGTGCGAAGAGGTTCGGTCACTTCCAGTTGGTGTCCACTGATGTTGACTTGCATACAGCTTCTCCTTCGTTGCCAGTGCATAAAGCGGTAGACCAGATGATCTACCACTGGAACGCTGTGGCGTGGCTCTACATCAACCGCTTGCGTTCGCTCGAAGGCGCGATCCCGAGGGATTCGCGGTACTTGGCGACGGTGCGGCGAGCCACCTGAATGCCTTGTGCCTCCAGTAAACCAGCGATCTTGCTGTCACTCAACGGCTTTTTCTGATTTTCCGCGGCAACCAGTTTTTTGATGATCGCGCGGATCGCCGTGGACGAGCATTCACCGCCTTCGGAGGTGCTGACGTGACTGGAGAAAAAGTATTTCAGCTCATATATGCCCCGGGGGGTATGCATGAATTTTTGTGTGGTTACGCGGGAAATCGTCGACTCGTGCATGCCCACTGCTTCGGCGATGTCATGCAGCACCAGCGGTTTCATCGCTTCGTCGCCGTATTCCAGAAAACCGCGCTGATGCTCGACGATCTGGGTGGCAACTTTCATCAGGGTTTCGTTGCGGCTTTGCAGGCTCTTGATGAACCAGCGGGCCTCTTGCAACTGATTGCGCATGAAGGTGTTGTCGGCACTGGTGTCGGCGCGGCGCACAAAACCGGCGTATTGGGCGTTGACCCGCAGCCGTGGCACCGATTCCTGGTTCAGCTCGACCAGCCAGCGCTCGTTGTCCTTGCGCACGATCACGTCGGGGACGACGTACTCGGCTTCGCTGGATTCGATCTGCGAGCCGGGGCGCGGGTTGAGGCTCTGAACCAGTTCGATCACCTGGCGCAGTTCATCTTCCTTGAGCTTCATGCGGCGCATCAGCTGGCTGTAGTCGCGGCTGCCGAGCAGGTCGATGTAGTCGGTGACCAGGCGCTTGGCCTCGGCCAGCCAAGGTGTCTTGGCAGGGAGTTGGCGCAATTGCAGCAGCAGGCATTCACCCAGGTTGCGGGCGCCGATGCCGGCGGGTTCGAATTGCTGGATGCGATGCAGGACGGCTTCGATCTCGTCCAGTTCGATGTCGAGTTCCGGATCGAAGGCTTCGAGGATTTCCTCGAGGGTTTCGTCCAGGTAACCCTGATTGTTGATGCAATCGATCAGGGTCACGGCGATCAGGCGATCGGTGTCGGACATCGGCGCCAGGTTCAGTTGCCACAACAGGTGGCTTTGCAGGCTCTCACCGGCGGATGTACGGGTTGTGAAATCCCACTCGTCGTCATCGTTGCTCGGCAGGCTGCTGGCGCTGGTCTGGTAGACGTCTTCCCAGGCGGTGTCGACGGGCAGTTCGTTGGGAATGCGCTCGTTCCAGTCACCTTCCTCGAGGTTGTCCACCGTCGGGGCGGTTTCCTGATAGGAGGGTTCTGAAACGTCGGCGTTGGGTTGCTGTTCGGCTTTGTCGGCCAAGGGGTCGGCGTTATCGAAGTCGTCGCCTTCTTCCTGGCGTTCGAGCATCGGATTGGACTCCAGGGCCTCCTGGATTTCCTGTTGCAGGTCCAGGGTCGACAATTGGAGCAGGCGGATGGCCTGTTGCAGCTGCGGTGTCATCGTCAGCTGCTGGCCCATTCTCAAGACTAGCGATGGTTTCATGGCAGGGGCTAAACACCTTATTCGCCGGCGCACATGCGCCATCCACTACAGGGCGCCGAAGCGCCAAACATAAGCAAATTATATGCCCGAAACCGTAGCGTTTGCCTAGAGCGCTGTAACAATAAAAAAGTATTGATTTTTTATCGAGACAAGCGCTCGGGCAGCCAGCCAGACACCTTAGTGCTTACAGGCGGAACTCATGGCCCAGATAGACTTCTTTCACGAGGTCGTTGGCCAGGATGGTGGCCGAATCACCTTCGGCGATCAGTTGGCCATCGTTGACGATGTAGGCGGTTTCGCAGATATCCAGCGTCTCACGGACGTTGTGGTCGGTGATCAGCACGCCAATGCCCTTGGCCTTGAGGTGGTAGATGATCTGTTTGATGTCGCCCACCGAAATCGGGTCCACGCCGGCGAACGGTTCGTCGAGGAGGATGAATTTCGGGTTGGTGGCCAGAGCCCGGGCGATTTCCACGCGGCGGCGCTCGCCACCGGACAGGCTCATGCCGAGGCTGTCGCGGATGTGGCTGATGTGGAATTCCTGCAGCAGGCTTTCCAGTTCCTTGCGGCGATCGGCCTTGTCGAGTTCCTTGCGGGTCTCAAGGATCGCCATGATGTTGTCGGCGACCGAGAGTTTGCGGAAGATCGACGCTTCTTGCGGAAGATAGCCGATACCGGCCTTCGCACGACCGTGCATCGGCTGGTGGCTGACGTCCAGATCATCGATCAGTACGCGACCCTGATCCGCCTGAACCAGGCCGACAATCATGTAGAAACAGGTGGTTTTACCGGCGCCGTTAGGGCCAAGCAGGCCGACGATCTGACCGCTGTCGATGGACAGGCTGACGTCGCGCACGACCTGACGGCTCTTGTAGCTCTTGGCCAAATGCTGAGCTTTCAGAGTTGCCATTACGGGGCCTTTTGCTCGTCAGTTTTCTTTTTCGGCTGGATAACCATGTCGATACGCGGACGCGACTCGGTCACATTGGTGCCCGTGGCACGGCCTGCGCTGGCAAGCTTTTTGTTGGTGTCGTAGACGATTTTCTCGCCTTGGGTGACGTTGCCGTCCTTATCGACAACTTTGGCGCGATCGATCAGCACGACGCGGTCTTGCGAGGCGTGGTACTGGATGGTGACGCCCCAGCCCTGAACCGGCTTGGTGTCGCCCGCCGTTTGCAGTTGTTCGAAATAGGCAAGGTTGCCCACCGAAGTCACCACGTCGATGTCGCCCGCAGGGGTGCGGGTCATGGTCACAGTATTGCCTTTAACGATCATCGAACCTTGGGTGATGATCACGTCACCTTTATAGGTGGCAATACCGTTCTTGTCGTCCAGTTGGGCGTCGTCGGCCTGGATGCGGATCGGCTGCTGTTGATCGTTCGGCAGAGCCCAGGCGCTCACGCTTCCCAGTGCTGCGCTCAGACCGAGCAAAATAGGGAGAGTTTTAACGAGCCTCATACTGTCCTCTTACGTTCGATAGCAGGTGTATCCTGCTTTCTTTCAAATACGCTTTCATTCCCTTGCCAGTCGATACACCGCCAGCGCCGTCGATTCTAACGGGTTGCTCGGTCTGCGCATATTGCTGTTGCGGGAACACGGTCATACGGGTGGTAGTAATCAGGGTCTTGCGGTTTTTCTCGTCGAAACGCGTGATGCGCACCGAGTCGATCAGTTCGACCTGGGTGCCGTCCGGGTTGACCTCGCCGTGTTCGCTCTGGACGTGCCAAGGGAACTGGGTGCCGCGGAACAGGTTCAGGTCCGGGTTGGTCAGCAGCGTCACTTCGGTCGCCTTCAGGTGTTCAACCTTGTCGGACGTCATTTCGTATTGCAGTTTGCCATCCGGCAGGAACTGGACGCTGTGCGCGTTGATCGCGTAGTAGTCGATTTCGCTTTCATCGACCTTTGCCACAGGCTTGTCGAGGAAGCGCTCCGGGCTGATGTTCCAGTAGCCGACCGCAGCAAATATCGCTGCGATGCAACCGAACATCAGGATGTTGCGAAATTTCTTGCTCAGCATAGTTGGCTCACAGGTACGCGGCGTTGGCCGCATCGAGGCGGCCCTGGGCGCGCAGGATCAATTCGCAGAATTCGCGAGCGGCACCCTCGCCACCACGGGCCTGGGTGATGCCGTGGGCGTGTTCACGCACGAAGCTGGCGGCATTGGCCACCGCCATGCCCAGGCCAACGCGGCGGATCACCGGCAGGTCTGGCAGGTCGTCGCCGAGGTAGGCGACTTGTTCATAGCTTAGATTGAGCTGTGCGAGAAGCTCGTCAAGCACCACCAGTTTATCTTCACGGCCCTGATAAAGGTGGGGAATACCGAGGTTCTTCGCCCGTCGCTCGACCACCGGGGTCTTGCGGCCGCTGATGATAGCCGTCTGCACGCCCGCTGCCATCAACATCTTGATGCCCTGGCCGTCGAGAGTATTGAATGTCTTGAATTCGCTGCCGTCTTCAAGGAAGTACAGGCGTCCGTCAGTCAGGACGCCGTCGACGTCGAATACCGCCAGTTTGATCTGTTTGCCGCGTTGCAGCAGGTCCGTGCTCATTACATTACTCCCGCACGCAGCAAATCGTGCATGTTCAAGGCGCCGACCGGGCGGTCTTCGCTATCGACCACGACCAGCGCGTTGATTTTATGGTCTTCCATGATTTTCAGGGCCTCGGCCGCGAGCATCTCGGCGCGGGCGGTCTTGCCGTGAGCGGTCATGACCTGGTCGATCGTCGCGCTGTGGATGTCGATGCTGCGATCCAGGGTGCGGCGCAAATCGCCGTCGGTGAAGATCCCGGCGAGTTTGCCGTCGGCTTCCAGGATCACGGTCATGCCCAGACCCTTGCGGGTCATTTCCATCAGCGCGTCCTTGAGCAAGGTGCCACGCTGGACTTGCGGCAGCTCCTGCCCGGCGTGCATGACGTTTTCCACTTTCAACAGCAGGCGTCGGCCCAGTGCGCCACCCGGGTGGGAAAAGGCGAAGTCTTCAGCAGTAAAGCCGCGGGCTTCCAGCAGCGCAACGGCCAGGGCGTCGCCCATGACCAGCGCCGCGGTGGTCGACGATGTCGGCGCCAGGTTCAGCGGGCAGGCTTCGTGCTCGACGTGCACGTTGAGGTTGACCTCGGCGGCCTTGGCCAGCGGTGAGTCGGGGTTGCCGGTCACGCTGATCAGTTTGATGCCCAGGCGCTTGATCAGCGGCAGCAGGGTCACGATTTCGTTGGTGGAACCGGAGTTCGACAGGGCCAGGATGATGTCGTCGCGGGTGATCATGCCCATGTCGCCGTGACTGGCTTCGGCCGGGTGCACGAAAAACGCCGTGGTGCCGGTGCTGGCCAGGGTGGCCGCGATCTTGTTGCCGATGTGCCCTGATTTGCCCATGCCGACCACGACTACGCGGCCTTTGCTGGCCAGAATCATCTCGCAAGCGCGTACGAAATCTGCGTCGATATGGGGCAGCAAGCCTTCTACGGCTTCCAGTTCGAGGCGGATGGTGCGTTGTGCTGATTGAATCAGGTCGCTGGATTGGCTCATGTCAGAAATCGTATAGCCTGATGAAAAGGCGGCGATTATAGCGGTAATGATCGAAACCCTCACGCAAGTTCGTCGCGCTTTGTCATTCCCTGTTACCGAAACCCTCCGAGTGAAAGCTTTTTGCCTGTCATGTTGCTGAACATGGCCCGGCTTGGCGCTTGGGCGCTTGGCCTTTGCAGTGATATAGTTCGCCGCCAGTTCGGCCTGCCCGGGAGGTATGTGCTTTCGTCAGAAAGTCAGGCGTCCGAGTGAGAGGCTGCATCGCAAGGAGTTTAGATGAGTGCCGATAACGCCTACGCGGTCGAGCTGAAGGGACTGACCTTCAAGCGCGGTTCGCGCAGCATTTTCAATAACGTCGATATCCGTATTCCACGCGGCAAGGTCACCGGCATCATGGGGCCTTCCGGGTGTGGCAAGACCACATTGCTGCGTTTGATGGGCGCACAGCTGCGTCCCACCAAGGGCGAAGTCTGGGTCAACGGTCAAAACCTGCCGAAGCTGTCGCGCAGCGATTTGTTCGACGCTCGCAAGCACATGGGCGTGCTGTTTCAGAGCGGCGCACTGTTTACCGATCTCGATGTGTTCGAGAACGTCGCCTTTCCGCTTCGCGTTCATACCGAGCTTCCGGAAGAAATGATCCGGGACATCGTCCTGCTCAAATTACAGGCCGTGGGCCTGCGTGGCGCCATCGACCTGATGCCCGAGGAGCTGTCCGGCGGCATGAAGCGTCGTGTGGCGCTGGCCCGGGCAATTGCTCTCGATCCGCAGATTCTCATGTATGACGAACCCTTCGTCGGTCAGGACCCGATCGCCATGGGCGTCCTGGTGCGCCTGATCCGCCTGCTCAACGACGCGCTGGGCATCACCAGCATCGTGGTCTCCCACGATCTGGCCGAGACAGCGAGCATCGCCGACTACATCTATGTGGTCGGCGAAGGCCAGGTGTTGGGGCAGGGCACGCCCGAGGAGCTGATGAACTCGCAGGAGCCGCGAATTCGCCAATTCATGACCGGCGAACCCGACGGCCCGGTGGCGTACCACTTTCCAGCGACGGATTACCGCGCAGATCTTCTGGGGAAGCGTTGATGCGCAAGATTTCACTATTGGAGCGCGTGCGCCGGTTCGGCCACTCCGGCATCGATGTGCTGGCGGTGTTCGGTCGTTCGACGATCTTCCTGTTTCATGCCTTGCTCGGCCGTGGCGGTATCGGCGGCGGGTTCGGGCTGCTGATCAAGCAATTGCATTCGGTGGGCGTGATGTCCCTGGTGATCATCGTGGTCTCCGGGGTGTTCATCGGCATGGTGCTGGCGCTGCAGGGGTTCAATATCCTGTCCAGCTATGGTTCGGAGCAGGCGGTCGGGCAGATGGTTGCGCTGACGTTGCTGCGTGAACTGGGCCCCGTGGTCACGGCGTTGTTGTTCGCCGGGCGCGCCGGTTCGGCCCTGACGGCTGAAATCGGCAACATGAAGTCCACCGAGCAGTTGTCCAGTCTGGAAATGATTGGTGTCGACCCGCTCAAGTACATCATTGCCCCGCGCCTGTGGGCCGGCTTCATTTCCCTGCCGGTGCTGGCGATGATTTTCAGCGTGGTGGGTATCTGGGGCGGTTCGTGGGTGGCCGTCGACTGGCTGGGTGTCTATGAAGGTTCCTACTGGTCGAACATGCAAAACAGCGTGACCTTTGCCGATGATGTGCTGAACGGCATCATCAAAAGCATTGTCTTCGCTTTTGTCGTGACCTGGATCGCCGTATTCCAAGGCTATGACTGTGAGCCCACATCCGAGGGGATCAGTCGTGCCACTACCAAGACCGTTGTGTACGCCTCGTTGGCGGTACTCGGCCTGGACTTTATTCTGACCGCCTTGATGTTTGGAGATTTCTGATGCAAAACCGCACCCTGGAAATCGGTGTCGGCCTTTTCTTGCTGGCTGGCATCCTGGCTTTGCTGTTGCTGGCGTTGCGGGTGAGTGGCCTGTCCCCGAGCGCAACCAACGATACTTATAAACTTTATGCGTATTTCGACAATATCGCCGGTTTGACGGTCAGAGCTAAAGTGACCATGGCCGGTGTGACCATCGGCAAGGTCACGGCGATCGATCTGGACCGCGACAGTTTCACCGGTCGAGTGACGATGCAGCTGGAAAAGCGCGTAGATAACCTGCCGAATGACTCCACTGCATCTATCCTGACTGCTGGCCTGTTGGGCGAGAAGTACATCGGTATCAGCGTGGGCGGCGAAGAAGCCCTGCTCAAGGATGGTGGAACCATCCATGACACCCAGTCGTCGCTGGTGCTCGAGGACCTGATCGGTAAATTCCTGCTCAATACCGTTAGCAAAGACGCCAAATGAGGAGCTTTTGAATGATCTCTACCTTGCGACGTGGCCTGTTGGTATTACTCGCGGCCCTGCCGTTGATGGCTAACGCCGTGGCGGCGCCTTCCGCGCACGAACTGGTACAAGACACCACGACCCGGTTGCTGGCGGATCTGTCGGCCAACAAAGAGAAGTACAAACAGGACCCGCAGGACTTTTACACGGCGCTGAACACCATCGTCGGGCCTGTGGTGGATGCCGAGGGTATTTCCAAGAGCATCATGACGGTCAAATATTCGCGCAAGGCCACGCCGGCGCAAATGAAGACCTTTGAAGAAAACTTCAAGAAAGGCCTGTTCCAGTTCTATGGTAACGCCTTGCTCGAGTACAACAACCAGGGCATCGTCGTCGACCCTGCCAAGGATGAGTCGGGAGACCGCACCAGCGTTGGCATGACGGTCAAAGGCAGCAACGGCGCGATCTATCCTGTGTCCTACACGCTCGAGAAGATCAACGGCGAGTGGAAGCTGCGTAACGTGATCATCAACGGCATCAACATCGGCAAACTGTTCCGCGATCAGTTCGCCGATGCGATGCAGCGCAATGGCAACGACCTGGACAAGACCATCAATGGTTGGGCCGGTGAAGTCGCCAAGGCCAAGGAAGCCAGCCAGAAGCAATCCACCGAGCAGCAGACCCAATGAGTGTATCGGCCATTCGCATGAATGAATCCGGTGAGCTGATGCTCAGCGGCATGCTGGACTACCTCACTGGCCCGGGCCTGCGCAAGCAGGGCCAGGCGCTGATCAAGGCCAGCAAGGCCCCCGCACTGGTGGTGGACTGTTCGGCGGTGTTGAAATCCAGCAGCGTCGGCTTGTCGTTGCTGCTGTGTTTCATGCGGGATGCGCACGAGGCCGGCAAGTCGCTGAGCATTCGCGCGATGCCCGAAGACATGCGCGAAATCGCTCAGGTCAGCGAAATGACTGAGCTGTTGGCGCATCCCTAACCGCATCGACAGAGAAGCCCCCCGTCAGAGTCCTGCTTCGCGGGGTTCGCAGGCGCGGGGCTTTTTTGTATGATGTCCGACCCGCGCGCACAGGGCGCCGATTGAGGTTGAGCATGCAGGCCGTAGAAGTGAAGAGCTTCCTTGAAGGAAAGCTGCCAAACACCAAGGTGGAAGTTGAAGGCGAAGGCTGCAATTTCCAGCTGAATGTGATTAGCGATGAACTGGCGGCGTTGAGCCCGGTGAAGCGTCAGCAGCAGGTCTATGCCCATTTGAACCCATGGATCACCGATGGCAGCATCCATGCGGTCACTATGAAATTTTTCAGCAGCGCGGCCTGGGCCGAGCGCACCTGAGCCCAAGGGCGTCGAGATTCTTATGGATAAATTGATTATTACCGGTGGCGCTCGTCTTGATGGCGAGATCCGCATTTCCGGGGCAAAGAACTCTGCCCTGCCGATCCTGGCTGCAACTTTGCTGTGCGATGGCCCGGTTACCGTTGCCAACCTGCCGCACCTGCACGACATCACCACCATGATCGAGCTGTTCGGTCGCATGGGCATCGAGCCGGTGATCGACGAGAAACTCAGCGTCGAAATCGACCCGCGCACCATCAAGACCCTGATCGCTCCGTACGAACTGGTTAAAACCATGCGTGCGTCGATCCTGGTACTGGGCCCGATGGTTGCCCGTTTCGGTGAAGCCGAAGTCGCACTGCCTGGCGGTTGCGCCATCGGTTCGCGTCCGGTGGACCTGCACATCCGTGGTCTTGAAGCCATGGGCGCGGTCATCGACGTCGAAGGCGGCTACATCAAGGCCAAGGCGCCTGAAGGCGGCCTGCGTGGCGCGCACTTCTTCTTCGACACCGTCAGTGTGACCGGTACCGAAAACATCATGATGGCCGCTGCCCTGGCCAAGGGCCGCAGCGTGCTGGCCAACGCCGCGCGCGAGCCTGAAGTGGTCGACCTGGCGAACTTCCTGATCGCCATGGGCGCCAAGATCTCTGGCGCCGGCACCGACACCATCACCATCGATGGCGTCGAGCGTCTGCACACCACCACTTACAAAGTGATGCCGGACCGTATCGAAACCGGTACCTACCTGGTTGCCGCCGCCGTGACCGGCGGTCGTGTGAAGGTCAAGGACACCGATCCGACCATCCTCGAAGCCGTCCTGGAAAAACTCCGTGAGTCGGGTGCCGAAATCAACTGCGGCGAAGACTGGATCGAGCTGAACATGCACGGCAAGCGGCCAAAAGCCGTCAACGTGCGCACCGCTCCATACCCGGCGTTCCCGACTGACATGCAGGCGCAGTTCATCTCGCTCAACGCCATTGCCGAAGGCACCGGTGCCGTGATCGAGACGATCTTCGAAAACCGCTTCATGCACGTTTATGAACTGCACCGCATGGGCGCCAAGATCCAGGTCGAAGGCAACACCGCCATTGTCACCGGTACCGAGAAGCTGAAAGGCGCGCCAGTCATGGCCACCGACCTGCGTGCTTCGGCCAGCCTGGTGATCTCGGCGCTGATCGCTGAAGGCGACACCCTGATCGACCGCATCTACCACATCGACCGTGGTTACGAGTGCATCGAAGAGAAACTGCAGATGCTCGGCGCCAAGATCCGCCGCGTACCGGGCTAGTTTTTTGCTGCATGGGCATAAGGATGTGCCCGTTGAATTCGTTTCAAGTCGAGGGTACTTCACCCACGATGTGTGTCCGGCGCCGTTTGTGACCGGGCACGTACCTTGATAAGGACTGACGTTTCCCATGTTGACCATCGCACTGTCCAAGGGCCGCATCCTTGACGACACCCTGCCGCTTCTGGCTGAAGCGGGCATCGTGCCGACCGAGAATCCGGACAAGAGCCGCAAGCTGATCATCCCCACGACCCAGGAAGATGTACGCCTGCTGATCGTGCGCGCCACCGATGTGCCGACCTATGTCGAGCATGGTGCCGCTGACCTGGGCGTCGCCGGTAAAGATGTGCTGATGGAATACGGCGGCCAGGGCTTGTACGAGCCACTGGACCTGCGCATTGCCCTCTGCAAGCTGATGACCGCTGGCCGTGTCGGCGACGTCGAGCCCAAGGGCCGTTTGCGGGTGGCGACCAAGTTCGTCAACGTTGCCAAGCGTTACTACGCCGAACAGGGTCGTCAGGTCGACATCATCAAGCTGTACGGCTCGATGGAACTGGCGCCGCTGATCGGTCTGGCGGACAAGATCATCGACGTGGTCGACACCGGCAACACCCTGCGCGCCAATGGCCTGGAACCCCAGGATTTCATTGCCGACATCAGCTCCCGGCTGATCGTCAACAAAGCTTCGATGAAAATGCAGCACGCCCGTATCCAGGCGTTGATCGACACCCTGCGCAAGGCAGTGGAGTCTCGACACCGCGGCTGATTCACCTGCGCGACCTTGAGTCGCGCCCGTCTATCCGCCTCATAGCCAGAATCTCAGGTGCCCAAGCGGAAACGACTGCTAAGTTAGGGCGCCTGAGTTTTTGCCATTCCTATGAGGCTCTCGCTATGACCGCACCGACTGCAATTCGCCGACTCAACGCTGCTGACCCGGATTTCGCACATCATCTGGATCATCTGCTGAGCTGGGAAAGTGTGTCTGACGACTCGGTCAATCAGCGGGTGCTGGACATCATCAAGGCCGTGCGCGAGCGTGGCGATGCGGCGCTGGTGGAATTCACCCAGAAGTTCGACGGCCTGGAAGTCGCCTCGATGGCCGACCTGATCCTGCCACGCGAACGCCTGGAACTGGCGCTGACCCGCATCACCGTGCCGCAGCGTGAAGCGCTGGAAAAAGCCGCGGCCCGTGTGCGCAGCTACCACGAAAAGCAGAAACAGGATTCCTGGAGCTATACCGAGGCCGATGGCACGGTGCTGGGCCAGAAGGTCACGCCGCTGGATCGCGCCGGTCTTTATGTCCCGGGCGGCAAAGCGTCGTACCCGTCGTCCGTACTGATGAACGCGATCCCGGCCAAAGTGGCGGGCGTGACCGAAGTGGTCATGGTGGTACCGACCCCGCGCGGTGAAATCAACGAGCTGGTATTGGCCGCAGCGTGCATCGCGGGTGTCGACCGTGTCTTCACCATCGGTGGCGCCCAAGCCGTTGCCGCGTTGGCTTATGGCACCGAAAGCGTGCCGAAGGTCGACAAGGTGGTCGGCCCGGGCAACATCTATGTCGCCACCGCCAAGCGTCACGTGTTCGGCCAGGTCGGTATCGACATGATCGCCGGCCCGTCGGAAATCCTCGTTGTGTGCGACGGCCAGACCGATCCGGACTGGATCGCCATGGACCTGTTCTCCCAGGCCGAGCACGACGAAGACGCCCAGGCGATTCTGGTCAGCCCGGACGCCGGGTTCCTCGACAAGGTCGCCGCCAGCATCGCCAAACTGCTGCCGACCATGGAACGCGCCGAGATCATCGAAACCTCGATCAATGGCCGTGGGGCGCTGATCCAGGTTCGCGATATGGAACAAGCCATCGAAGTGGCTAACCGCATCGCACCGGAGCACCTGGAGTTGTCGGTCGCCGATCCACAAGCGTGGCTGCCGCAGATCCGTCACGCCGGCGCAATCTTCATGGGCCGTCACACCTCCGAAGCCTTGGGCGACTACTGCGCCGGCCCGAACCACGTGCTGCCGACTTCCGGCACCGCACGGTTCTCCTCGCCGCTGGGCGTGTACGACTTCCAGAAACGCTCGTCGATCATCTTCTGCTCCGAGCAGGGTGCGTCGGAACTTGGCAAGACCGCTTCCGTGCTGGCCCGTGGCGAGTCGCTGACCGCCCACGCCCGCAGCGCCGAATACCGCATCATTGACGACAAGCAGGGGAACTGAGATGAGTAAATTCTGGAGCCCGTTCGTCAAGAACCTGGTGCCTTACGTGCCGGGCGAGCAACCGAAACTGGCGAAACTGGTGAAGCTCAACACCAACGAAAACCCGTACGGCCCATCGCCAAAAGCCCTGGCGGCGATGCAGACCGAGCTCAACGACAACCTGCGTTTGTACCCGGACCCGAACAGCGACTTGTTGAAAAACGCAGTCGCCCATTACTACGGTGTTCAAAGTAATCAGGTGTTCCTCGGCAACGGTTCCGATGAAGTCCTGGCGCACATCTTTCACGGTTTGCTGCAACACGATCAGCCGGTGTTGTTCCCGGACATCAGCTACAGCTTCTACCCGGTCTACTGCGGGTTGTATGGCATCACGTTCGACGCGGTGCCGCTGGACGAACAGTTCCAGATCAACCCGGCGGATTACGCCAAGCCAAACGGCGGGATCATCTTCCCGAACCCGAACGCGCCGACCGGTTGCCTGTTGGCGCTGGACGCGGTTGAGCAGATCCTCAAGGCCAGCCCGGATTCGGTGGTCGTGGTGGATGAGGCTTACATCGACTTCGGTGGCGAGACGGCGATCAGTCTGGTGGACCGTTATCCGAATTTGCTGGTGACTCAGACCTTGTCCAAATCCCGTTCCCTGGCCGGCCTGCGGGTCGGTCTGGCGGTGGGGCATCCGGACCTGATCGAGGCGCTGGAGCGGATCAAGAACAGCTTCAACTCTTATCCGCTGGATCGCCTGGCGAACGTCGGTGCAGCCGCCGCATTCGAAGACCGCGAATACTTCGACAAGACCTGTGGGTTGGTGATCGAGAATCGCGAGAAGGTCGTTGCGCAACTGCAAGCCAAGGGCTTTGAAGTGCTGCCGTCAGCGGCGAACTTCATCTTCGCCCGGCATCCGCAGCACGATGCGGCGGGGCTGGCGGCGAAGTTGCGCGAGCAAGGCGTGATCGTCCGGCACTTCAAGCAGGAGCGCATTGCGCAGTTCCTGCGGATTTCGATTGGCACACCTGAACAGAATCAGGCACTGATCGACGGCCTCGGCGACCTCTAAAACATACCACTGTAGGAGCGAGGCTTGCCCGCGAAGAACGATGACACGGTGCATCAAGTACACCGCGTTATCGTTCTTCGCGGGCAAGTCGGATCGCCGCACCGCTCGCTCCTACAGGGATTGTGTAGTGAGTGCTTACTGTTCTTCTTTCTCTTTGACCGGCGCCGGTGGCGGGCGCAAGCCGATTTCAGCGGTGAGCTTCAGTTCCTTGCCGTTGCGCATCACCTGAACCGTGACTTTGTCGGTCGGTTTGATCCGCGCGACCTGGTTCATCGAGCGACGACCATCACCGGCCGGTTCGCCGTCGATGGTGAGAATCACGTCGCCCAATTGCAGGCCGGCCTTCTGCGCCGGGCCGTCACGGAAAATCCCCGCGACCACAATGCCCGGACGTCCCGACAGGCCATACGACTCCGCCAGTTCCTGGCTCAACGGCTGCACTTCGATACCGAGCCAGCCGCGAATCACCTGGCCGTGTTCGATGATCGACTTCATCACTTCCATCGCCAGTTTGACCGGGATCGCGAAACCGATGCCTTGCGAACCGCCGGACTTGGAGAAGATCGCCGTGTTGATCCCGGTCAGGTTGCCATTGGCATCCACCAGCGCACCGCCGGAGTTGCCGGGGTTGATCGCGGCGTCGGTCTGGATGAAATCTTCGTAGTTGTTCAGGCCCAGCTGGTTACGGCCGGTGGCGCTGATGATGCCCATGGTCACGGTCTGGCCGACGCCGAACGGGTTGCCGATGGCCAGCGCGACGTCGCCGATGCGGATGTTGTCGGAGCGGCCGACGGTGATCGACGGCAGGTTTTTCAGATCGATCTTCAGGACCGCGAGGTCGGTTTCCGGGTCGCTGCCGATGACGCGGGCCAGGGTTTCACGCCCGTCCTTCAGCGCGACGACAATCTGGTCGGCGCCGCTGGTCACGTGGTTGTTGGTCAGCAGGTAGCCTTCCGGGCTCATGATCACGCCGGAGCCGAGGCTCGATTCCATGCGTTTCTGCTTGGGCGCGTTGTCGCCGAAGAAGCGGCGGAACTGCGGGTCTTCGAACAGCGGATGGTTCGGCTTGTTGATGACTTTGGTGGTGTACAGGTTCACCACCGACGGCGCAGCGGTGGTGACGGCGTCGGCATAGGACACCGGCCCCTGTTGCATGGTGGTGGTTTGCGGGGCTTGTTGCAGGTTGACGTCGAGGCTTGGAAGCCCGACCCACTGCGGGTAACGCTGGATGATCAATAGAGCGATAAGCACGCCGGCCAACAGCGGCCAGCCGGAAAAACGCAGCGCCTTGAGCATTAAGCACGTCCTGAGAGGTTGCAGGCGGTTAGAGACCGCCCATAATGTCGCGCATTATACGAGGCCGCGCGCGCCTCTGAACGGGATATTTAGGAGTCTTTTATGGCCGTCGCCCTGAGCACCCTGGTCGAAGAAGCCGACCGTTATCTGAACAGTGCAAAGATTGCCGATTATTGCCCCAACGGGTTACAGGTCGAAGGCCGACCGCAGGTGATGCGCATCGTCAGTGGCGTCACGGCCAGCCAGGCGTTGCTGGATGCAGCCGTCGAAGCGCAGGCCGATCTGGTGCTGGTGCATCACGGTTACTTCTGGAAGGGCGAGAACCCGTGCATCACCGGCATGAAGCAGCGTCGGTTGAAAACCCTGCTCAAGCACGACATCAGCCTGCTGTCCTATCACTTGCCGCTGGACCTGCACCCGGAAGTCGGTAACAACGTGCAGCTCGCCCGTCAGTTGGACATCACCGTCGAAGGGCCGCTGGACCCGGATAACCTGAAGATTGTCGGTCTGGTCGGCTCGTTGAACGAACCGGTGACGCCGCGTGATTTCGCTCGCCGCGTGCAGGAAGTCATGGGGCGCGAGCCGCTGCTGATTGAAGGCAGCGAGATGATTCGTCGGGTCGGCTGGTGCACTGGTGGCGGTCAGGGGTATATCGATCAGGCGGTCTTGGCGGGCGTCGATCTGTACCTCAGCGGCGAGGCGTCCGAGCAAACCTTCCATAGCGCCCGTGAAAACGACATCAGTTTCATCGCCGCCGGTCACCACGCCACCGAGCGTTATGGTGTGCAGGCGCTGGGGGATTACCTGGCGCGACGGTTTGCGCTGGAGCACATCTTCATCGATTGCCCGAATCCGATCTGAATACACAGCTGTCTTTGTAGGAGCCGGCTTGCCGGCGATGGCGTCCTGCTGATCGCCTCACTATTCGAGGGACTCATCGCTGGCAAGCCAGCTCCTACAGGTCCGGTGTCACCCAAACAGGGGGGTATATTCATATACCCTTTCGATCTAGCTCGCGTCCTGATTAGAAGAGGTCGCTGTGCTAGGATTCCCCGCTCGAACACGGCCCGCTGGCCGTCCATAAGATCGTTTTCGTGAGTAGCCATGGTCGACAAACTGACGCATCTGAAACAGCTGGAGGCCGAAAGCATCCACATCATCCGCGAGGTCGCCGCCGAGTTCGATAACCCGGTGATGCTGTACTCCGTCGGTAAAGATTCCGCCGTGATGCTGCACCTTGCGCGCAAGGCATTCTTCCCGGGCAAATTGCCGTTCCCGGTGATGCACGTCGACACCCGGTGGAAGTTCAAGGAAATGTACGAATTCCGCGACCGTATGGTCGAAGAACTCGGCCTGGACCTGCTGGTGCACGTGAACCCCGATGGCGTGGCCCAGGGCATCAACCCGCTGACCCACGGTAGCGCCAAGCATACCGACATCATGAAAACCGAGGGCCTGAAACAGGCGCTCGACAAGTACGGTTTCGACGCCGCTTTCGGTGGCGCTCGCCGCGACGAAGAGAAGTCCCGCGCCAAAGAGCGCGTGTATTCCTTCCGCGACACCAAGCACCGCTGGGACCCGAAAAACCAGCGTCCAGAGCTGTGGAACGTCTACAACGGCAACGTCAACAAGGGCGAATCGATCCGCGTTTTCCCATTGTCGAACTGGACCGAACTGGACATCTGGCAGTACATCTACCTCGAAGGCATCCCGATTGTGCCGCTGTATTTCGCCGCCGAGCGCGACGTCATCGAGATGAATGGCACCTGGATCATGATCGACGACGAACGCCTGCTCAATCACCTGAGCGACGAAGACAAGGCGCGCATCGTCAAGAAGAAAGTCCGTTTCCGTACACTGGGTGACTACCCGCTGACCGGTGCGGTCGAGTCCGAGGCCACCAGCCTGACCGACATCATTCAGGAAATGCTCCTGACGCGAACTTCCGAACGCCAGGGCCGGGTCATCGATCACGATGGCGCAGGCTCGATGGAAGAAAAGAAACGTCAGGGTTATTTCTAAGGGGTTGTCATGTCGCACGCATCTGATTTGATCAGCGAGGACATCCTCGCCTACCTGGGCCAGCACGAACGCAAGGAAATGCTGCGCTTTCTGACCTGTGGCAACGTCGACGACGGCAAGAGCACCCTGATCGGGCGCCTGCTGCACGACTCCAAGATGATCTACGAAGATCACCTGGAAGCCATTACCCGCGACTCGAAAAAAGTCGGCACCACTGGCGAAGACATCGACCTGGCATTGCTGGTCGACGGCCTGCAGGCCGAGCGTGAGCAGGGCATCACCATCGATGTCGCTTACCGCTACTTCTCCACCGCCAAGCGCAAATTCATCATTGCCGACACCCCTGGCCATGAGCAGTACACCCGCAACATGGCCACCGGTGCATCCACCTGTGACCTGGCGATCATCCTGGTCGACGCCCGCTACGGCGTGCAGACCCAGACCCGTCGCCACAGCTTCATCGCCTCGTTGCTGGGCATCAAGCACATCGTGGTCGCCATCAACAAGATGGACCTCAATGGCTTCGACGAAAGCGTGTTCGAGTCGATCAAGGCCGATTACCTGAAGTTCGCCGAAGGCATCGCGTTCAAGCCGACCACCATGGCCTTCGTGCCGATGTCGGCGCTGAAGGGCGACAACGTGGTGAACAAGTCCGAGCGCTCGCCGTGGTACACCGGCCAGTCGCTGATGGAAATTCTCGAAACCGTCGAAATCGCCAGCGACCGCAACTACACCGACCTGCGTTTCCCGGTGCAGTACGTCAACCGTCCGAACCTGAACTTCCGTGGTTTCGCCGGCACCCTGGCCAGCGGCGTCGTGCACAAGGGCGATGAAGTCGTTGTGCTGCCGTCGGGCAAGAGCAGCCGCGTGAAATCCATCGTCACCTTCGAAGGTGAGCTGGAGCATGCCGGGCCGGGTCAAGCGGTGACGCTGACCATGGAAGACGAGATCGATATCTCTCGCGGCGACTTGCTGGTGCACGCCGACAACCTGCCGCAAGTGACTGACGCCTTCGACGCCATGCTGGTGTGGATGGCCGAAGAACCGATGCTGCCGGGCAAGAAATACGACATCAAGCGCGCCACGACGTACGTGCCGGGTTCGATCACCAGCATCGTCAACCGCGTTGACGTGAACACCCTGGAAGAAGGCCCTGCCAGCGCGTTGCAGTTGAACGAGATCGGTCGCGTCAAGATCAGCCTCGACGCCGCCATCGCGCTGGACGGTTACGCGAGCAACCGCACCACCGGTTCGTTCATCGTCATCGACCGTTTGACCAACGGCACCGTCGCCGCCGGCATGATCATCGCTCAGCCGTTGGCGCATGGCAGCAGCACGCACCACGGCAAACTGGCGCACGTTGCCACCGAAGAACGCGCTCAGCGTTTCGGCCAACAGCCGGCCACCGTGTTGTTCAGCGGTTTGTCGGGCGCGGGCAAAAGCACTCTGGCGTATGCGGTTGAACGCAAGCTGTTCGACCTGGGCCGTGCGGTGTTTGTGCTCGATGGCCAGAACCTGCGTCACGACCTGAATAAAGGTCTGCCACAGGATCGCGCCGGGCGTACCGAGAACTGGCGTCGTGCCGCGCACGTTGCGCGTCAGTTCAACGAAGCGGGTCTGCTGACCCTCGCTGCGTTTGTTGCGCCGAGTGCAGAAGGGCGTGAGCAGGCCAAGGACCTGATCGGCAAGGAGCGTCTGCTGACGGTCTACGTCCAGGCCTCGCCGACTGTTTGTGCCGAGCGTGATCCGCAAGGCTTGTACGCGGCGGCCGGGGATAACATTCCGGGTGATTCCTTCCCGTACGACGTGCCGCTGGACGCCGACCTCGTGGTCGACACCCAGTCGCTGTCGCTGGAAGAAAGCGTCAAGCAAGTGCTGGATCTGCTGCGCAAGCATGGCGCGATCTAAGCGTTAGCTGCTCATAAAAAACCCGCCGATGAGTGATCATCGGCGGGCTTTTTTGTGGGTCAACTCGGTCAACTGTGGGAGCTAGCCTGCTAGCGATTGCGGTGATTCAGGCAATAAATCTGCTGAATGTGAACCCGCTATCGCCAGCAGGCTGGCTCCCACAGTAGGTCAGTGTTTATCGGGGTATTCGCGATGCATCTGCTCAAGCAACGCATCCTTGTCTAGCCAAAGCTGATTGATCCACCCCTGAAACTGCAACCGATACTCCCCATCCTGGTCGTAGTTCTTGCCAATAAACTGCGGCGGAATCTTCAACTCCTGAAAGTGCACCACCACGTCCGCAACGTTCCCGCATAACAGATCCCAGTACCCCGGACGCCCGCCCGGATAGTGAATCGTCACGTTGACGATCGACTCCAGCTGCTCACCCATGGCGTCCAGCACAAACGCAATGCCACCGGCCTTGGGTTTGAGCAAATACTTGAACGGTGATTTCTGCTGCGCATGCTTGCCTTCGGTGAAGCGCGTGCCTTCGACGAAATTGAAAATCCCCACCGGGTTATCACGAAACTTCGCGCAGGTCTTGCGCGTGGTTTCCAGGTCTTTGCCTTTCTTCTCCGGGTGCTTTTCCAGGTAAGCCTTGGAATAGCGCTTCATGAACGGAAAGCCCAGCGTCCACCAAGCCAGGCCAATCACCGGCACCCAGATCAACTCTTGCTTGAGAAAGAACTTCAGCGGCTGGATACGACGGTTGAGCACGTACTGCAACACCATGATGTCGACCCAGCTCTGGTGGTTGCTGGTGATCAGGTACGAGTGCTGATAGTCCAGCCCTTCAAGGCCGCTGAGGTGCCAGCGGGTGCGGCGGACCAGGTTCATCCAGGCCTTGTTGTTGCTGATCCAGGCTTCATGGGTATGGTTCATCAGCCAGCGCGTGAAACGCTGGGTGAGGGCGAACGGCAACACCTTGAAAATCGCCACGCAGAACAGAAACGAGCAGAGCAGAATCGTATTGAGTGCCAGCAACAACGATGCAATCACGCCGCGTGCGGCGGCAGGCAGGAAATCCAGCATTTAAACATCCAGAGGTCGGTTGGCAGCTTGAATCGCGGTCAACGCGATGGTGTACACGATGTCGTCGACTTGCGCGCCACGCGGCAGGTCGTTCACCGGTTTGCGCAGGCCTTGCAGCATCGGGCCGAGGCTGACGCAGTCGGCGCTGCGCTGCACGGCTTTGTGCGTGGTGTTGCCGGTATTCAGGTCGGGGAACACGAACACCGTGGCGCGACCGGCGACCTGACTGTTCGGCGCCAGTTGCCGGGCAACGGTTTCGTTGGCGGCGGCGTCGTACTGCAACGGACCGTCGATCAGCAGTGAATGTTGTTGCTCGTGGGCGAGCAACGTCGCCTCGCGGACCTTCTCGACCTCTTCGCCGCTGGCCGATTCACCGCTGGAATAGCTGATCATCGCCACGCGCGGCGTAATGCCGAACGCTGCTGCCGAGTCCGCACTTTGCAGGGCGATCTCGGCCAGTTCCGTGGCGCTCGGGTGCGGGTTCATCACGCAGTCGCCGTAGACCAGCACCTCTTCGGGGAACAGCATGAAGAACACCGACGACACCAGGGTGCAGCCCGGAGCGGTCTTGATCAGCTGCAAGGCCGGGCGGATGGTGTTGGCGGTGGAGTGAATGACACCGGACACCAGGCCGTCGACTTCATCCAGCGCCAGCATCATGGTGCCGATCACCACGGTGTCTTCCAGTTGCTGCTCGGCCATCGGCGCGTTGAGGCTTTTGGTCTTGCGCAACGCAACCATCGGCTCGACGTAACGTTCGCGAATCAGGTCCGGGTCGAGAATCTCCAGGCCTGGCGGCAGTTCGATATCGTGGGCACGCGCCACGGCTTCGACATCCGCCGGTTTCGCCAGCAACACACAGCGGGCAATGCCGCGCGCTTGGCAGATTGCGGCGGCTTGCACGGTCAGTGGCTCACTACCCTCGGGCAGCACGATGCGCTTGTTGGCGGCCTGGGCGCGCTGGATCAATTGATAACGGAACACCGCAGGCGACAGGCGCATCTCCCTTGGCGTGCCGCAACGCTGGTGCAGCCAGTTGGCGTCGAGGTGGCTGGCGACGAAGTCGGTGATGATCTCCGCTCGCTCGCGGTCGTCGATCGGGATTTCCTTGTTCAAACCGTTCAGCTGGTTCGCGGTGTCGTAGGAGCCGGTGCTCACCGACAACACCGGCAAACCGGCCTGCAAGGCGCCACGGCACAGGTCCATGATGCGCGGGTCGGGCAGGGTGTCGCTGGTCAGCAGCAGGCCGGCCAGCGGCACGCCGTTCATGGCAGCGAGGCTGACGGCGAGGATGATGTCGTCGCGATCGCCGGGCGTCACCACCAGCACGCCGGGCTTGAGCAGCTCCACGGTGTTGCGCATGGTGCGCGCACAAATGATGATTTTGGTCATGCGCCGGGTTTCGTAGTCGCCGGCATTGAGGATTTGCGCGCCCATCAGATCGGCCACGTCGCGGGTGCGCGGCGCGTTCAGTTCCGGCTGGTACGGGATGCAACCGAGCAAGCGGAAATCCCCGCTGCGCAGCAACGGCGAATGCTCCTTGAGGCGCGAGGCGAAGGCCTCCATGCTCTCGTCGGTCTTGACCTTGTTGAGGATCACGCCGAGGACTTTCGGGTCTTTCGGCCCGCCGAACAATTGCGCCTGCAACTCCACGCGACCGGAGAGCTCGGTCAGCACTTCGTTTTCCGGTGCCGAAACCAGAATCACGTCGGCATCCAGACTCTTGGCCAAATGCAGATTGACCCGCGCGGCGTAACTGGCGCTGCGGGTCGGGACCATGCCTTCGACGATCAGCACGTCCTTGCCGATGGCCGCTTGCTGATAGAGCGTGATGATTTCTTCGAGCAGCTCATCGAGCTGGCCGTCGCCGAGCATGCGCTCGACGTGCGCCAGGCCCAGCGGTTGCGGCGGTTTCAAACCGTGGGTGCGCGCCACCAGTTCGGTGGAGCGCTCCGGCCCGGTATCACCCGGATGCGGCTGGGCAATCGGTTTGAAAAAGCCGACTTTGAGGCCGGCCCGCTCGAGGGTGCGCACCAGCCCGAGGCTGATGGAGGTCAGACCCACACCAAAATCGGTGGGCGCGATAAAAAAAGTTTGCATGCGGATTCTCTAAGGGAGCATGACAAAGGTGATCATCTATAGCTGACGATCTACCGAAATTCAGTCGCCAAGGTTATCGCTAACCGAGCCTTGTGCGCACCAACCGCATTCAAAGGGCTGGCCTATTTTTTCATGACGCAGCAGTGGGTCCATGACCCAGGCGCGCGATTGCCACGGTGGCTGGTGGCGCAGGTGCTGCGTGTGGCCACAGGACAGCTCGGCCACCCAATGCCCGTCCTCGTCCTGATGAAAACCTGTGACCGTCGAGCCTGGCGCCGCATTCCGTCTGTCCGGGTTGTGTTCGCTTTCGGACGATTGCTTCGCTAAACTTGGCCTTTCTAAATTCTTATGCAAAAGGTCTCGCCCCATGCTGATCGCCGCCAATAAGGCTGTCTCCATCGACTATACCCTGACCAACGACGCTGGTGAGGTCATCGACAGCTCCGCCGGCGGCGCGCCGCTGGTCTACCTGCAAGGCGCAGGTAACATCATTCCGGGCCTGGAAAAGGCTCTGGAAGGCAAAGCAGTCGGCGACGAGCTGACCGTGGCCGTTGAACCTGAAGACGCTTACGGCGAATACGCTGCCGAACTGGTCAGCACCCTGAGCCGCAGCATGTTCGAAGGCGTCGACGAGCTGGAAGTGGGCATGCAGTTCCACGCTTCCGCACCGGACGGCCAAATGCAGATCGTGACTATTCGCGATCTGGATGGCGACGATGTCACCGTCGACGGCAACCACCCGTTGGCCGGTCAGCGCCTGAACTTCCAGGTCAAGATCATCGCCATCCGTGACGCCAGCCAGGAAGAAATCGCTCATGGTCACGTCCATGGCGAAGGTGGCCATCACCACTGATTTTCTGCGCTAAGCTCAGAGAACTGGAGAGGCGCCCGAGGGCGCCTTTTTAGTCCGCGGCTGTCCTTGGTGGCCTCACCAAGAGGCTGTTTCGAGAAGAACACGGGAATCTGGAGTACGTCATGAGTGCTTTTCACGACCTTAATTTGACAGGCCTGGATGGTCAGGAGCTACCTCTGGCGCCCTTCAAGGGGCATGTCGTGCTGGTGGTCAACGTCGCCTCCAAATGTGGCTTGACCCCACAATACGCGGCGCTGGAAAACCTTTACCAGCAATACAAAGGTAAAGGCTTCAGCGTGCTGGGCTTGCCGTGCAACCAGTTTGCCGGGCAGGAACCGGGTACCGAGAAAGAGATCCAGGAGTTCTGCAGCCTCAACTATGGCGTGACCTTTCCGTTGTCCAGCAAGCTGGAAGTCAACGGTCATGAGCGTCATCAGTTGTACCGCCTGCTGGCGGGCGAGGGGGCTGAATTCCCGGGTGATATCACCTGGAATTTCGAAAAATTCCTGCTCGGCAAAGACGGTCGCGTACTGGCGCGGTTCTCACCGCGTACGGCGCCGGATGATCCCACTGTCATTCAGGCAATCGAAAAAGCCCTGAGCTGATTCCCCCTGTAGGAGCGAGGCTTGCCCGCGAAGGCGTCAGGTCAGTCAGTAATGATGTCGACTGACCGACCGCCTTCGCGGGCAAGTCGGAGCGCCGCCCGCTCGCTCCTACGATGCTTTCCACCTTTTATTCCTTAATCACCAAAATCAATAGTGCTATTCAAGGCGTTCCCAACTCCATATTATCGTCGTCATAAAGTCTAATCCCGTGGAGCGTCCCATGCCTGTCAAAGCCCTGTTCAAACCGTTCCACCTCGGCACCCTCGAACTGCCGACCCGTGTCGTCATGGCGCCGATGACCCGCTCGTTTTCGCCGGGTGGCGTACCCAATTCCAAAGTGATCGAGTACTACCGTCGTCGCGCCGCCGCCGGCGTGGGTTTGATCATCACCGAAGGCACCACCGTCGGCCACAAGGCCTCCAACGGCTACCCGAACGTGCCGCATTTCTACGGTGAAGCCGCGCTGGCTGGCTGGAAGAAAGTCGTTGATGCGGTGCATGCCGAAGGCGGCAAGATCGTTCCGCAGCTTTGGCATGTCGGCAGCGTGCGTCGCATCGGCACCGAGCCTGACGCCAGCGTGCCGGGTTACGGTCCGTCGGAAAAGCTGAAGGACGGTCAGGTCGTGGTTCACGGCATGACTAAACAGGATATCCAGGACGTGATCGCCGCGTTCGCTCAAGCCGCCAAAGACGCGCAAAGCATCGGCATGGACGGCGTGGAAATCCACGGCGCCCATGGCTATCTGGTGGACCAGTTCTTCTGGGAAGGCACCAATCAGCGCACCGATGAATACGGTGGCGACCTGGCGAACCGTTCGCGTTTTGCCATCGAACTGATTCAGGCGGTGCGTGCGGCAGTCGGTGAAGGCTTCCCGATCATCTTCCGTTTCTCTCAGTGGAAGCAGCAGGATTACACCGCGCGTCTGGTGCAAACTCCGGAAGCGCTGGGCGAGTTCCTCAAGCCGTTGTCCGACGCTGGCGTGGACATTTTCCACTGCTCGACGCGCCGTTTCTGGGAGCCGGAGTTCGACGGTTCCGAGCTGAACCTGGCAGGCTGGACGCGCAAACTGACCGGCAAGCCGACCATCACCGTGGGCAGCGTTGGCCTGGATGGCGAGTTCCTGCAATTCATGGTCAACACCGACAAGATCGCGCAGCCGGCCAGTCTGGAAAAACTGCTGGAGCGTTTGAACAACGACGAGTTCGATCTGGTGGCGGTGGGGCGTGCGCTGCTGGTGGACCCGGACTGGGCGCAGAAAGTGCGTGACGGTCGAGAGGGAGATATCCTGCCGTTCAGCCGTGAGGCGTTGATGACGCTGGTTTAAGTAGCGACTGGAAAGGCCTCTTCGCGGGCAAGCCTCGCTCCTACAGGGTATGTGCCGGAACGCAAGTCCCTGTAGGAGCGAGGCTTGCCCGCGAAGCTTTTAAGGCAACAAAGCCACATCAGGCAAAACCTGTTCCTGCGAACAAGCCCCCCGCAACTGCCCCTCGAATTGCTCGATAATCGCTGCCCAACCCTGCCGACTCGCATGCTGGCGCGCATTCAACCTTACGCATCGCAAGGTTTCGCGCTTCTCCAGCAGCCACACCGCGGCATCGCTGAACGCTTCCTCATCCCCCGGCATCGCCAGCACGCCGTTGTAGCCATGGCGAATATGCTGCGCCGCCGCAGCCTGATCGTAGGCCACCACGCCCAACCCTGACGCGAGTGCCTCAAGCACCACATTGCCGAAGGTTTCGGTCATGCTCGGAAACAAAAACACATCCCCTGACGCATAGTGGCTGGCCAGGGCCTCGCCGCGCTGAGTGCCACAGAAAATCGCTTCGGGCAGTTCCTGTTCCAGAGCCACCCGTTGCGGACCGTCACCGACGATGATCAGCTTTAGGTTTCGCTGTGGATAAGTCGCTTTCAACGTGTCGAAACAGCGCTTGAGCAAACCAAGGTTCTTCTCCGGTGCCAGGCGTCCTACGTGGATGACTGCGATGTCCTTCTCGCTCAGGCCCCATTGCTCACGCAACGATTGCAGCCGTTTGGTTGGGTGGAACAACTGACTGTCGACCCCGCGGGACAGCAATGCCAGCCGCTCGAAATGCCGGCGCTCCAGCTCCAGTCGCTGGCTGACACTCGGCACCAGCGTCAGGGTCGAGCGATTGTGAAACCAGCGCAGGTAGTGGGTCAGCAGGCGCGTGAGCAATCCGAGCCCGTACTGATTGGAGTACTGCTGGAAGTTGGTGTGAAAACCGCTGACCACCGAAATCCCCAGGCGCCGTGCCGCGCGCAACGCGGACAAGCCCAGCGGTCCTTCCGTGGCGATGTACAGCACGTCCGGGCGCTGGCGCTTCCAGCGTCGCAGCAGCTTGTGCATCGACGACTGACCCCATTGCAAACCCGGATACCCCGGCAGCGGCCAGCCCCGGCACAGCAGCAATTCATCGTCGCTGCCCAGCTGCTGATCGCAACCCTGACGTGGCCGCACCAGTTCAACCTGATGCCCGCGCGCGCGCAAACCGTCGCACAAGCGGCCAAGGGTATTGGCCACGCCGTTGATTTCGGGAGGGAAGGTTTCGGTGATCAGGGTGATATGCAGAGCTGTCGTCATGACCTCAGTGTCGGCTGAGGCCATGTCGTCGTTGTGGCGTTTTGATGATGGATTTGTGACCGCGCGAGCATTGAATGTCATTTGGCCGGGCGACTGAGGATAGGCGTGGGCTAGCGTCGCGTCCACAAAACGTTAACTCGTTCGAGCGTTTGCTGAGGCAAAAAACCATGAAAAGGGTGACGCTTCCCCCCATTGCAGATTAATATGACAGCCTTAAAAATTGTGTAGTGATATTGCTGTGCGTCTAAGTGCTCGTTCTACTTCACAATTACATTTCTCAATGAAGATTCACCGTCGCCAGGGAACAGTGCGTTGAAAAAAGTCGCGATACTTCAATCCAACTACATCCCTTGGAAAGGGTATTTTGACATGATCGCATCAGTGGATGAGTTCATTCTCTATGATGACATGCAATATACTCGGCGTGATTGGCGAAATCGTAATCAGATTAAAACCCCGCAAGGTGTGCAATGGTTGACCGTGCCAGTTTTAGTGAAAGGAAAATATCATCAGAAGATCAGGGAAACTGAGATAGATGGTGTTGACTGGGCCGCTTCACATTGGAAGTCTCTGGTTCAAAATTACAGTCGCGCTCCGCACTTCAATGAAATTGCAAAATGGCTTGAGCCGCTTTATCTGAATGAAAGTTATACTCATATTTCAGAGCTTAATCAGCGATTTATTCAGGCTGTTTGCGATTACCTGGAAATCAAGACAGTTATTAGTCGTTCATCGGATTATGAGTTGGTCGACGGTAAGACGGAACGCCTTGCCAATCTTTGTGCACAGGCTGGGGGGAGCGAGTACGTCTCCGGGCCATCTGCCAAGGACTACGTTGATGAAGCTGTATTTGAAGCGATGAATATAAAGTTAACCTGGTTCGATTACTCAGGTTATCCGGAGTATTCGCAGTTATGGGGCGAGTTTACCCATGGCGTCACGGTCCTTGACCTGCTTTTTAATTGTGGAAAAGACGCTCATCGCCAAATGAGGCATGTTGCTCCATGAAGCTCTCAATCGTAGCCACTCTTTATCAGTCAGCCTCTTACATAGAGGAGTTTCATTCGCGCGTGAGTGCTGTCGCGATGACGCTTGCAGGGGATGATTATGAGATCCTGCTGGTGAATGATGGATCTCCCGATAACAGTCTTGATATCGCCATCTCGCTCACTGAACGAGACCATCATGTCGTACTTATCGATCTCTCCCGTAATTTCGGCCATCATAAGGCCATGATGACGGGGCTCTCCCACGCAAAAGGCGAAAAAATATTCCTGATTGACAGCGATCTGGAAGAAGAGCCGGAGTGCTTGCTCAGCTTTGACCAGCAAATCAATCAGACCGCCTGTGATGTTGTTTACGGAGTGCAGGAGCAGCGCAAAGGCGGCTGGTTTGAGCGATGGAGCGGCCGGTGGTTCTATCGTTTCTTTCAAGCCCTGACTGGACTCGCCCTGCCAGAGAATATTGTCACTGCAAGATTAATGACTCGTCGCTACGTGGACGCTTTACTGCGCCATAAGGAACGAGAGGTATTTATTGCCGGTCTTTGGCATATTACCGGGTTTGAACAGCAGCCGCAGACGGTCAAAAAGAGCAATACCAGTCAGACGACTTATACACTCAGAAGAAAAATGTCTATATTGGTGAATTCGGTAACATCGTTCAGCAATGCGCCATTGATTGGTATTTTTTATATAGGTGTGTCTATTTCGTTTTTCGCACTACTTTATATTCTATATTTGACAGCGCACTGGATGTTTCTCGCAAAGCCAATGAGCGGCTGGACGTCGGTCATGGCCTCTATCTGGCTACTTGGCGGCATGATAATTTCGTTTATCGGTGTCGTGGGGATCTATCTTTCCAAGATATTTTCCGAGTCAAAACAGCGCCCCTACACTATCGTGAGGCAGATTTATGCACAGCGACAAAACTGAGCTCCTTGATGAAGTAGCGAGCTATTACTCGAGCAAGCTTGCACTGCATGGCGAGACACCGAATGGGGTGGACTGGAATGGTGAACAGGGCCAGGCGCTGCGTTTCGAGCAACTCTGCAAAGTAATCGATGGCCCGCAGGACTGTACTGTCAATGATCTGGGATGTGGCTACGGTGCGCTGGTTGACTACTTAAATAACAAGCCTCAGAAATTTTCATATCTTGGTATAGATGTTTCAAAAGAGATGATTCAGGCCGCCGAACAGCGTTACGCAAAACTGTCCGGTGTTCGATTCATTGCCGGGTCCGAGCCCGACTCTGTCGCTGACTATGGCGTTGCCAGTGGTATTTTTAATGTTCGCCTGGGTCGTTCAGACGACGAGTGGCTGAGCTATCTTGAAAAAACACTGGATGTTCTGGATCGAACAAGTCGTCTGGGGTTCTCTTTTAATTGCCTCACCTCCTACTCTGACGAAGATAAGAAGCGAGATGATCTGTACTACGCCGATCCTTGCCTGTTATTTGATATATGCAAGCGGCGTTACTCTCGTCATGTAGCCCTTCTGCACGATTATGGGTTGTACGAATTCACTATTCTTGTAAGGAAAATGTGATGAAAAAAAAATTAGTGATTTTCGGCTCTGGCGATATTGCGCAGCTGGCCCACTTTTATTTTAGTACAGACTCCGCTTATGAGATTGTTGCTTTCACTGTGGACGGTAGTTATATCGAAGCGCCTACTTTCTGTGGTCTACCAGTCGTTGCATTCGAAGACGTAGCCGAGCACTATCCAACGCACAGTCACGAGCTGTTTATTGCCCTGAGCTACTCGAAGCTCAATGCAGTGCGCAAAGAAAAATATCTTGCAGCCAAGGCGCTCGGCTACACGCTTGCCAGTTACATAAGCAGTCATGCCACGGTGCTCAATGAAGGCCGGATTGGCGACAATTGTTTTATTCTTGAAGACAATACCATTCAGCCATTCGTTAATATTGGCAATAATATTACGTTGTGGAGCGGTAACCATATTGGTCACCACTCTACGATTCAGGATCATACGTTTATCGCATCCCATGTAGTTATTTCTGGTGGTGTGCATATCGGCGAGCAGTGTTTTATCGGGGTCAATGCGACTCTTCGTGATCATATAACGGTCGAGGACAAGTGCGTCGTTGGTGCAGGCGCACTGCTGTTAGCAAACGCTGAACAGGAGGGTGTCTTTATCGGCACGGCGACTGAGCGCTCTAAAGTTCCCAGCAGCAAGCTGAGAAAACTATGAAGTCGACATGGAAAAAGCTCGGGCAATTATTTTTTGTCGAGGGTGATGCGCGTCATCCCAAGTTATTATCTCATGCCGCCAACCCGTTACCGGTACATCTGCACGATGATGTCTTTCGGGTATTTTTCAGTGGTCGGGATTCTGATAACCGCTCCTCCGTTGGGGCTGTGGATATCGATATTGAAAAACGAAAAGTCATCAAAGAACACCCTTCACCTTTCATGGAACACGGACCGAAAGGCAGTTTTTACGCTGATGGTATAAGCATTGGTAACTGCTACACGGTGGATGGCGTGCAATACATGCTTTTCATGGGTTGGCAGGCGCCAATTGATCAGCATTGGAGGGGGGATGTCGGCAGGTTAGTTGTCAATGCGGATACTACGCTGACGCTTGATAGCAAAAATCCGTTCATGAGCGCTGATAAAGACGATCCTATAAGCCTTTCTTACCCGTGGGTGCGTGAAGACGGAAACGGCGGGTATGACATGTGGTATGGATCGACCCGTACTTGGGATTCGGGTAACGGAGAAATGATTCATGTGATCAACTCGGCGCATTCCCTTGATGGCGAGAACTGGAAGCGTAACGGCTTGGCAATCCCCTTCGAACTTGGAGTCGCTCAAGCGTTTTCGCGCCCAACCGTCGCAAAAAACCATCTGGGTGGATTGGAGATGTGGTTCTCCTATCGCAGCGGAGCCGGGGAAACCTATCGTATCGGCTACGCAACCACTGACGAAGGCAAGCAATGGCGATTGGCGCTGGAGGAAGCCGCTATCGATGTTTCATCGGAAGGCTGGGATAGCGAGATGATCGAATACCCGTTTGTGTTTGATCATAAGGGAAGTCGGTACATGCTTTATAACGGTAATGGCTATGGTAAAACCGGCTTTGGCCTGGCTGTGCTGGAGAGAGGCTGATGGCTCGTATATTCGATTATGTGTATATATTTGCAACCATCCTGCTGACCGTCTATGGGCAACTTATTCTTAAATGGCGAATCTCTCACTACGGTGCATTCCCCGCTGACACAACTCAAAAAATTAAATTTCTTTTTTTGCTGTTTTTGGATCCGGCGATTGTTTCAGGGTTCGCAGCGGGATTTTTAGCATCGTTAGCCTGGATGGCGGCGATGACCAAGTTTGATCTTAGTCACGCCTATCCATTTATGAGCTTGAACTTCGTTGTCGTTTTGCTTTTAAGTGGTTGGATTCTAAGTGAGCCAATGACACTCCAGAAATCAATGGGCGTTGGCCTGATTATTCTGGGCACAGTTATTGCCGCGCGTGGATAACAACGAAAAGCAAGTACCTAACGAAGTTTGGCGGTGAGGTTTTCTACCCCACGCTCTCGCACCCAGAATAATGTCGCGCCGGCCACTGCCGCCGGCATCATCAGGATATTGACCACCGGAATCAGCAGCACCAGGTAAACACTCCCGCCGAAGCTCATGCTCTGCCAGCGCTTCTCACGCAGCCAGGCGAGCATCTCGTTCCAGCCCAGCTTGTGGTTGTCCGCCGGGTAGTCGATGTACTGGATCGCCATCATCCATACGCCGAACAGTAGCCACAGCGGTGCGGCGATGATGTTCACCACCGGGATGAACGAGAGGATGAACAGCCCGATCGCCCGCGGCAGGAAGTAGCCGAGTTTGCGCATTTCCCGGGCGAGGGTGCGCGGGATCATGGCGATCAGTTCACCCCAGCTGAAAGCCGGGAAGTCGTCGGTGCCGCGCACCACCACTTCGACTTTCTCCGCGAGAAAACCGTTGAACGGCGCAGCGATGACGTTGGCGAGCATGGTGAAGGTGAAGAACACCATCAACACCACCAGCACCACGAAAATCGGCCAGAGGATGTAGCTGAGAAAACTCAGCCAGTCGGGCAGAGACGGCATCAGCGTATCGACCCACAGACTGAATTGATGGCCGGCCAGATAGATCAATCCGACGAACAGCACCAGATTGATTGCCAGCGGCAGCAACACGAATAAACGCAGGCTGGGGCTGAGGACCAGCTTGAGGCCTTCGCGCAGGTATTGCGGGCCGGACAGAACAGGGGCGGGCATATCGAGCTCCGAGCAGAAGGGAAACGCGCCGACCTTACCGGCTTTGCCTTACGGGCGAAAGCGCGGTCGCAGCATCGACATCAACAGTAACAAAGGCGTCTATATATTGGCCGTGACGGGATAGAGACCGCCTATGAGCTGGATTGTTAAACCGTATTTCCTTAATCTTCGCCCCCTCGATACGCTGCACCCAATCTTTTTACAGGACTGTCGAGTTCAAGCCTTCCCCAAGTGCTTTCAACGGTCCTTTTTTATTCCCGCCGGCAACCCGGCGTTCCGCGCCAGGTATTCCGGGCCGGTCAACAGGAGCAGGTCATGTCTGAAGTCCGTCATTCGCGAGTGATTATTCTCGGTTCCGGCCCTGCCGGTTACAGCGCCGCGGTCTATGCCGCCCGTGCCAACCTCAAGCCACTGCTGATCACCGGTATGCAAGCCGGCGGTCAACTGACCACCACCACCGAAGTCGACAACTGGCCGGGCGATGTCCACGGTCTGACCGGCCCGGCGTTGATGGAGCGGATGCGTGAGCACGCCGAGCGCTTTGAAACCGAGATCGTTTTCGATCACATCAATGCCGTGGACTTCGCCGCCAAGCCTTACACCCTGACCGGCGACAGCGCGACTTACACCTGCGACGCCCTGATCATCGCCACCGGCGCCAGCGCTCGCTACCTGGGCCTGCCATCGGAAGAAGCGTTCATGGGCAAAGGCGTTTCGGCCTGCGCGACGTGCGACGGTTTCTTCTACCGCAACAAGCCAGTGGCCGTGGTCGGTGGCGGTAACACCGCTGTCGAAGAAGCCCTGTACCTGGCCAACATCGCCAGCACCGTGACCCTGATCCACCGTCGCGAAACCTTCCGCGCCGAGAAGATCCTGATCGACAAGCTCAATGCTCGCGTTGCCGAAGGCAAGATCATCCTGAAGTTGAACTCGAACCTGGACGAAGTCCTGGGCGACAACATGGGCGTGACCGGTGCTCGCCTGAAGAACAACGACGGCAGCTTCGACGAGCTGAAAGTCGACGGCGTGTTCATCGCCATCGGCCACACCCCGAACACCTCGCTGTTCGAAGGCCAGCTGACATTGAAAGACGGTTACCTGGTGGTGCACGGCGGCCGTGAAGGCAATGCGACCGCGACCAACGTTGAAGGCATCTTCGCCGCCGGTGACGTGGCTGACCACGTTTACCGTCAAGCGATCACCTCGGCCGGCGCCGGCTGCATGGCGGCACTGGACACCGAGCGTTACCTCGACGGTCTGCAGAACGCTTCGTTCTGATTCTGTTGAAATGAAAAAAAACCGGCTTCGGCCGGTTTTTTTGTGCCGCTCATTTTGCTTGTCCTGTAGGAGCCGGCTTGCTGGCGATGCAGGCGGCGCGGTGCTCCTGTCATACCGAGTCGACTGGATCGCCAGCAAGCCGGCTCCTACAGGGATCAGGTCAGCTTTTTCAGGCACGCTTCCAGGATGTCGAGGCCTTCTTCCAGCACCGCCGCCTCCGTGGTCAACGGCGCCAGCAGCCGGATGATGTGCCGCGACTTGCCGCTAGGCATCAGCAGCAACCCCGCTTCACGGGCCAGGGCCAACAGTTGTGTCAGCTGCGCCGGGGCGGGTGTGCCGTCGGCGTTGGCCAGTTCGATGCCGCGCATGGCGCCGACACCGGTCAGGCGTCCGAGATAAGGGGAAACCTTGTTGGCTCGCCAGGCTTCGTAGCGGCTGACGATTGCTTCTTCCTGCTGCGAACCCCAGGCGTGCAGGTTGGCGTCGGTCATTTCATCCAGCGTCGCCAACGCAGCGGCGCAGGCGATCGGATTGCCCGAGTAAGTGCCGCCCAGTCCGCCCTTGGGCAAAGTGTCGAGCAACGACTTGCGCCCGACCACCGCCCCCAGCGGCACGCCGCCGGCAATGCTTTTGGCCAGCAGGATCAGGTCCGGCTCGATGCCCAGTCGCGAGAACGCAAACCGCTGGCCGGTGCGGCCGAAGCCGGACTGAATTTCATCGGCGATCAGCAGGATGTTCTTTTCATCACAGAACTTGCGCAAGGCCTGAGCGAACTCGACATCCATCGCCAGGAAACCGGCTTCACCCTGCACAGGCTCGACGATAAAGCACGCCACGTCGTCGACATCGATCTCGACGCTGAACAGCCGATCCATCGCCTTCAACGCTTCGGCGCAGGTCACGCCGTTGTCCTTGCTCGGGTAGGGCAAATGGAACACCGGACCGGGCAACACGCCGACCTTCTGTTTGTAGGGCGCGACTTTGCCATTGAGGTTGAGAGTGGCGAGGGTGCGCCCGTGGAAGGCGCCGTCGAAAGCGATGACGGCCGTGCGACCGGTCGCACCCCGAACGATCTTCAGGGCGTTTTCCGCCGCTTCCGCGCCGCTGTTGGTGAGCATGCCGCTGACCGGGTAGTCCACCGGGATGAACGCGGCCAGACGCTCCATGAGTTCGAGGTAAGGCACGTGCGGGGCGGCGTTGAACGCGTAGTGCGTTAACCGGGTGGCTTGTTCGCGGATGGCCTCGACGATGCGCGGGTGGCAATGGCCGAGGTTCAACACGCCGATGCCGCCGACAAAGTCGATGTAGCGTTTGCCCTCGGTGTCCCAGACCTCGGCATTTTTGCCGTGGCTGAGCGTGACAGGGTGCACGATGTTGATCGACCGGCTGATGGTTTCGCTGCTCATGGATGACCGACTCTGAAGAAGGGAGGCTCTTCTTTTATCTAAGCCGCGAGCAGTGGTGCCGGGCAAACGAAATAAAGTTGCCGGATCAATCTTAAAAGTCGGGATGTGGTTTGAGCGTTGTGCAAAATCAGCCAGGCAACACGAAACCCTGTAGGAGCCGGCTTGCCGGCGATGGCGTCTTCGAAGGCGATGCACGACTCGAGGGACCCATCGCCGGCAAGCCGGCTCCTACAGGGGCGGTGTCAGTCAGAAATCAGCGGCGGGTCAGGGGTTGCTGGGTGAACTTCACACCGGCCAGGCCATGGGCAATCAACGCGCGGATGTTGCCGTGATCGCTGCCTTCGGGGGTGGCCACGACGGAGCGGTAATGCTCGCCGAATGCCAACAGCGCTTCTTCATCGCTCAACCCTTCCAGCAGCGCCAGGCCCAGGGTCTTGCACGAACCTTCGTTTTGCCCGGCGGCGTTTTCCACGCCACCGTTGTTGAACGCCTGTGGCTGGTAGTCATAACCGGCGGCGATGAAGGCCAGGGTGTCGGCAAAAACGTGTTCGCCGCTCTTGAGGCTGGCGCGCAGGGTGTTCAAATCACTCATTGGGTTTTCCTTTGGCGAACGCTGCTTGTTGCTCGGCGCTGGCTTCTTGCTGATATTGGGCTTTCCACTCGGCGTACGGCATGCCGTAGACGACTTCACGGGCGTCGTCGAGGCTGACCTCGATCTGACGTTCGTCAGCCGCGGCCTTGTACCATTTGGACAGGCAGTTGCGGCAGAAACCCGAGAGGTTCATCAGGTCGATGTTCTGCACATCCTTGCGGCTGTCCAGGTGCGCGACCAGCCGGCGGAAGGCGGCGGCTTCAAGTTCGAGGCGTTGTTGGTCAGTCATGATGGGCTCTGTGTTACTCAGTCGTGCGCGAGATAATAAAAGTCTGGCGAGCAATGCGCCAGACGCGGTCAGCGGCTCGCGGCCAGGGTGATCGACACCGACTCGGCGAAACGCAGGGCGTGGGGCTTGTCGACTTCGACTTCGGCGTACAGCACCGACTCATTGGCCATGACCAGATCGAGAATTTCCTGGGTCAGGCGTTCGAGCAGGGCAAAGCGATTGCCTTCCACGTGAGCGATGATCGCTTTGGTGATGGTCCGGTAATTCAGCGCGTGATCGATGTCGTTGTCACGCACCGCTTCCTGGGCTGCATACAGGATCGTCAGGTTGATCAGCACGTCCTGCTTGTTGAGGATTTCATCCTCGTTGATCCCGATGAACGTCCGCAGGCACAGGTCCTTGACCCGGATGCGTGCCATTCCTGGTTGAAGTTGTGGCATTGCTACTTGCTCCGTCCAATCAATTGCAGGAACTCCTGACGGGTGTTGCTCGACTCGCGGAAGGCGCCGAGCATCACCGAGGTGTTCATGGTCGAATTCTGTTTCTCGACGCCGCGCATCATCATGCACATGTGCTGTGCCTCGATGACCACCGCAACACCGGCGGCACCGGTCACTTGTTGCACCGCGTCGGCGATTTGCCGGGTGAGGTTTTCCTGGATTTGCAGGCGACGGGCAAACATGTCCACCAGCCGCGCAATCTTCGACAGGCCCAGCACTTTACCCGTTGGAATATAAGCCACATGCGCCTTGCCGATGAAGGGCAGCAGGTGATGTTCACAGAGTGAGTACAGCTCGATGTTGTCGACAATGATCATTTCATCGTTGTCGGAGGCGAACAACGCGCCGTTGACGATTTCTTCGACACATTGCTCGTAACCATGACACAGGTACTGCATGGCTTTGGCTGCGCGCGCCGGCGTATCGAGCAGGCCTTCGCGGTCGGGATTTTCACCGAGACCGATGAGGATCTCGCGGTAGTTCTGGGACAGGGCGTTCTGGGGCCGGGATAACGTCATGAAATATCCTCGCGGGGCAACTTACTTGAGGTGCCGCCCGCCGTTGACGGTCAGGGTCGTGCCGGTGACATAAGGGTTGTCGAGCAAATAACGCAGGCTTTGGTAGATCACGTCGCTACCGGGTTCGATACCCAATGCGGATTTGGCCAGAGCCTTGGCGCGGTACGCCGCGTCGTCGTCAGGGTTGAACAGTAGCAGGGCGGGCGCGATGCCGTTGACCTTGATGTCAGGCGCGTACTTCGCCGCGAAGGACAGGGTCAGGCTGTCGAGCCCGGCTTTGCTGGCGCAGTAGCCGATGTGCTTGCTGCTGCCCTTGCGCGTGACGTCATCGCTGATGTGCACGATGTCCGCCGGGGTCGAGCGTTGCAACAAGTCGGCACAGTGCAGGTTGATCAGGTAGGGCGCCAGCATGTGCACGCTGAACATGCGGGTAAACGCTGCGGCGTCGGTGTCCGGCGTTTCGGCCAGCCATTCGGATGCGTTGTGGATGATCGCCCGCAGGCCGTCGGTGTGGGTTTTCAGTTCGCTGATGAAGGCGAGAATCCCGCCCTCGCTGGAAAAGTCGGCGAGGATTGCCGTCGCCCCCAGATCGCGCAATGCCTGTACGCCGGGGCGTTCAGTGCGATAGCTGAAGATCAGCGCATGGCCGTCTTCGAGCAATCGCTGCGCGCAGTGCAGGCCGACACGCTGGCCGGCACCGGTGATGAGGATCGGGGCGGATGAAGAGGTCATGAACGGCTCGCGTCGCGGTAAGAGCAAAACTATACCAGCGCAACGCGACGTTCACCTATGACCTGTAGGAGCGAGCCTGCTCGCGATGGTCGTGAACGATAACACTGGGGGCCTGATACCCCGCGGCGCTTGGGCGTCCATCGCGAGCAGGCTCGCTCCTACATAGGTCTCATCGGTTTTGAGGGGAGGGTTCAACAGGTAATCGGCGTGTCGGCGCGCTGTTCAACCAACCTGCCAACAAACGGGTCGACAGCGGAATAAAGAGGTAGACCATCAACGGCGTCAGACACAGTGTGCTGATGAACACCCGAGGCAGCAGGCTCATTTCGCCGAGCAACGGCCCCAGTACGAAGTTGAACAACAACGACACCGGGAAGAACGCCAACCAGATTGCCACGGCCTGTTTCCAGCGAGGCGGACGTGCGCCGGCAGCACCGAACCAGCCTTCGATGCCGCTCACGCGATGTTCCGTCTTATGTGCAAACAAGTCGCTGCCGCGCGCGAGCCAGGCGGTACGCGAGGCCGAATGCTCCCAGGCGTGCATGGTCTGCGCGTTGGCGAAGCGGAAAATGATCTGGAATTCGTCATCGTCGGGCGGCGGGGCGAGCACGCCTGAGCCGAGATAACCCTGGAAGTCGGTGGCCAGTTGTTCGCCTTCGCGCAACCAGGCCATCAGGTCCTGATAACGCCCATCGGCGACGCGGCGCGCAACCATCAGCGTGACGGGGGAGGTAGACATTATGTATCTCCGTATGACAATTGCGTTACTCCGGATAGGAGTTTCGCCAGGCGCAGCGCCGGGGTGATGGGCTGCGTCTCGGAACAAGCAAGGATTAGTCCGGATTCTACAGGTTATGGCAGCGACAATCGTCGTCCATCAATGTATTGAATGGTGATGGGGCAAGAGAGGTAGAATGGGATCCAATTTATACGCGGACGTTGACTGCCCTATGCCTGTCTTGACTGAAGATGTCGCTGGTTTGCCGCGTGCTCTTTCCATAGAAAAGGAAGAACTGTTTCCGATCCGCGAAGTGTCACGGCTGACGGGCGTCAATCCGGTCACCTTGCGGGCGTGGGAGCGACGTTATGGTCTGATTCAGCCAATGCGCACCGAAAGCGGGCATCGCTTGTACGCAATGACCGATATCGAGCGGGTCCGCAGCATCCTGGGCTGGATCGAACGTGGCGTCGCCGTCAGCAAGGTCGGCAAGATACTGGCCAAGACTGCCCCGCTTCAAGCGTTGTCGCACATCATCCCCAACGAACTGGTGCAGGCTGACTACGCGCAGTGGCAGGAACAAGTCAAAGCGGCGGTGAGCGTGTTCGATGAGGTGCAACTGGAGCAGGTCTATGGGCAGATCTTTTCCAGTTACCCCCTGACCGTGGCGTTTCAGGACATTCTGATGCCACTCTGGAAGCAATTTCTGCAACGTCAGGAAGTGTTCGGCCAGGCCAGCGAGTGGCTATTCCTGGACGGTTTTTTGCGTTCCCGGGTGTTACAGCGGCTGCTGCTGGTGCGCGTCATGCAGCCACGGCGCGTGATTGTCTGTCCCCTGAACGATCAATGTCGCGAACTCGAACTGTTGGTCACGGCGTTGTTTTTGAGCAGTGTCGATTCGGCCATTCAATTGCTGGCGGTTGGTCAGCCCTTTGATGAACTGGCGCTGGTCTGCGAAAGGGTCAAGCCCCAGGCGTTGGTGCTGTTTTCCAATCACGCGCCCACCAGCGATTTGCCGCGACGTTTGAATCGTCTGGCGATGAGCCTGGATTGCCAGTTGATGCTGGCCGGTGACGCGTCGGAACTGTCGCAGGAGAGCCTGGACGGATCGTCCATTGGCTGCCTGGGTAACGAAGGAGTGGTGATGCGTCAGCGCCTGAAACAGTTCCTGGCCGGAAACCTGGATACCTGAATCACAGATGCAGGGTCGGGTGGGTCAGTCGATGCTGCTGAAGGATGTACTGGCGAAGGCGCTCGGTTTCATCCTTGTCGCTCTGACTCAACTGATAGGCAAAGAAGCCGTTCTCGGTTTCTCTCTCGAAGGTGCCGCGCAACGCGATACGTTCGTAGCCTGACGGGCTGAACCACAACGCGAAATGCTTGGGCGGTTTGGTCTTGTTGCGAACTTCCAGCAAAACCCCTTTGAACGACACTTCATGCACCCACATCGTGCCGGGATGGCCGGCGGCATTTTCCAGGGCGACCGGTTCTTCGAGGAGCAGGCGCCATGGCCGGACCAACGGTCCGTCTTCATAAATGCTAGGGACGCCGAGGCGTAAATGCAGCGCATGAAACTCGTCTTCCACCAGGTGCAGCGGGAAGGTCATTTGCTGATTTTCGAAGTTGGCCTGGATCGTGACTTGCTCATGAGCAGCAAGGCGCGTGAGCAAGTCACGGATTTGCGAACCACCATTTACAAGCAGACTCGACGTCGCATCCCGCACATTGAGTTGCGGGTTGTGTTGCATGGTCTGGATAAAATCCAGCTCATCCTGGGTCAGGAGTGCGTCGCGCTGCATGATGGGCTCGAAAGGAAAAGTAACAAAGTCATCGGTGATTGTAGTTAATGACAATCAATTCTCGGTTTTGTTTGCGCCGTTCGTCGGTTTGAGCGCGGCGAGCTCGGCCTGAAGCTCTGCCACTTGAGCTTCAAGCTGCGCTACCCGCTGCTGCGCCTTGACCTGCACGGTGACGTCCTTTTGCACGCCGACAAAATACGTCTGACCGTCACTCGGGTTTTTCACCGTCGAAAGCGACAGCTCATTCCAGAAGGGCGTGCCGTCCTTGCGGTAGTTGCGCAGGATTTCCCGGCAGGAGCCGCCACTGCTCAACGCATTGCGAATCAAGGGCAGCGCTTCCTGGTCGCGGTCACCTGATTGCAGAAAGCGGCAATCCTGGTAGAGGATTTCTTCGCTGGTGTAACCGGTCAGCCGTTCAAACGCCGGGTTGACGTAAATCAGGATGTTGTCGTGTTCACCTTCTTTTTCGGCAATCACGATGCCGTCGTTGGACGCGTCAATCACCATTTGCAGCAGTTGTGCGTTGATCATCGGAGAATCCTTTCCAGATTGATTGAGCGCAGCATTCTAAAAGAACTCTAGCGGCCTTCAATGCTTAATGAGAGCTAATCGCAGCTTTTTTGCTGTGGCTGTTAATATCCCTCATCTTTTTACTCAGCTTCAGGATCAGATTGATGAAAGTCGCCATTTTTTCGGGCTCGGTGTACGGCACGGCTGAAGAAGTCGCACGCCACGCTGCGAATATTTTGAAAACCGCGGGCTTCGAGACCTTTCACAACCCGCGCGCTAGCCTTGCCGATGTTCAGGCGTTTGGCCCGCAAGCCTTTCTGGCAGTGACTTCGACCACGGGCATGGGCGAACTGCCGGACAACCTGCAACCGTTGTATTTCGCCATTCGCGATCAATTGCCGGCCGCCTGGCGTGGTTTGCCGGGCGCGGTGATCGGCCTGGGCGATGCGAGCTACGGCGATACGTTCTGTGGCGGCGGTGAGCTGATGCGCGAGCTGTTCGGCGAACTGGGCATCCGCGAAGTGCTGCCGATGCTGCGCCTGGATGCCAGCGAAAGCGTCACCCCGGAAACCGATGCCGAACCCTGGCTGGCGGAACTCGTCACCGCTCTGCGGGGCTGACTGGCCAATCGCGCAGCAAGGCGAGCCAGGATTGTGCCGCTTCGGGGCTGCGGAACCGGTTCGCTGCCCCCTTGTTGGCGGCGGTACTTTGACATGGATCCAAGCTGTCTGGCGCAGTGACTCGCTAGGTCATCAAGCTGGCTGCCAATGCAACTACATGAACCCCGGGGGCTGACTAGACTGCTAAACGTGAGCAAAACAATAAGAACAGGAGTTCCTTGTCGTGAGCGTAGCCCCCGTCCAATCGCCCCACAGTGTCAAAGACCAGGTCAGTGCCGCCGAGTGGCAGACCCGCGTCGATCTGGCCGCCTGTTATCGTCTGGTCGCCCTGCATGGCTGGGATGATCTGATCTTCACGCACATTTCCGCCAAGGTGCCAGGCACTGAAGATTTCCTGATCAACCCGTTCGGGTTGATGTTCCACGAAATTACCGCTTCGAGCCTGGTCAAAGTCGATCAGGCCGGCAACAAGCTGATGGACAGCCCTTACGAGATCAACCCGGCGGGCTACACCATCCACAGTGCCGTGCACGAAGTGCGGCACGATGTCGTCTGTGTATTGCACACGCACACGGCGGCCGGCGTTGCGGTGTCGGCGCAGAAGCAAGGCGTTTTGCCGATCAGCCAACAGTCGCTGTTTGTTCTGTCGAGCCTGGCGTATCACGCCTATGAAGGCGTTGCGCTGAACCACGAAGAGAAGGCACGGCTGCAGGCCGACCTCGGTGAAAACAATTTCCTGATGCTGCACAACCATGGGTTGCTGACCTGCGGCGGCACCATCGCCGACACGTTCCTGATGATGTTCACCTTCCAGCGCGCCTGCGATATCCAGGTGCTGGCGCAGAACGGTGGTGCGGAACTCATCGCCATCGAACCGCAGATTCTGGCGGGCGCCAAGGCGATGATTGCCGGCGTCACCAAAAGTGCACAAGGGATGGGCGGCGCACTGGCCTGGCCGGCGCTGCTGCGCAAACTCGATAAACAAGACGCGGGATATAAACTCTGATGCCTCTCGCCGAGATCCCCCTGTGTGTCTGGCGCAAGCGCAGCCAGACGTTCGACTTTCGTGATCAGACGGTGCGTTACTGGACGGCGGGGCAGGGTGAGCCGCTGTTGCTCATTCATGGCTTCCCGACCGCCAGTTGGGACTGGCATTACCTGTGGCAGCCGCTGGCCCAGCGTTATCGGGTGATTGCCTGCGACATGCTCGGTTTCGGCGATTCAGCCAAACCGGTGGATCATGAATACAGCCTCTTGGAGCAGGCCGATCTGCAACAGGCGTTGCTGGAGCATTTGAACGTCGAGCAACCGGTGCACGTGCTCGCCCACGATTATGGTGACAGCGTGGCTCAGGAACTGTTGGCCCGGCATTACGAGGCGCGCATTCATCTCGCCAGTTGCGTGTTCCTCAATGGGGGGCTGTTTCCTGAAACCCATCGCCCGGTACTGATGCAAAAACTGTTGCTCAGCCCGGTGGGCTGGATGATCGGCCGCGCGTTTTCCCGTGATGCGCTGGTGAAGAGTTTCCGCCAGATTTTCGGACCGCAGAGCCGTCCGACCGAGAGTGAGATGGATGATTTCTGGAGCCTGATCGACAGCAATCACGGGCCACGGATCATGCACAAGCTGATTGCCTACATCCCCGAGCGCAGGGTTCAGCGCGAGCGTTGGGTGAGTGCCATGCAGCGCGGCGAAGTGCCGTTGCGGGTGATCGATGGCGAGGTCGATCCGATCTCCGGCGGGCACATGGTCGAGCGCTATCGGGAGCTGATCCCGAACCCGGACACGGTCCTGCTGCCCGGCATCGGCCATTACCCGCAAACCGAAGCACCGGCTCAGGTGCTCAAGCATTATCTGGCGTTTCGCGACCGGCTGATTTCAACGCCGCTGAAAGTGGCCTGTTCGTAAACATCGCAGCAACCTTGTAGGAGCCGGCTTGCCGGCGATGGCGTCCTCGAGGCTTGTGGTGTCTGTAAGATTGCCATCGCCAGCAAGCCGGCTCCTACAGGTTTTGTGGTGTTTGGTGAGGTGGTGTTCACCCCAATCCTTGCCGGCGAATGCGTCCTCGAGGCTTGTGGTGCCTGTCGGATTGCCATCGCCGGCAAGCCGGCTCCTACAGGGTTTTTGTGGTGTTTGATGAGTTTGGGGCACCCCGGTCCTGTAGGAGCCGGCTTGCTGGCGATGGGCCGTGACTCGGTCCTCGCGCTCATCATCCCCCCGCCTTATCGAGCACCATTCAGCCTACCCCGTGTTCATTGTGACCGGCAGCGCCTTGCCTGAGACTCGGACTTATTGTCCCTCGGCCTGCTGGAGTCCCCCCTAATGAATGAGCCTGTGCGCTTCGAAGATAAAGTCGTGATCATCACCGGAGCCGGTGGTGGCCTGGGCCGCGCTCATGCGCTGTTGTTCGCGAAACAGGGCGCCAGGGTGCTGGTCAACGATCTCGGTGGCTCGGCGCAAGGTGAAGGTGCAAACGCTTCGGCAGCAGACCGCGTAGTCGCGGAAATCCGTGAGGCCGGCGGCATTGCCGAGGCCAACCATGACTCCGTCACCGACGGCGACAAAATCGTCCAGAACGCCCTCGACGTTTTCGGCCGGGTCGACGTAGTGGTCAACAACGCCGGGATCCTGCGGGACAAGACTTTCCACAAAATGGACGATGCCGATTGGGACCTGGTCTATCGCGTCCACGTCGAAGGCGCCTACAAAGTCACCCGCGCCGCCTGGCCGCACATGCGCGAGCAAAATTATGGTCGCGTGATCTTCACCGCATCCACCTCGGGCATCTACGGCAACTTCGGCCAGTCCAACTACGGCATGGCCAAGCTCGGCCTCTACGGCCTGACCCGCACCCTGGCCATCGAAGGCCGCAAAAACAACATCCTGGTCAACGCCATCGCCCCAACCGGCGGCACCCGCATGACCGAAGGCCTGATCCCGCCGCAAGTGTTCGAACAACTCAAGCCGGAACTGGTCAGCCCGCTGGTGGTGTACCTCGCCAGCGAAATCTGCCAGGAAACCTCGGGGCTGTTTGAGGTCGGTGGCGGCTGGATGGGCAAGGTGCGTTGGGAGCGCAGCCTCGGCGCCGGGTTCGATCCACGGGTCGGGTTTTCACCGGAAGATGTGGCGGCGCACTGGCAGCAGATCTGCGACTTCGAAGGCGCAGCGCATCCAAAGGACAACATCGAGGCGCTGAAGGAAATGATGGGCAATTTGCAGAAGTATTCCCTCTGATTCCTTCGCCTCGCGCAGGGCTCGCCTGAGTTCTGCCTCCGCGCAAAACCATCGCCCATAAAAAAGGCCGCTGCAAACGCAGCGGCCAAAGTAAGACGTTGGATCAAGGAGCTACAAATCAACGTCAGTGAACATGGGGTGATGAGTCGAAACCTTCGACACATCTGAAATCTGTCGCCAATGGCGCGGACTGATCACACGCCATCGCGGTGTGCTGTCAGGCTGTTGCCGTGAAAGCCCGACAAGAATAAGCGCTTGAGTCCAAAGGAAAAATAGCGATTCCAGACATGCAGTATTGCAGCCTGGGCAACAGTCTTGCGCTCATGCATCCGGCTGATGAACCTCCATCCACTTCATCCATACCTCGCGCAACTCCCCGCGCCGCAAGGCCATTCATCCTTTAGAGCTACACAACGAATACCTCCTTGGTGCGCTTATCGCTCCCGACCTGCGGCAGTAGGGTGTGGCCTTCTGTCACTCACCGGGGAAGACGCATGACAAAAACAACAATGCGCGCCATCTTCACACCGCAGGCGCTGGCCGCTGCGGTTGCCTTGGGTTGCTGCGCCCAGGCGCAGGCCGTTTCATTCAACATTGGCGAAATCGAGGGGACATTCGACTCCTCACTGTCCGTCGGCGCGAGTTGGGGCATGCGCGATGCCGATAAATCGCTGGTGGGCATCGTCAACGGCGGGACCGGCCAGGCGTCGACCGGTGACGACGGGCGTCTGAACTTCAAGAAGGGCGAAACCTACTCCAAGATCTTCAAGGGCATTCACGACCTCGAACTGAAGTACGGCGACACCGGCGTGTTCGTCCGTGGCAAGTATTGGTACGACTTCGAACTGAAGGACGAAGACCGCGAGTTCAAGCCGATCAGCGATCACAATCGCAAAGAGGGTTCCAAGTCTGCCGGCGCGCAGATCCTCGATGCGTTCGTCTATCACAACTACTCCATCGCCGATCTGCCGGGCACCTTGCGCGCGGGTAAACAGGTGGTCAGTTGGGGCGAAAGTACCTTCATCGGCAACTCGATCAACAGCATCAACCCGGTCGACGTTTCAGCGTTCCGTCGTCCTGGCGCGGAAATCAAGGAAGGCCTGATTCCGGTGAACATGCTGTTCGCCTCTCAGGGCCTGACCGACAAACTTACCGTGGAAGGTTTCTATCAACTGGAGTGGGACCAGACCGTTCTCGACAACTGCGGCACCTTCTTCGGCGGGGACGTGGCGGCAGATGGCTGCAACACGGGATACACGGTCGCCAGCCCGGCGATTGCACCGTTGCAACCGATTGCTGCCGCATTCGGCCAAGGCTTCCAGGTCAGCAAGGAAGGGGTGATCGTGCCCCGTGGTGGCGACCGCGACGCCCGCGACTCCGGGCAATGGGGCACGGCGTTGCGCTGGTTGGGTGATGACACCGAGTACGGCCTGTACTTCATGAACTACCACAGCCGCACCCCGAATGTTGGCACCACCACTGCCGGGGCGGGGACGCTGGCACGGATTCCGGCCATCGTTTCTACCGCGAACGCCATCGCACCCGGCACCGGTTCGGCCTTGGCCCAGAGCGTGATGCTCGGTCGCGGTCAGTACTACCTCGAATACCCGGAAGACATCCGCCTCTACGGCGCGAGTTTCTCCACCACCTTGCCGACCGGCACCGCATGGACCGGCGAGATCAGCTATCGCCCCAACGCACCGGTGCAGGTCAACAGCACCGACCTGACACTGGCCTTGCTCAACCCGATTGCCGGCGGCGCTGCTTCACCAATCGCCACCCGGCCAGGCGCGGACAACAAAGGCTATCGCCGCAAGGAAGTGACGCAGATCCAGAGCACCCTGACGCACTTCATCGATCAGATCGCCGGCGCGGACCGTTTGACCCTGGTGGGTGAGGCGGCCGTTGTTCACGTTGGCGGGCTGGAAGACAAAAGCAAGCTGCGTTACGGCCGCGACTCGGTCTACGGACAGTACGGTTTCCGTGGTGATACCGACGGTTTCGTCACCTCGACATCCTGGGGCTACCGTGCCCGCGCGATCCTTGATTACAACAACGTCATCGCCGGAATCAATTTCAAACCCAACCTGTCGTGGTCCCATGACGTCGCCGGTTACGGCCCCAACGGGCTGTTCAACGAAGGCGCCAAGGCCATCAGCGTCGGCGTCGATGCGGACTATCGCAACACCTATACCGCGAGCTTGAGTTACACCGATTTCTTCGGCGGTGACTACAACACCCTGGAAGATCGCGACTTCCTGGCGCTGAGCTTTGGCGTGAACTTCTGATCTGGCTGAGAAGGATGATTTCAATGCGCAAAATGATTCTGCAATGCAGCGTTCTGGCCCTGAGCCTGTTGGCCGTCGATGTAATGGCTGCGGTGTCGCCGGACGAAGCCAACAAACTCGGTACCAGCCTGACGCCGTTGGGCGCCGAGAAGGCGGGTAATGCCGATGGCTCGATTCCGGCCTGGACCGGCGGCATCCCGAAAAACGCGGGCGCGGTGGACAGCAAAGGGTTCCTTGCCGACCCGTTCGCCAATGAAAAACCGCTGTTTACCATCACGGCGGCAACCGTCGACAAGTACAAGGACAAACTCTCCGACGGCCAGATCGCGATGTTCAAACGCTACCCGGAGACCTACAAGATCCCGGTCTATCCGACCCACCGTACAGTGGCCGTGCCACCGGACATCTACGAGTCGGCCAAGCGCAGCGCGCTGAATGTAACGCCGATCAACGACGGCAATGGCCTGGCCAATTTCACCGGCAATCGCTACTACGCGTTTCCGATTCCGAAGAACGGCGTTGAGGTGATCTGGAACCACGTTACCCGTTATCACGGCGGTAATTTGCGTCGCACCATCACCCAGGCCACGCCGCAGTCCAATGGCGATTTCACGGTGATCCGCTTCAAGGATGAAGTCGCCGTGCCTTCGCTGCTGGGGGACTTGAAACCCGGCAGCGACGACAACGTGCTCAGCTACTTCAAGCAGGAAGTCACGGCGCCAGCGCGGTTGGCCGGCAACGTGTTGCTGGTTCACGAGACCCTCGACCAGGTCAAGGAACCGCGCAAGGCCTGGATCTACAACGCCGGTCAGCGTCGCGTGCGGCGTGCACCGCAGGTGGCCTATGACGGCGTCGGCACCTCGTCCGACGGGTTGCGCACCACCGACAACTTCGACATGTTTTCCGGCGCACCGGATCGCTATGACTGGAAGCTGATCGGCAAGAAGGAAATGTACATCCCTTACAACAGCTACAAGCTCGACTCGCCCAACCTCAAGTACACCGATGTGATCAAGGCCGGGCACATCAATCAGGACCTGACACGCTACGAGTTGCACCGGGTCTGGGAGATTGTCGCCACGGTCAAGCCCAACGAACGGCACGTGTACGCCAAGCGTCACATGTACATCGACGAAGACAGCTGGCAGGTGGCACTGGCCGATCACTATGACGGTCGCGGTCAGCTGTGGCGTGTGGCCGAAGGTCATGCCCAGTTCTACTACGATCACCAGGTGCCGGCCTACACCGTTGAAGCGCTGTATGACTTGATCGCCGGTCGCTACATCGCACTGGGGATGAAGAACGAGGAGAAGCGCAGCTTCGAATTCGGCATCGATGCCAAAGCAGGTGACTACACGCCAGCAGCGCTGCGGAGTACAGGGGTGAGGTAATCATTCCTACGGGCTCTACAGAAAAAGGTGACTTCGCGGTCACCTTTTTTATAGGTGTCGATAAGTGTGTTGAATACTTCTTCAACAAGCCGTGTAGAGAGGGCTAGGGTGGCGCCACAATTATAAAAAGGCGCACCACTATGACCGCCATGACCCCGTGTCTGGACCGTCCTGGACTTCTGCCCCGTTTGTCGTCCCATCACCAGTCTCGCGAGCGGCTGATCGAGCCGTTGATGGCCTCGACCGCACGCGTGAAATTGCTCTGTGCGCCGGCTGGCAGTGGCAAGAGTGCGCTGCTGATCGAATGCCTGTTGCAGGCACCGGAGCAGTGCCGGGTCTGTTGGTTGCCGTTGGCGGGGGAGCCGATGGAGGCTGCCGATTTTCGGCAGCGGCTGGCCCACGCGTTGGGAATGGCCGCGGTGGACGAATCCGCATTGCTGGCATCGCTGGCTCAATGGCAGACGCCGACCTGGCTGTGCCTCGATGACTATTGCCGCACGCCCAACCCGGAGCTGGACCTGCTGCTCGACCGGTTGCTGGCCATCAGCAGCCCGATGATTACCTGGTGGCTCAGTGGTCGCCGCCGCCCGCAATGCAATTGGCCACGCTTGTTGCTCGCCGATGAGCTGTACGACTGCGAGCGCGCCACGCTGGCCTTCACTCAAACGGAAATTGCCCGACTGCTGCATCACCTGGAGCCGGAGCAGGCGGCGAAACGTGCCGGCAGGATCATCGAACTCAGCGGTGGCTGGTGCGCGGGCGTGCGGATAGCGCTGCTGCAAAAATGCGATTGGTCGCGCAACGAGTCGCTGCACGGTCGGCCGGACACCCTGCACGATTACCTCGAACACGAATTGTTCGGCATGCTGACCCCGGAGCTGGCAGAAGCCTGGCGGGTGCTGGCCCATTTGCAGCGATTCAATGCGCGGTTGTGCGACCACCTGTTCGGTGCAGGCGAGGGCGCCCAATGCCTGAGCACGTTGCAGGCGTTGGGCTGCTTCATCGAGCCCTGGCAGGACTCGACCGACTGGCTGCAGATTTTCACCCCCCTCACGCAATTGATGCGCGAAGAGCAATGGCCGGCGGGACGTTCCTGGCATCGCCGCGCTTGTCAGTGGTTCGCCGCCGAACTGGACTGGAAAGCTGCGTTTGAACAAGCCTTGCTGGCCGAAGAGTTCGAGGTCGCGGTCAGCCTGTTGCAGCATTTCAGTTTCGAGCACCTGTTCGAAGAGCAGACCGTGGTGCTGTTGTTGCGTCTGCATGAACACAAAGGCGACGAGCTGATGCTTGGCTCGCCGCAACTGGTGGGGTTGATCACCGCGGCGTTGCTGTTTGCCGGGCGGTTCGAGCAGGCGGGTGAGTGCATCGGGCATTTGTCACGCTTCGCCCCTCAGCCGTCGGCGTTGCATCAACGGCAGCTGATGGCGCGTTGGCAGGCGATGCAGGGTTGGCTGTTGCATTTGCAGGGGCGCATGGAGCCTTCGCGCGCGCATTTGCTTGAGGCACTCGACGAACTCGATCCCTCGCTCTGGACGGCTCGGCTGATGTGCCTGTCAGCGCTGACCCAGCAAGCCTTGCTCAGGGGCGAGCTCGACGTGGCGCAGGCGACCAACCGTGAGGCGTTGTGCCTGGCGCGTGCGCAAGGTTCGCTGGTGTTCGAGGGGCTGCTGGAACTCGATCATGCGCAATTGCTCGAGCAGCGTGGAGCGTCCGGTCGGGCTGAAACCCTGCTGGCCAATATGCATGGCTTGCTCGTCCAGCAGCAACCGCTGGCCCAACCGCTGCTGGGGCGGATTGCCTTGCAGCGCGGACGCTTGAGCCTGTGTCAGGGACGAGAGACGCAGGCGGCCGCGTACTTCGAGAGCGGCTTGCAAATCTGCCTGCGCAGCCAGGACAAACGCGTGCTTTACGGTTTCCTCGGCCTCGCGCAATTGGCCGCCAATCGCCAGGACTACGCCCAGGCTTTTGTCCTGCTGCGTGACGCCGAACGATTGATGCAACAGCGGCGGATTCCAGACACGGTCTACCGCAGTGTTCTGCTGCAATACAGCTGCCATTTCTGGTTGCAGCAGGGCCGTCCGGATTTGGCCCATGAAGCCCTGACCCGGGTGCTGCGCCACTATCACGGCGTCCATGCTCGTCAGGCGCCACCGGCGACGCTGGAGCTGATTCCCGGCCTTGAATACCTGCTGGTGCTGACCGAAGTGTATCGAGGGCAGGCGCCAAACCCTCTGGTGCAGCTCGAGGCTCAGTTGCACTGGGCGCGCCAACGGGGAATGGCGGGGCTGCAAGCGCAATTGCACCTGGCGCTGGCAGAAGTGGCCTGGCTGACGGGCGACACGCCTGCCGCTCGCGAGGCGATGCAGGAAGGTTTGGCACTGGTCGAGCGCTGCAATCTTCAACAGGCCCTGCGCGATCTGCAATTGCGCCAGCCACGCTTGCCGGAGGCGATCGGGCGTACCGAGTCGGGTAACCCTGCTGAACCGCTGGCTTCGGTCCAGAACCGCTTGAGTCAGCGTGAAATAGAAGTGCTTGAGTTAGTCGCCCTGGGTAACTCCAATCAACAGATAGCTGATCAGTTGTTCATATCGTTACATACCGTTAAAACCCACGCGCGGCGGATCAATGGAAAGTTGGGTGTAGAGCGGAGGACTCAGGCTGTGGCCAAAGCCAAAGTTCTGGGGATTGTTGTTTGAAGTGTTCGGTGTGTTTACGTCTACATACAAGTTTTGGGGTGTACTAAATTAGTTGGGTTGTTTATAAAGTGGGCGTCGGCCCGTCAATCAGTGTTTATATTTTTTGAATGTGTTTTGGCCGACTTCCATTATTAGTAAGGATGCTATTTGTGAGTAATAATTTGCTGGGAGAAGTAAGTAAAAAGTTGACTGGTGCGTTCGGTGTTTTAGGGTATACCATTAATGTTGATGAAACTTACCTGAACTCGGTAGTGATCAACGACGAGGGAAAGCAGGTGGTTGATTACTCCGAGAGTTTGAGCTGGGCTATCATGGAACAAGTGCAGGCGGATGAGTTGCCCAGGTTCAATACTGAATACGCGGGTATTTTTTCAAAGCGATGGACTTTTGATAAAGCCGATCGCGTTGCCTATTTGGACAGCATTGATCTTAATACTGCAGGTCGTATTGTGGTTGAGTCCTACCGAGAAGCAATTAAGCGCAACAGTAGCCTGTCAGCTTAATTAACCAGTGACAACGGATGGCTCATATCCCATTCGCCAACTAACGGCCCGCGTCGCCGCCAGCAATCGCTGCGCCGCCGGGCCGTTTTCGTCGGCGTGAAACAGTGACGCCGGGCCAACGATGGTCATGACGGCCACCACATTTCCCACCGCGTTGAATACCGGGGCCGACAACGCATCGACGCCGGGCATCAACAAACCATGCACATGGTGCAGGCCGCGCTCGCGGATCTGTTCACACAAGGTCACATAAGCCTGATCGTCCGCCAACGTATGGGAATTGCTTGCAAGCACTTCCTGCTCGCGCAAATCCACCGTTTCACGCTTGGGCAGATAAGCGCCAAACACCAATCCCGTAGATGAACTGAGCAACGGCAACACAGAGCCCAATTGCGTCACCACGGTCACCGCGCGCACCGCCGGTTCGATATGCACCACGGTTGCGCCCTGATTGCCCCACACCGCCAAAAAACACGTTTCATTCAATTCATCGCGCAGTTCGGCCAAGGGCAGGGCGGCGACTTTCAGCACGTCCATACTGTTAAGTGCGGCCAACCCCACGCGCAGGGCTTCGCGGCCCAGACCGTAGTGGTTGGTGGCGGTGTTCTGTTCGGCAAAACCGCTGGCGATCAACGCCTGTAGATAGCGGTGGACCTTGCTTGCCGGCATCTGCACATGCTCGGCCAGGCGCGACAGTGAAGTCGATGGCGACAACTCGGCCAGTGCCTTGAGGATGTCGGTGCCGACCTCGGCCGAGCGGACTTTCTGTTTGTCGTTGTTGCGCGGCGTTTCCATGGAGGCAGTCTGATCCCGGGACGAATGGGCGTCTTTATAGCTTGACGGTCAATACCAATCAAATTACGTTATGCGTAATTGAATTACGATAAAAATAACCCAGGCGTGCCGAGACCTCTGCAACAGAGCGACAGGCCATTGCCTACTCCCTGTTCAGGAGGCTCCATGAACCTCGATTCAACGGCGCCCGCGCTGGCTTATCAGTCCGGTTTCGGCAATGAGTTCAGCAGTGAAGCGTTGCCCGGCGCACTGCCCGTCGGCCAGAACTCCCCGCAAAAAGCCCCATACGGCCTCTACACTGAGCTGTTCTCCGGCACCGCGTTCACCATGGTTCGCGCCGAAGCGCGGCGGACCTGGATGTACCGCATTCAGCCCTCGGCCAATCACCCGGCATTCGTCAAACTGGATCGGCAACTGGCCGGCGGACCGTTGGGTGAAGTGACCCCCAATCGCCTGCGCTGGAACCCGTTGGACATCCCGACCGAGCCCACCGATTTCATTGACGGGCTGGTGAGCATGGCCGCCAATTCGGCGGCGGAAAAACCGGCCGGAATCAGCATTTACCATTACCGTGCCAACCGCTCCATGGAGCGCGTGTTCTTCAACGCGGATGGCGAACTGCTGCTGGTGCCGGAGCTGGGCCGCCTGCGCATTGCCACCGAGCTGGGCGTGCTGGAACTCGAGCCGCTGGAAATTGCCGTGCTGCCACGCGGTCTGAAGTTTCGCGTCGAACTGCTCGACCCGCAGGCGCGTGGCTATATTGCGGAAAACCACGGCGCGCCATTGCGCCTGCCGGACCTCGGACCGATTGGCAGCAACGGTCTGGCCAATCCACGGGACTTCCTGACCCCGGTCGCTCATTACGAAAATCTCAAGCAGCCGACCACCCTGGTGCAGAAATTCCTCGGCCAGTTGTGGGGTTGCGAGCTTGATCATTCGCCGCTGAACGTGGTCGCCTGGCACGGTAATAACGTGCCGTACAAATATGACCTGCGCCGTTTCAACACCATTGGTACGGTCAGCTTCGATCATCCGGATCCTTCGATTTTCACCGTCCTGACTTCGCCGACCAGCGTCCATGGCCTGGCCAATCTCGACTTCGTGATCTTCCCGCCACGCTGGATGGTCGCCGAAAAAACCTTCCGTCCACCGTGGTTCCACCGCAACCTGATGAACGAATTCATGGGCCTGATCAAGGGCGAGTACGACGCCAAGGCCGAAGGCTTCGTGCCCGGCGGTGCGTCGCTGCACAGTTGCATGAGCGCCCACGGCCCGGACGGCGAAACCTGCACCAAGGCAATCAACGCAGAACTCGCACCAGCGAAAATCGACAACACCATGGCCTTCATGTTCGAGACCAGCCAGGTGCTGCGCCCGAGTCGCTTCGCCCTCGACTGCCCACAACTGCAACCCCATTACGATGCCTGCTGGGCCACGCTGCCCGCCACTTTCGACCCGACCCGGAGATAACCCATGACTCAGACTTCCATCACTCGTAGCTGGGTTGCCTCCGCCAACGGCCATGTCGACTTCCCCCTGCAAAACCTGCCGCTGGGCGTGTTCAGCGTGAAGGGCTCTGCGCCGCGCAGTGGCGTGGCGATTGGCGAACACATCTTTGATCTGCAAGCGGCACTCGACGCCGGCCTGTTCGACGGCGCTGCAAAAGCGGCGGTCGAAGCCACCCGTGGCGGTCAGCTCAATGCGTTTTTCGAACTCGGCCGCGAGGCTCGTGTTGCCCTGCGTGAGCGCTTGATCGAACTGTTCAAGGAAGGCAGCACCCTGCACGGCAAGATCGAAGCCCAAGGTGCAAAACTGCTGCCGCTGGCGGCGAACTGCGAGATGCACCTGCCGGCGAAAATCAACGATTACACCGACTTCTACGTCGGCATCGAGCACGCGCAAAACGTCGGCAAACTGTTCCGTCCCGACAACCCGCTGCTGCCGAACTACAAGTACGTTCCGATCGGTTACCACGGCCGCGCATCGACCATTCGCCCGTCCGGCACCGACGTTCGCCGTCCGAAAGGCCAGACCCTGCCGGCCGGTCAGACCGAACCGACCTTCGGCCCGTGTGCACGGCTGGACTACGAACTGGAACTGGGCATCTGGATCGGCCAGGGCAACGACATGGGCGACTCGATTCCCATCGGCGACGCCGCCGATCACATCGCCGGTTTCTGCCTGCTCAACGACTGGTCGGCGCGGGATATCCAGGCGTGGGAATACCAGCCTCTGGGGCCGTTCCTGTCGAAGAGTTTCATTACCAGCATCTCGCCATGGGTGGTGACGGCCGAAGCGCTGGAGCCGTTCCGTCGTGCGCAACCGGCGCGTCCGGAAGGCGATCCGCAGCCGCTGCCTTACCTGTTCGACAAACGTGACCAGGCCGCGGGTGCCTTCGACATCGAACTGGAAGTGCTGCTGCTGACCGAAGGCATGCGCGAGCAGAACCTGCCGGCCCATCGCCTGACCCTGAGCAACACCCGACACATGTACTGGACCGTGGCGCAAATGGTCGCGCACCACAGCGTCAACGGCTGCCAGTTGCAGGCCGGCGATCTGTTTGGTTCGGGCACTTTGTCGGGGCCGGAAAACGGTCAGTTCGGCAGCCTGCTGGAAATCACCGAGGGCGGTAAAAAGCCGATCGAACTGGCCTCCGGCGAAGTGCGTAAATTCCTTGAGGACGGCGACGAAATCATCCTGCGCGCCCGTTGCAGCCGCGACGGTTTTGCCTCCATCGGTTTCGGCGAATGCCGCGGCAAAGTGCTGCCGGCGCGTTAAGAGGAACGGGTCATGGAACTCTATACCTACTACCGTTCGACTTCGTCTTACCGGGTGCGTATCGCCTTGGCGTTGAAGGGCCTGGATTACCGGGCGCTGCCGATCAACCTGATCGCGCCGCCGGGCGGTGAGCATCGCCAGCCACCGTACCTGGCGATCAATCCGCAAGGCCGGGTGCCGGCCTTGCGCACCGACGAAGGCGAGTTGCTGATCCAGTCACCGGCGATCATCGAGTACCTGGAGGAACGTTATCCACAGGTGCCGCTGCTGTCCAAAGACCTTGCCGCTCGCGCGCATGAGCGCGGTGTGGCGGCGGTGATTGGCTGCGACGTGCATCCGCTGCACAACGTCAGCGTGCTCAACAGGCTGCGGCAGTTGGGCCACGATGAACCGCAGGTGGTCGAGTGGATCGGGCACTGGATCAGCCAAGGGTTGGCGACGGTGGAACAGTTGATTGGTGATGAAGGTTATTGCTTCGGCAATGAACCGGGGCTGGCGGATGTGTACCTGATTCCGCAGCTGTACGCGGCTGAACGTTTCAACATTTCGCTGGAGGCATACCCACGGATTCGTCGAGTGGCGACGCTGGCGGCGACGCATCCAGCGTTCATGAAAGCGCACCCGGCCAATCAGCCAGACACTCCTTGAAAACATCACACCGCCCCCTGTAGGAGCAAGCTTGCTCGCGATGAACGATGACGCGGTGTTCCTGACTGACCGCGGCGTCTCAATCGCCAGCAAGCCGGCTCCTACAGGTTCAAATACCGCACAATTCCCTGTAGGAGCGAAGCTTGCTCGCGAAGAACGATAACGCGTTGTTCCTGATGGACCGCGGCGTTTGAATCGCCAGCAAGCTGGCTCCTACAGGTGCAATTGCCGCACAATTCCCTGTAGGAGCGAAGCTTGCTCGCGAAGAACGATAACGCGTTGTTCCTGACTGACCGCGGCGTTTGAATCGCCAGCAAGCCAGCTCCTACAGGGTCAAATACCGCGCAGTTTTTTGTAGGAGCCGGCTTGCCGGCGATGAACGATAACGCGGTGTTCCTGACGGACCGCGGCGTTTGAATCGCCAGCAAGCCGGCGCTTGCAGGTGTTCAGTGGACGATTGAGTTGGGGGGCAGGTGGCCGAGTCGTTCGGTCAGGCGGATCCGCTGGATCGGGTCGTCGCTGAGCAGCAGCGCATGCTCCAGATCGAAACGCTCGGCGTTCGGGCAGTCCAGCCGCTGGTAAAGGCTGGCCCGGGCCAGGTAATCGGAGGCGCTGGCGTTGCCCAGTTCCAGCACACGTTCGGCGTCGATCAACGCGCCAATGTAGTCATCGTGGGAAAGGTGCAACTGGCGCAGGTTGCGTGATAACCGCTGGAGCATTTGCACCGGCTCGGCCGTCAGCAAATGTTCGGCGCTGAGTTTCATGTTCGGGCCGTACTGGCGTTGCAGCAGTTCCCGGCAATCGTTGGGGTACAACCGTCGACCGCCGCAAGGGTCCAGCAGGTGATCGGCCCCCGGAACCCGCAGCAGGAAATGCCCTGGGAAGTTGACCCCGACCAGGGGGATTTCCAGGCCTCTGGCCAGTTCCAGTGCAATCAGGCCCAGGGCCAATGGCTGGCCACGTCGGCGCTCCAGCACTTTGTCGAGCAAGGCCACTTGCGGTCGCAATGGCGTGAAATCGTCCTGGGCGTATCCCAGATCATTCAGGCGTCGCAACAGCGGCTGGGCCAGCTCGCTGACCGGCAACATCGGCAAGCCGTAACTGACGCGTTGTTGCAGGTCCTTGAAATTTGCCAGTACCGCCTGCGGATCCACCTCTTTATCGTGCTCGACGGCAATCCACAGCGCCGCTTCGAACAGCGCGGGCGGTGATCGTTGCAGGCAGTCGAAAAAGCGTTGGCGGGGCGTCATCAAAATCTCCGGGACATGCCTCGTTTTAGCCTCCCCTGCGGCATTCGTCCAGTGCCGCGCAGGTTATGTCCGAAAGCCTGAATGGCGGCGCCGCTTATTCCGGTGCGCTTCTGCAAATTTTGGGCGCAAGCCTATACTGGCGACTACAAGAAGTGATTCGGGAGCCCCTACGATGTTCGCTCTCATGCAAAGCACTCGCCTTGAATCGCTGCATCTGAGCGTCGACTCGGTCACCGGGTTGAAGGCGGTCATTGCTATTCATAACAGCCGTCTGGGGCCTGCCCTGGGCGGGTGTCGTTACCTTGCCTATCCAAGCGACGAGTCCGCGGTCGAGGATGCCATTCGTCTGGCTCAAGGCATGAGTTACAAGGCGGCACTGGCCGGCCTGGCTCAGGGTGGCGGCGTGGCGGTGATTGTTCGACCGGTCCATGTGGAAAACCGCGCCGCGCTGTTCGAAGCGTTCGGGCGCTGCATCAATCAGCTCGACGGGCGCTACATCACGGCCATCGACAGCGGTACCTCAGTGGCGGACATGGATTGCATCGCCCAACAGACCCAGCACGTCACCAGCACCACTTCGGCGGGCGACCCGGCGCCTCACGCGGCGATGGGCGTATTCACCGGCATTCGTGCCACCGCCATGGCCCGCCTGGGCAGCGACAACCTCGAAGGCCTGCGCGTGGCCATTCAAGGCCTGGGCAATGTCGGTTATGCCTTGGCCGAGCAGTTACACGCTGCCGGTGCCGAACTGCTGGTCAGCGACATCGATCACGGCAAAGTGCAACTGGCGATGGAGCAACTCGGCGCTCACCCGATTGCCAACGAGGCGTTGCTCAGCACGCCCTGCGATATTCTCGCGCCGTGCGGCCTCGGCGGCGTGCTCAACAGCAACACCGTTACGCAACTGCGATGCTCGGCAGTGGCCGGTTCGGCGAATAACCAACTGACTCATCTGGATGTCGCGGATCAACTGGAACGGCGAGGCATTCTTTATGCGCCGGATTATGTGATCAATGCCGGCGGGCTGATTTACGTGTCGCTCAAACACCGTGGCGAAGAGCTGACGACCATCACCGCACACTTGTCGAAAATCAGCTCACGGCTGACCGAAGTGTTCGCCCATGCCCAGGCTGAGAAACGTTCCCCCGCCCGAGTGGCGGACGAGTTGGCGGAGAAAGTCTTGTACCGGTAAAGGCTCGCCGCGTCCTTCACCTCGCTGGCAAATTCTAAAGACCTGACTACGCTGCAAGCGGGATGGCGCAACGCCACCCGCCCGGTTGATGAGGGCCTGCCAGCGTCTGGGCAATCATGACTGGCGCACTGCTTTTTCGTGATTTCAAGGAGCGAATCATGTCTTCCAGTTCTTCTCTCACCTGCAATTTCACGATCAACTCCAGCCTTGATATTGGCGTGTCGTTTGTCAGCGACGATAACGGCGCCAATTACGGCGGGCAGATCACTATTTTCACCCCCGGCACCGCAGGTCCGGTGAGCACCGGTTTATGGGACAACGACGGCAACGTCTTCTTCACCCTCTACCAGTCTGAAAACCCGGCCATCAACTGCGTTATCAATTCGGGATCGACGCCCGGTTCCTGGGACCCCTACGTGGAGGTCGCCCAGCAAAATGGCCTGATCTGCACCATCACCGGCCCGGTGCAGCAGCCCGGTGAAAACACGTTTGGTTATACCCTCAATGTCGCGCAGGGCACGGGCGTTGGTCAGGGTGCCGTTACGGGACAGGCAGCAGGATCGCCGACGCCGCAATACGTTGCGCGAATGACGCTTCCTGCAGGCGGTAAAGAGGCGTGGACGCTGATCATGCAGGGCAATACCCCGGTGCCCGATGAAATCAGTGTTGGCTCGCCGGTCGTCATGGCGTGGGCGCGGTTTGACGACGGGACGCAGGTCGCCGGCGGTGTCTACAAATCGGCCACCCCGACAGACTACAACGTCAAGTTCATGTGGGTGCTGGACGCCGACGGTAATCAGTACCCCGGTTGGCCCATCGATGTCAGCGATCACGAGGACTTCCTCAACAATGGCTACCTGTTTTCACTGACGCCTGACAGTGAAGAGGTCTACCTGTTGAACGTCGTTGAACAGCCATGGGTGAAATCATGAGCACTTCTTACACCTTCTCCGTCAGCCTGTTCGACGCGAGCGCCAACCCGAACGGGTTGCAGGTTTGGCAGAGCGGCACGTTGACGTTCGACACCGATTCGGTGACGGGCGCATTGGCGCTACCGGATTTCTACCAGGATCCGATCCCGTACGAGGGAAGCACCGTATCGCCAGCAACGTTGGCGGGCACGATCATCGAGGCCTCGGGCAAAAGTGCCGAGGCACAGATCACCTTCACAGTGACCTATAACTTTGATGGTTTCCTTTACAACGGTAGCTATGTCGGCGGTTTGATCAGCGTGCTCGACTACGCTGCGCAAGAAACGTATCTCTACGTCATCCAGGGACTTTCTCCGCAGTCGCCATGGGGTGCGTCAGTACGTGGAAGCTCGACAGCTGCAGACGAGCGAACGCCGCGAACGGTTTGAGCCGCGTTTTTCGCAGGCATGAAAAAGGCCCTGAGTCATTCGACTCAGGGCCTGTTCAATTCGGGTGTTGCTTACTTCGGCGTTTTAGCGGCTTTGGCTGGCTTGGTCGGCTCAGCTGTTTCTGCCACTTCAACCTGTTCCGCGACTTCAACAGGCGCGCTCAGCAGCTCGGACAACGCATCCGGCTGGCTCTTGAACGCCTTGGCGAACACATCGCGATTCTTCGCCATGTAGATCCCGGCTTCTTCCACTTGCTGCTCGGTCAGGGACGGAACGGCTTTTTGCAACACTTCAGCCAGCAATTCGGCCAGTTCGAGCATTTTGTCATGACGGTCAGCTTCGGCTTTATCCATGAACAAGCGCTCCAGATCTCGGCTGCTGCGGTATACCACTTCGACGGCCATTCACCACCTCACATGCCTTCACGATAGTTGTCTGTTTCGACCACTGTGTTTTTATACAGCGAAAAGGATAAGCGAATCCCTGCGCTTTGGGTAGTGGCTTTTTAATGTAGACCGAAATCAGCGTTTGTTCAGTTGAATCGTGGCGTTCCCTTCGCGGGCAAGCCTCGCTCCTACAGGGCAATACCGCTAGGTAGGAGCGAGGCTTGCCCGCGAAGGCGCCCGTCCAGACACCACAAAAGTGTCCACTGGCAGCCTATCGCCATCTCACCATCAACCTCTGGCCTTTTTTCTGCATGCAGAACAACCGTCACGTCCAACCCGCATCATCCGCTCGAACCGAGCTAAGGAAGAATCATCGTGAAAATCAACTGGGCCGAGAACCTGCGGCAGAACGTGCACCAACTGGCCGAATCCCTGGGCAATCTGTTCGTCGAGACTTTCCACTACCTGGCGTTGTTCGCCATCGGTGCGGTGACCGCGTGGGCGGCGGTGATGGAGTTTCTGGGGATGATCGAAGCGGGGCACATCAAGATCGACGACATCTTGCTGCTGTTCATCTACCTCGAACTGGGCGCAATGGTCGGGATTTACTTCAAGACCAATCACATGCCGGTGCGTTTCCTGATCTACGTGGCGATCACCGCGCTGACGCGGTTGTTGATCTCCAACGTCTCGCACCACAATCCGCCGGACCTGGGCATCATTTACCTGTGCGGCGGGATTCTGCTGCTGGCGTTTGCGATTCTGGTGGTGCGTTACGCCTCGTCGCAATTCCCTTCGGTGAAGATCGAACACCCGCAACGCAAGACCGGTGCGGGTTCCGGTGAGCATCCCGAAGTGGAGAAGGGCGAGATTTAAAACCGCATGGCGGGGCGCGGGTGGGCTTTGGTCGATGGCGGCGGCGGGGTGCGATTGTCGCTGTCGGTCATGGCTTCGAGGATGGTCATTGCGCTGTGACCCTGCTCGATGGCGATGCCGAATTGAATACTTTGCACCAGGCGTTTGAGGCGCTTGGGGTCATTGCGTTGTTCGGCGCTGATCATTCGCTTGGCCACGACGCGGCCGCTGTTGGAGAGGGTCAGCATGATGCTGCCGTCCAGCCCCTGAATGCTCAGGTTGATCTGGTAATCCGGTGCAAAGGCATCGGTAATGAGCTGAAAAGGGTTGTCCATGATGCGTCACCGCCTGATTGAACGTGCAGTTGTTGACCGGCCATGATCGGGTTGGTTCGCAACACCGGACCATTGGCCTGTCGCTCGCTGAGGTTTTCAAACATCCTTTTTGCCTCGTCAGGGATGTAGCAAGGGGCATGCCGGAAAGATTGTCGAACAATGTAGGAGCGAGCTTGCTCGCGATGTTCGTCAACGATAACGCGTGTTTACCGGGTAAACGTGGCGCTCTGAAGTCCATCGCGAGCAGGCTCGCTCCTACAAGAACGTTGCCCGTTTCAGGGCATGAATGAGTAGATGATCGCAGACAGTGCAATCAGACCGATCAACACCACGAACACGTTCGACGCCTGGCCCGAATACTGGCGCAAAGCCGGCACGCGGCGGATGGCGTACATCGGCATCAGGAACAACAGGCACGCAATGATCGGCCCGCCGAGGGTTTCGATCATGCCGAGGATGCTCGGGTTGAAAGTGGCCACGGCCCAGCAGCTGAGGATCATGAACAATGCAGTCATGCGGTTCAGCCAGCTCGCCGACATCACCCGGCCACGGCCACGCAGGCTTTTCACGATCAGGCCCTGAAAGCCTTCGCTGGCGCCGATGTAATGGCCGAGGAAGGATTTGGTGATCGCCACCAGCGCAATCAGCGGCGCGGCGTAGGCAATGACCGGGGTCTGGAAGTGGTTGGCCAGGTACGACAGGATCGAGATGTTCTGTGCCTTCGCCGCCGCCAGATCAGCCGGGGACAGGGCCAGCACGCAGCTGAAACAGAAGAACATCACGGTCACCACCATCATCCCGTGGGCAATGGCGAGGATGCCGCTGCTCTTGCGCTCGGCCTGCTCGCCGTACCGCTGCTTCTGATCGACAGCGAAGGCGGAGATGATCGGCGAATGGTTGAACGAAAACACCATCACCGGGATCGCCAGCCACAGCGTTTTGAAGAACAGCGGCATCGGCATGCCGTCACCGGCGGTGGCGAAGAACGCGCCGTTCCAGTTCGGAATCAGACTGATGCCGAGCAGCAGCAACGCCGCGACGAACGGGTAAACCAGCACGCTCATGCATTTGACGATGACGCCCTGGCCGCAGCGGACAATCGCCATCAAACCAAGGATCAGCCCCAGCGACAGCACCGCCCGAGGTGGCGGGGTGATGTGCAACTGGTGCTCCATGAAACTGCTGAGGGTGTTGGTCAGCGCCACGCTGTACACCAGCAGAATCGGGAAGATCGCGAAAAAATACAGCAGCGTGATCAGCTTGCCGGCACCGATGCCGAAGTGTTCTTCCACCACTTCGGTGATGTCCCCGGAGCGTCCCGACAGCACGAAGCGAGTCAGGCCGCGGTGGGCGAAGAAGGTCATCGGAAACGCCAGCACCGCCAGGATCAGCAGCGGCCAGAAGCCACCCACGCCGGCGTTGATCGGCAGGAACAGCGTGCCGGCGCCAATCGCCGTGCCGTAGAGGCCCAGCATCCAGGTGGTGTCGTGTTTGCTCCAACCCTTGTGGGCTGTTTCTGTATTGCGTGTCAGGTCTACAGCAGGATTATCGGCAGCAGGTGTACGTACATCGGTCATCGTTATTGGCCTCGTTATTATTCTTGCTCGGGCTCACGTGTTGCGGACGGTCGGGAATGCTCCTCAGCACTCCACCCAGCTGACAGCCAGGCCGCCCCGTGAAGTCTCTTTGTATTTGTCGTGCATGTCGGCGCCGGTATCGCGCATGGTGCGGATCACCCGGTCCAGGGAAATGAAGTGTTTGCCGTCGCCGCGCAGGGCCATTTGCGTGGCGTTGATCGCCTTCACGGCCGCGATGGCGTTGCGCTCGATACACGGCACTTGCACCAGGCCGCCGACCGGGTCGCAGGTCAGGCCCAGGTTGTGTTCCAGGCCGATTTCGGCGGCGTTTTCCAGTTGCTCGGGCGTGGCGCCCAGTACGTCGGCCAGACCGGCGGCGGCCATGGCGCACGCCGAACCGACTTCGCCCTGACAGCCGACTTCGGCGCCGGAGATCGAGGCGTTTTTCTTACAGAGAATGCCTACGGCCGCGGCGCCCAAAAAGAACGCAACGACGTCATCGTCCGACGCGTCCGGGTTGAATTTCATGTAGTAGTGCAGGACGGCGGGAATGATCCCGGCCGCGCCGTTGGTAGGCGCGGTGACCATCCGTCCGCCGGCGGCGTTTTCTTCGTTCACGGCGAGGGCAAACAGGTTCACCCATTCCATCGCCGACAGTGTCGAAGTGATGACATTCGGCTTGCCGATTTCCAACAGGCTGCGGTGCAATTTCGCTGCGCGGCGCGGAACATTCAGACCGCCGGGCAGGATGCCTTCGTGGCGTAAACCCTGCTCGACGCACTCGCGCATCACCGACCAGATGTGCAGCAAGCCCTGACGGATTTCGGCTTCGCTGCGCCAGGCCCGTTCGTTGGCCATCATCAACTCGGAAACCCGCAGGCCATGCTGATTGCAGAGCTTGAGCAATTCGGCGGCGCTGGAAAAATCGTACGGCAGCACCACGTCGCTGGTCGGCGCGATGCCGGACTCAGCTTCGGCCGCTTCAATGATGAAACCGCCGCCGATCGAGTAGTACGTTTGCTCCGACAGCTCACCGGTGTCTCCGAAAGCTGTCAGCGACATGGCGTTGGGGTGGTAGGGCAGGCTCTCGTCGAGCAGCAGGAGATCGCGTTGCCAGTTGAAGGCGATTGTTTTTTTGCCGGCGAGATTCAGTTCGCCGGTCTCGAGCAGTGTTTTGATGCGGCTGTCGATGCTGGTCGGGTCGATGCTGTCCGGCCATTCGCCCATCAGGCCCATGACGCAGGCGCGGTCGGTGGCGTGGCCGACGCCGGTGGCGGAAAGGGAGCCGTACAGGCGGATTTCCACTCGGCGTACGGCGTCCAGCAAATGCTGGTCAATCAGTGCCTGGGCAAAGGTCGCGGCGGCGCGCATCGGGCCGACGGTGTGAGAACTGGACGGACCGATGCCGACTTTGAAAAGATCAAAAACACTGATAGCCATGCTAAAGCCTATACAAGCAATGGAAGAGAAATCGCTGCCATTTTTGTAGGACAAGCGCAATGTCGGCGATACTGCCTACCTCGGTCCTACGTGACCAACGAAACTTCCTAAGACAGCCTTTAGCAGGACTAAACAATGAGTCGCCAATTGCACGCCCAGACTTACGTCTGGCTGCACGTGTTTTCCTGTGCCGCACGGCACTTGTCCTTCACCCGCTGCGCCGAAGAACTGCACATCACGCCGGGGGCGGTCAGTCAGCAGATCCGACAACTGGAAGAGCGGCTGGGGTTTCGACTGTTCCACCGGCGTGCCCGAGGCGTGGAGTTGAGCGCGCAAGGCCAGCGACTGGCCATTACGGTCAACGAGGCTTACGGCAGCATCGACGCGGAATTGCGACGACTGGACGCGGGAATGATCAGCGGAATTCTGCGGGTACGGTCGATTCCATCGTTCCTGAGCAAATGGCTGACCCCGCGTCTGCCGCGCTTGCAGCAGCGTTTTCCGGACATTCAGCTGCGCCTGGTGGCCGAGGACAGCAGCGTGCCGTTGCATGAGGGCGACTTTGACCTGGCCATCGACCTGAACGACGGCAGCTACCCTGGCTTGTTATCCACAACCTTGCTCGACGAACAGATCTTCCCGGTGTGCGCGCCGAGTCTGTTGCGCGGGCGGCCGCCGTTGCATGGCCCGGCAGACCTGTCGCACTTTCCGCTGTTGCACGACATTACGGCCTGGCGCGGCAGTTACGAGTACGCGGAGTGGGAGTTCTATCTCAACGCCATCGGCTTCGAAGGCGCGGACGTGCGGCGCGGGCACACGTTCAATCGCAATCACCTGACCATCGAAGCGGCGATTGCCGGCATGGGCGTGGCGATTGCGCGGCGAACGCTGTTGAACGATGAGCTGGAGCGCGGGACGTTGATTGTGCCGTTCGGTCTGGCGGTGCCCAATCACAAACGTTACGTGTTGCTGTATGCGCCGGGGGCGCTGAGCCATCCGGGCGTGCGCGCAGTACATGACTGGCTGGTAGAGGAGGCGGGTATTTTTCGCAGCCTGCACCCGCTGGCGGAGCGGCAGATGTGAGTAATTATGACAAAGAAGTGAAGCGACCCAACTCCCGACCTTAACAGCGCTTTTGCTCCTTGTCCGGCTTTTTTTGCGTATGAAAATTTATCTTTTTTCAGGGGTTGAATTGTTCGTCGTACAGACCGATTGTGTAACCAAGAGGTCACGGTGATGACGCCCAAGGGCCAGCCGAGGGGCCTCTCGCGAGCTAGCTGAAATAAGGGATGAACTATGCAAATCCAAGTCAACAGCGATAACCATATTCAAAGCAGCATCCGACTGGAGGAGTGGGTACGTACTACCATTGAGAGCACGCTCGAACGTTATGAAGAGGACCTGACACGCGTCGAGGTCCATCTGCGGGACGAGAACGGCGACAAGCCCGGTCCCCATGATTTGCGCTGCCAGCTGGAAGCGCGGCCAAAAGGCCACCAACCGATTTCTGTCACCCATAAAGCCGAAAACCTGGAACTGGCGATCGACGGTGCGGCTGAAAAACTCGAACATGCACTGGAACATCTGTTCGGCAAACTGCGGGGCAAACCACGTGCCGCTGTGGTGCCGTTTGAGAGGCGTGCAGCCGATGCGCTGCTGGAAGACGAGTTTCTCGAGAATGAACAGGCTGCACAAAACGGCTGACGCCTGATTTAACGTCCCAACGAAAAACGGGCCTGCATTGCAGGCCCGTTGTTGTTTGTGCCGATTATCGCGGCGCCGCGATTCCTTGTAGGAGCGTGGCTTGCCCGCGAAGAGGCCCGGAAATCCAGCGCATATGTCGCTCGTTAAATCGCCTTCGCGGGCAAGCCTCGCTCCTACAGGGGTGAATTGCAGCGAGGCTGTTCAGTTTCAGATCAGAACGCCACCGACGTCTGCACATACACCGTCCGCGGTTCCCCGACGTACTTGCCCTTGTTGTTGTCATCGAACGAGCGTGTGAAGTACTGGTGGTTGAAGATGTTTTTCACCCCCACCGCCACATTCAAATCCGACAACTTCGGCCCGAAGTCATACGCCGCGCGGCTGCTGAACAGCATGTAGCCAGGAATCGTGCCCGTGCTGCCGTCGGCACTTTCTTTCGACGTATTGGCGTTGTCGGCAAACTGGTCGCTCTGATAGCTGCTGTCCAGGTTCAACTTCCACGCGCCTTCGGTGTAACCGACGCCCACGGTGCCCTTGTGTTTCGAGGAGAACGGCACACGATTGCCCTTGTTCGGCCCGTCTTCGCGGATGGTCGCGTCCACATAGGCGTACGTGGCGTAGACATCGAAACCGGCCAGTGCCGGGCTCACATCATCGAGTGCGTAGTTGACGCTGGTTTCGATGCCCTGATGGCGAGTCTCGCCCCGAGCGATCACCGAATCGTTGGTCTGATTACTTTCGTACTGATTGTCGAAGTTGATCAGGAACGCGCCGATTTCCGCGCGTAACGCACCGTTGTCGTAGCGGGTGCCCAGTTCCCAGGTGCGCGCTTTTTCCGGTTTGACTTCGCCGCTGGTCACGCGGTTTGGCATCTGGCTGTATTGCACGCTGCCGAACGAACCTTCGGTGTTGGCGTAGAGGTTCCAGCTGTCGGTCAGGTGATAGAGCACGTTCAGCGCCGGCAGGGCGGTGTTGTAGTCGCCCTTGTACTTCTCGTTCGTCAGGTTGTTGGTCTGTTGCGATTCGATCATTTCGTAGCGGATACCCGGCGTCACCGTCCATTTGCCGATGTCGATCCGGTCATCGATAAAGAACGCGTTGGCCTCGGTGCCGCCGCGTGTATCACGATCGTTGCGGCTGTTGGTGGTCGGGTATTGGTTGCTGGCAATCGGCGTGCGATAGCGCAGTTCGTGGCCGGCCTCGTTGATGTAGCGATAGCCGACACCGACTTCATGGCTGGTCGGGCCAACATCAAAGCCTTGGGCGAAGCGGGTTTCCAGGCCACGTACCCAGTACTCGCGCGGTGACAGCGACAGGAACGTGCCCTGATCCAGATAGCCGCTGCGCAGGGTTTTGGTGAAGAAGGTGTTAGCGGTGAATTCGCGGCGATCTTCCTGATAGCGATAGCCGAAGTTGAACATCGTCCGGCGGCCCCAGAACTGATCTTTCGGGCGGGTCGACTGGTACGGATCGGCATCATAATCGGCAACGTTCAGGCCACCGGGCATGTCGGCCTTGCCTTCGTAATACTGGGCCATGGCGTTGAAGCTGTTGGCGTCGTCGAGCTGGTATTTGCCTTTGAGAATCAGGTCGTCGATCTCGGTGTCGCTGTGTTCACGCCAGTCGCCACCGCGTGTGCCGGAATACAACAACGCGCCGCCCAGGCCATTGTCGCCAGTGCCGCCGGCCAGCAGGTTGCCGGTGGTCTTGAAACCGTCGTGGCTGGAGGAGGGGCTGGTTTCGGTCTGGAAACCGCCTTTCACCGTGGGCTCGTCGGGAATCGCGCGGGTCACGAAGTTGACCACGCCGCCGACGTTTTGCGGGCCGTAACGCACCGCGCCGCCGCCGCGCACCACGTCGACCGCGTCCATGTTGCCCATGCTGATCGGCGCGAACGACAACTGTGGCTGACCGTAAGGCGCGAAGGGCACCGGGATGCCATCCATCAACACCGTCGAGCGCGATGCCAGGCGCGGATTGAGACCACGAATCCCGAAGTTCAGTGCCATGTCATGGCTGCCGGTGCCATTGTTGTCCGGCGCGTTGACGCCGGGGATGCGGTTGAGCACGTCCCTGGCCTGGGTTGCGCCCTGGCGTTCGAACTCCTCGCGGCGGATCACGTCACGCGCGCCGGGATGCTCGAAGACGTTGATTTGCTGCGCATCGCCGAGCCAGTCGCCGACCACTTTGGACGTGTCCAGCTCCAGCGCAGCATTGCCCACCGGTTGCAGGCTGAACGCGTTGTTGCCTTCGGCGCGGGCCTGCAGGCCGGTGCCTTCGAGCAAGGCGTTCAAGCCCTGTTCGGCGGTGTAGTTGCCCTCCAGGCCACGACTCTGCACACCGCTGGTGACTTGCGAGCCAAACGAAATCAACACGCCGGCTTCACGGCCGAACTGGTTGAGGGCGTTTTCCAGCGACGATGGCGCGATGTGGTACGGCTTGGCATCGTCTGCGTGGGCGAGTGGCAACGCGCCGAAGCTCAGGCTGGCGCCCAGCAAGAGTTGGCGCAACGTGCGGGCCAGCGGGGTGAGGCGGGTGGGGTGCATGGAGGACGATCCTGAGAAGGTGGAATCAAGGTGGCTTTCTTTCTCTGTCACGCCAGATCTGAAAAACGGCTCACGGTTGTGTGAATATTTTTGGGGGCTCTCGCAAGCAACCCCGCTGCCACAGGATTTCTGAACAAACACCGTAACTGTAGGAGCCTGGCTTGCCGGCGAAGGCGGTGTATCAGACAGACCGCGGCGTGCCGATCGTCGGAACGCCGCCCGCAGCAAGCCGGCTCCTACAAGAGTCAGGCGCGCGATTCGACGGTTACCCAATACCGCGTAAAGCGCTTCACCTTCACCGGCAAACTGATTTCCAGCAGATCCAGAATCCGCTCGCTGTCGTCCAGTGGATAAGTCCCGGAGATCAACAAGTCCGCAACTTTCGCATCGCAATTGAGCTGCCCGCGACGATAGCGGCCAAGTTCCTCAAGGAAATCCCCGAGGCGCATGTGCGCAGCCACCAGCATGCCGTCGGCCCAGGCGCCGCTGTTGGCGTCCAGAGGCACAGGGTTGCCGATTCCGCGAGCATCAAAACTCAACTGCCGGGCGCTTTGCAGTACCCAGGGAGAACCGCCATCAGGCGTCAATTCGACATGGCCTTCAAACACCGCGACCTGAGTGCGATCCGCAAGCTGCCGAACGTTCAGGCGCGCCCCTTCGGTTTTCAACAAGCCTTGTGCCGTGCGCACTTGAAACGTTTTGGACGTCGTCAGCAGCATCTCGCCTTCAAGCAAACGGATCAGCCGTTGCTGACCCTCGACCCGCACATCCGCCGAACTTGCGGTATTGAGTTGCAATTGGCTGCCGTCTGCGAGCGCGATCTTGCGCCGCTGGCCAATGGGGCTGCGGTAGTCGGCCAGCAACGGTGGCAGCAGGTTGTGCTCGCGCATGCCCCAGGTGACGGCCGAACCGGCACCAAGAATCAGCAACAACTTCAGCGCCTGACGCCGGCTGCTGGACGTCGGTGCATTCAGGGCCGCATGCGCCAGCGGCGAAGACAAACCGCGCAGGCGCTGGTTGACCCGCTGAATATGCTCCCACGCCCGTTGATGCTCGCTGTGCGCATCGAGCCATTGCTGCCAGGCGTTTTGCTGGCGCGGGCTCAACGGCCCTTGCTGCATTTTCATCAACCACTGCACCGCCTGCTCGGCGACTTGCGGTGAAAAATCCGGGGTGCCGTTCATAGGGCGAAGTAGCAGCGCATCGCCGCTTTATTCAGGTGCCGCTTGACCGTGGCGATGGAAATCCCCAGCTCGGTGGCGATTTGTGGATACGTCAGGCCATCGACCTGGGCCAGCAGAAATGCGCGCTTGACCAGGCGCGGCAAACCGTCGAGCAACTGGTCCAGCTCCATCAGGGTTTGCAGGATGATCGCCCGTTCTTCTTCCGACGGCGCGACCCTTTCCGGCATCTGCGCCAGGGCGTCGAGGTAGGCGCGCTCCAGATCCAGACGGCGGTAATGATTGGACAGCACGCGTTTGGCGAGGGTGGTAAGGAACGCTCGCGGCTCGATGATCTGCGGCGTGTCTCGTGCGGTCAGCACCCGCATGAACGTGTCCTGGGCCAGATCTGCCGCGCTGTCCGGGCAGCCGAGCTTGCGCCGCAACCAACCGGTGAGCCAGTTGTGATGGGCGTGATAGAGGACTTCGACGGTGTGGGCTGGCTGCAACGGTAACTCCGAGCGCGGTTTAATGCGTTAGAGAACAAGAATTGTTCGCATTGTAGAGGCGAGAACCCGCTCCGGCAATCGGCGCTGATCGTATCTCTTTTGCGTATGAGAATATTTATCATTAATATTGCGACCCTGGCCTCGTGATTTTCCCCAGGCCTCACCGGTTTCAAGGTCGAAACATGAAAGTAATCCCCGTGTCCTATCGATTGGCCGTCACCTCCCGGGTGCTGGCCGCCGTGCTGGGCGGCTACATCGTTGCGGCGCTGGCCAGTGTCAGCCTGACGCTGTGGGTGCCCATGGCCCGCGCCGACGCCGTGGTGACCGGGATGATGACTTCGTTTCTGGCCTACCTCGGCGCAGTGATCTGGTGCTTCGCCTGCCGCAGCGCATGGCGGGCCTGGCTCGGGTTGATCGTGCCAAGCCTGGTGCTGGCGGCGATTTCGGGCCTCGCGTACTGGATGGGCCGCACATGAAAGAGGGCTTTCGTCAGGCCATGGCCTGGTTGCACACTTGGGCCGGGTTGATCTTCGGCTGGTTGCTGTTCGCGATTTTCCTCACCGGCACACTCGCGTATTTCAAGGACGAGATCAGCCACTGGATGCAGCCGGAAATCCCTGCGCGTTCGGTGACTTCCGAAGCCAGCCTGACCGTGGCGCAAAACTACCTTCAGCAACACGCCCCGGGAGCCTCGCGCTGGCTCATCGACCTGCCCGATGCCCGCGAACCCGGCCTGTCGGTACGCTGGCAGCAAACCCCGGCCAAACGTGGCGAACGCGGCCAGTTCACAGAAAAACTCCTCGACCCGCAAACCGGCGCCGAAGTGCAGGGCCGGGCAACCACCGGCGGCGAGTTTTTCTACCGTTTCCACTTTCAGCTGCAAATGCCTTATCCGTGGGGCCGCTGGTTGTCGACCATCGCCGCCATGGTGATGTTCGTCGCGCTGATCAGCGGGATCATCACCCACAAGAAAATCTTCAAGGACTTCTTCACCTTCCGCCCGCGCAAGGGCCAGCGTTCCTGGCTCGACGGGCACAATGCGGTGGGTGTGCTGGTGCTGCCGTTTCACCTGATGATCACCTACAGCAGCCTGGTGATTTTCATGTCGATGGTGATGCCGGCGAGCATTCTTGCCGCGTACAACGGTGATGCGCGGGCGTTTTACGATGAGGTGTTCCCGGCTTCCACGGCTCCGGAGCGTGCGGACAAACCGGCGCAGTTGGCGCCGCTGGCACCGCTGCTGGAAAAGGCGCGCGAGCAGTGGTCGGGCGGGCGCGTCGGGCGGCTGACGGTGAACAATCCGGGCGACGCGAATGCCTCGGTGGTGCTCGTGCGTGATGGCGCGGACCGCGTGGTCCACGACTTCGGCCGCGCGGTGACCTTCAACGGCGTGACCGGGCAATTGCTCGGCACGACCCCGGAGCAATCGCTGCCGAGGGCGATTGCCGGCAGTTTCTATGGTTTGCACATGGGCCATTTCGCCGGCCCGGTGCTGCGCTGGTTGTACTTCATTTGCGGGTTGGCCGGCACGGCGATGATCGGCACCGGGCTGGTGATCTGGCTCGGCAAGCGTCAGCTCAAACACGCGAAAAGTGCGGTGATGCCGTTCGAATTGCGACTGGTGGAAGTGCTGAACATTGCCAGCATGTCCGGGTTGATGGTGGCGGTGGCGGCGTTCTTTTGGGCCAATCGGGTGTTGCCGGTCGACATGGCCGGACGTGCGGATTGGGAGGTGAACAGCTTCTTCATCGTCTGGGGTTTGAGTGTGCTGCATGCCATGGTCCGCCGGGGCCGCACGGCGTGGATCGAGCAATTGGCACTGGTGGCATTGCTGTTTGGCGCGATGCCGCTGCTGAACGCCATGACCACGCCGTTTCACTTGGGAAACACGCTGGCCCAGGGCGATTGGGCGATGGCCGGTTTCGATCTGACGTGCCTGGGCAGCGGTGTGTTTTTCGCCTGGGCTGCGTGGAAAATGCAGCGTTCGGGACAGGCCAGGATCGTCATCCGGCAGCGTGCACAACCGATCACCTTTGAGCGAGAGGCGAACTGAATGTTGCTGTCGCTGTTGCTCTGTTACGGCGGTTTCACCGCACTGTGTTTATCGATGGATCGGCATCACGCCGAACTGTTGGGCGGCAAGCCGACGGCCCGTCGTCGTCGGTTATTGAAACTGGGTGGCTGGCTGTTGCTGGTCTTGTCTCTGTGGGCGGCGGTGTCTTCGACCGGCTGGGGACTTGGCCTGGTGGAATGGTGTGCGGTGTTGATGCTCAGCGCGTTGCTGCTGGTGCTGTTGATGCCGTATCGCCCGCGCCTGGCGCTGTCGATGGCTGCATTGAGCCTGCTCGTCAGCCCCGTTGCCGCGTTTGCGCAGTACTGACCCGATGATGACTAGCCCTCCGGATTCCCATGACGACGAACCTCGCGGAGCACGTGCGCATTTCCTGCAAGTGTTCTTGTCCCAGCGTTCGCAGATGGAAGCGCTGGTGAACCGTCGCGTCGGCTGTCGGGCAACGGCGGCGGACCTGGTGCAGGATTTGTTTTTGCGCTTCTGGCGCCGGCCGCTGGTGCAGGTCGAAGAGCTCAGCACCTACCTGTTGCGTTGTGCCGGCAACATTGCCATCGACCACTTGCGCAGCGAAGGCACGCGGGTGCGGGTCACTGAAGGCTGGCAACCGGATCAACCGGACAGCCACGGCAGTGAGCCGCAAGCCGCGCTGGAAGCCGGCAACGATTTGCGCCATGTCGAAGCGGCGTTGCGTGCGTTGCCCGAGCGCACGCGGCAGATCTTTTTGCTCAATCGCATCCATGGCCGCAAATACGCCGAGATCGCCAAGGCCATGGGTTTGTCCCAAAGCGCCGTGGAAAAACATATGATGCGCGCCCTCGAAGCCTGCAAGGCCAGCCTGCGGGACCCCGAACCGCGCACGCCAGGGAAAGCACCGTGAATCACATCGAACGCGTCACCCCGACGCCCGCTCAGGAACAGGCCGCTTTCGCCTGGCTGAGTCTGCTGCATGACCAGCCGAGCAGCGGTGATCAGGCTACTTTCAGCCATTGGTTGCAGGCCGACCCCGCGCATGCCGAGGCCTATGCCCAGGCGCAAGTGGTGTGGGAATTGAGCGAAGGCCCGGCGCGGACGCTGGCCAACGAAGACGCGTTTGCCTTGCAGGGTTACCTCAACGCGATGAATCGCTCGCGGCGCAGCAGCGTTCGGCGCTGGTCTGGAGCGCTGGCAATGGCGGCGTGCCTGTTGTTGATGGTCAGCCTCGGTTCAGGCTGGCAACCGATGCGCTGGGTGGATGATCTGGGCGCTGACTATGTGTCGGCGCCGGGGGAAGTTCGCACCGTCACGCTGGCGGATCAATCGCAGGTCACGCTGGATGCCGACAGCGCCATCGCGGTGGATTTCAGTCGCGGTGAGCGTCACGTGCAGTTGCGTCGCGGCGCCGGATTTTTCAGCGTGACGCACACCGGCGAGCCGTTTGTGGTTGAGGCTGAAAAGGGCCAGGCGCGGGTGCTGGGGACGCAGTTTGAAGTGCGTTTGCAACCTCACGGCGCGCAAGTGACGGTGTTGTCCGGCCGGGTCGGCGTGACGGCAGACAAGCATGCCGAGCAGCAGGTTCTGACCGCCGGCCAACAAGTGGCTTACGGCGAAGGCACGGCGGAAAAACTCCATGCCGTGGACAGCGAAGCGCAGTTGGCGTGGCGTCAGGGTTGGCTCAATTACTACAAGGCGCCACTGGCTGACGTGGTGCAGGATTTGCGACGTTACTACCCGGGGCGGATTGTGCTGCTCGACGATGAGCTGGCGGCGCGGCGGGTCAGTGGCAGTTTTCCGAGCAAGGATCCGCAGGCGGTGTTGAGTTCGTTGCAGGGGGTGATGGGGTTTGAGCAGCATGCCGTGGGGCATTTGATTATTTTGCGTTGAGGCGTCCGGCCTCTTCGCGGGCAAGCCTCGCTCCTACGGATCACACTGCCCTGTAGGAGCGAGGCTTGCCCGCGAAGGCGTCAAATCAAACACCCCATCACTCAAATAAAAATATTTTCAAAATGATGGTGAGGTAAACCCAAGCCCCATCCGTGTAGTGACTGAAACTGCGAGTCATTCGCATCCGTAGCGGTTCTACACAGGTCATGAGCAATGAAGTCCAGGGCAAAATCGGGTTCGGTCAAACAGTGGTTGGGCGCTTCGGCGCTGAGCATTTCGGCATTGGCATTGCTGCCATTGAGCGTGGCATTGGCCGCTGAAGCGGGCACGACGCAGCAGCGCACGCAGTTCAGCTTCGCGATGGCCGCCAAACCGCTGCCCCAGGCCCTGAGCGACTTCAGCCGGATCACCGGCATCAGCGTCGTCTACACCGATGAAGCGCCGTACGGCATGACCGCGCCAGCGGTCAGCGGGCAGATGAGCGCCGAACAGGCGATCCAGCGTTTGCTCAGCGGTTCGGGCTTGACCTTCCGTCGCACCGATGCGCACACCATGGCGCTGGAACCGCAGCCTACCGAAGGCGCCTTGAACCTCGGCGCGACCACCATCACCTCGGTGATGGATCAATCCATGAGCTACCAGCCGCCGCCGACCAGTTCGGTGATGCGCTCTTCGGCCTTGCTCCAGGAAATCCCCCAGACCGTCAACGTCATCCCGGCCCAAGTCATTCGCGATCAGGCGCCGCGCAACCTCGACGACGCGCTGGCCAACGTCAGCGGCATCACCCAGGGCAACACGCTGGGCAGCACCCAGGATTCGGTGATGACCCGCGGTTTCGGCGACAACCGCAACGGCTCGATCATGCGCGACGGCATGCCGGTGGTGCAGGGCCGTGGTCTCAACGCCACAGTCGATCGGGTCGAAGTGCTCAAGGGCCCGGCCTCGTTGCTCTACGGCATCCAGGACCCGGGCGGCGTGGTCAACATGGTCAGCAAGAAACCTGAACTGGAACAGTACAACGCGTTGACCGTGCGTGGCTCGACGTACGGCGACGGCAAAAACGGCAGCGGCGGCAGCTTCGACAGCACCGGCGCGCTCGGTGATTCCGGGCTGGCCTACCGCATGGTGCTCGACCACGAAGACGAAGATTACTGGCGCAATTTCGGCACCCACCGCGAGACGCTGGTGGCGCCGTCCCTGGCCTGGTTCGGTGAAAGCACCAAGCTGTTGTTCGCCTACGAACACCGTGAATTCCTGACCCCGTTCGACCGTGGCACGCTGATCGATCCACGCGACAACCACCCGCTGGACATCTCCCGCGAGCGTCGCCTGGACGAGCCGTTCAACAACATGGAAGGGCGTTCGGACCTCTATCACTTCGAGGCCGACCACGAGCTCAACGACAACTGGAAAGCGCACTTTGGCTACAGCTGGAACCGTGAAACCTACGACGCCAGCCAAGTGCGCGTTACCGCCATCGACACCAAAAAAGGCACGCTGACCCGCAGCATGGACGGCACGCAAAACGCGATCAGCACCGACCGCTTCACCACGGCCAGCCTCGAAGGCAAAGTGAATGCGCTGGGCATGCAACATGACCTGGTGTTCGGCGTCGATGACGAGTACCGCAAGATCTACCGCGAAGACCTGATCCGCCAGAAAAGCCTGACCACCTTCAGCTACCTCAACCCGGTCTATGGCCGTGAAGTCGCCGGCACCACCGTCAGCCCGGCGGACAGCGCGCAGACCGATCTGCTGCGCAGCGATTCGCTGTTTCTGCAGGACTCGATCCACCTCACTGACCAGTGGATTCTGGTGGCCGGCGGCCGTTTCCAGGAGTACGACCAGTACGCCGGCAAAGGCGTGCCGTTCAAGGCCAACACCGACAGCAACGGCCAGAAATGGGTGCCGCGTGCCGGCCTTGTCTACAAGTACACCGACGCGTTGTCGTTCTACGGCAGCTACACCGAATCGTTCAAACCGAACTCGACCATCGCCCCGTTGAGCGGCAGCAGTACCGTGCTCGACGGCAGCATCGCGCCGGAAGAAGCCAAGTCCTGGGAAGTCGGCGCCAAGCTGGATATTCCGGGGCGTGTGACGGGTAACGTCGCCCTGTTCGACATCAAGAAACGCAACGTGCTGGTGGCCAATGCCGAAGGTCCGGTGACCCTTTACAGCGCCGCCGGCGAAGTGCGTTCCCGGGGGCTGGAAGTGGACCTGAGCGGTCAGCTCAGCGATCGCTGGAGCATGATCGGCAGCTATGCCTACACCGATGCCGAAGTCACCGAAGACCCGGACTACAAAGGCAAAAAACTGCAAAACGTGGCGAAGAACACCGGCTCGCTGTCGGCGGTCTATGACTTCGGCACCATCGTTGGTGGGGATCAGTTGCGGGTCGGCGCGGGCGCGCGATATGTCGGTGAGCGGGCGGGTAACGCAGTGAACGATTTTGATCTGCCGAGCTACACCGTGGCCGATGCATTCGCCACCTACGACACCAAGGTCGAGGGGCAGAAGGTCAAGTTCCAGCTCAACGTGAAGAACCTGTTTGACCGCACTTACTACACCTCGGCGGCGAGCCGGTTCTTTGTGTCGATGGGGGATTCGCGGCAGGTTTCGTTGTCCAGCACCTTGGAGTTCTGACGGTAGACCGTGTCATCGTTCATCGCGAGCAGGCTCACTCCCACATTTGAAATGCATTCCCCTGTGGGAGCGAGCCTGCTCGCGATGGCGGCCTTACAGGCGCAGAAAATCTGAGGACTACCGCAAAAACGCCTGCCGATACTCGCCAGGCGTCCCACCGAGAACCTGCCGAAACCGATTGGTGAAATGACTCGCACTGGCAAACCCGCACGCCAATGCAATCTCCCCCAACGGCTGCGATGTCGAACGCAATAACTCCCGCGCCCGACTCAATCGCCTTGCCAACACATACTGATGTGGCGGCAAACCAAAGCTCTCCCGGAACATCCGCGCAAAGTGATACTCCGACAGCGCACACAACCCCGCCAACTGCCCGAGGCTGATGGCTTCGGCCAACTGATTGTCGATGAACTCGACCAGTTGCCGGCGCTGGTGCGCCGCCAATCCGCCCTTGAGCCGCAAGCCGTCGCGCATCCCGACCTGGCCGAGTAACACGTGGCTGAGCATTTCATGGGCGAGGCTGCTGGTCAGCAGGCGTTCGCCGGGTTCATTCCAGTTGAGCGTGAGCATCTGGCGAAAGCGCCGGGCTTGCTGCGGGTCGTCGAGAAAAGTCCCTTCGCGCAACTGCAATTCGCGAGGTTCGCGGTCCAGCAGCGTGACGCAACCGAGGGCGAACTGTTCCGGGCTGAAATACAGATGGGCCAGGCGAATGTCGCCATTGATCACCCAGCCTGACTGATGGTCGGCCGGCAGAATGCACAGTTTGTCCGGACCGCCCTTGGTGCCGGGCTGATCGCGGCGAAAAGTGCCGGTGCCGCCCGCGATGTAACAGGACAAGGTGTGATGGCTCGGCGCTTCGTAGTCCTGAGCGTCGTGATGGTTGCTCCACAAGGCTGCAGCCATGCCGTCACCGAGCTCGGCGCTGTGCTCGAGGCGAGCATTGGGCGAGCGGTTGAGGGCTTGAAAGACTTGCAGTGATTCCAGTGCGGGCATGATCGTTTCTCCAACGCTTCGCATCCTACTCCGTAGACGTTGGCCTGCCAGCCTCTGCGCCGACAAAAGCGCAAGTTTATGCAAGTGCGAAAAAGCTTGGCGCAGGACACTGGGCACCTATTGAGGAGCCTTCGCCATGAACCTTTCGCTGTATTTGCTGACCGTGCTGATCTGGGGCACCACCTGGATTGCCTTGAAATGGCAACTGGGCGTGGTGGCCATTCCGGTGTCGATCGTCTATCGCTTCGGCCTCGCCGCGCTGGTGCTGTTCGTGATGCTGTTGCTCAGCCGCAAGCTGCAAGTGATGAACCGTCGCGGACACCTGATCTGCCTGGCGCAGGGCCTTTGCCTGTTTTGCATCAACTTCATGTGCTTCCTGACGGCCAGCCAATGGATCCCCAGTGGCCTGGTAGCCGTGGTGTTTTCCACTGCCACGCTGTGGAATGCCCTGAATGCGCGGGTGTTCTTCGGCCAGAAAATCGCCCGCAACGTCCTGTTGGGTGGCGCGCTCGGTTTGTTCGGGCTGGGGTTGCTGTTCTGGCCGGAGCTGGCCGGCCACACCGCCAGCCCGGAAACCTTGCTGGGCCTGGGCCTGGCCTTGTTGGGCACGCTGTGCTTCTCGGCGGGCAACATGCTGTCCAGCCTGCAACAGAAGGCCGGGCTCAAGCCGCTGACAACCAATGCCTGGGGCATGGCCTATGGCGCGGCGATGCTGTCGGTGTGGTGCCTGGTCAAAGGCATTCCGTTCGAGATGGAATGGAATGCGCGTTACATCGGCTCGCTGCTGTACCTGGTCATTCCGGGGTCGGTGATCGGCTTCACCGCCTACCTGACGCTGGTCGGGCGCATGGGCCCGGAGCGCGCAGCCTATTGCACGGTGCTGTTCCCGGTGGTGGCGCTCAACGTCTCGGCGTTTGCCGAAGGCTACCAATGGACCGCGCCGGCGCTGATGGGCCTGGTGTTGGTGATGCTGGGCAACGTGCTGGTGTTTCGCAAACCCAAGGCACCGGCGGTGCAGGGGAGCGGCAAGCTGGCTTGAAGACGTTTTGGATCTAGTGCTTGTGTACTCAGCGCTCGATCCGGATGGCCACATAGATCATTAGCGGCATGATGAAATCAACAATATGTCGGGCCCAGTCTTTATAGTTCCACTGTTGTGATTCATCCATGTTGAACCATTCGACACCCACCACCTGAAAACACACGTAGTAGATAAATACGGCAATCAGCAAGCCAATCAGTGCATATTTCTTTGCCTCGTGAAACTTTTTGGCACTGGTGTTTATATTCTTGAATAGTTGGTAAGTGCCCATCATGCAAAAGGCGGTGAAGAGGACTTCGAGTGTAATGATCAGCCAGTAAATCCTGTGATGGGCCATGGGGGAGGTAATGGCGCGATAACCGTATTTCTCGCCCTCGCGGGTGGTGTCCATGCTGAGGATGTGGGCGATGTATTCGTAGTTGGAAGGGTAGTCGGTGAAGTTGCTAAACAACATTAAAAAACCAAAGAAGCTTATAAATAGCATCAATGTGGCTTTGCTGATTCTAATTGTTTGCTCGGTCGTCAAGTGGTTCAAGGTAATAGTTCTCCAGAACGGGTTCCCGTCAGGGCGGGTAAGTAAGGAGAGTCTATAGCGAAGTGTATTTGTTGAGGGGTGGACTAAATTACAAGTTGTGTATTTGTTGTGTTGTAATGTGTGAGGCTTAGTTGTAAGCGGGCAGGCGCTTTAATCGCCTGCCCGTTTTTTTTCAGCCTTTCCAGACTTGCGGGTTCACCAGGTCCTGCGGTCGTTCACCCAACAAGGCGCTGCGCAGGTTGGCCAAGGCGCGATTGGCCATCGCTTCACGGGTTTCATGGGTGGCGGAGCCGATGTGCGGCAAAGTCACGGCGTTTTTCAGTTGGAACAGCGGCGATTCGGCCAGCGGTTCTTTCTCGTAGACATCCAGCCCGGCGCCACGGATCTGGTTGTTTTGCAGCGCTTCGATCAGCGCGGGCTCGTCCACCACCGGGCCGCGGGCGATGTTGATCAGAATCGCGTCCGACTTCATCAGCGCCAGTTCACGGCGGCTGATCAGGTGTTTGGTCTTTTCGCTGAGCGGCACCACCAGGCAAACGAAATCGGCTTCAGCCAGCAACTCATCGAGGCTGCGGAACTGCGCACCGAGCTCTTGCTCAAGTGCCGTTTTGCGGCTGTTGCCACTGTAGATAATCGGCATGTTGAAACCGAGCCGACCGCGCCGGGCGATGGCGGCGCCGATGTTACCCATGCCGACGATGCCCAGAGTCTTGCCATAGACATCGGTGCCGAACAGCGGGGCGCCGACAGTGGCTTGCCATTGACCGGCCTTGGTCCAGGCATCGAGTTCGGCGACGCGGCGGGCGCTGCTCATGATCAGGGCGAAGGCCAGGTCGGCGGTGCTTTCGGTCAGCACATCCGGCGTGTTGGTCAGCATGATCCCGCGTTCGTTGAAGTACGCGACGTCGTAGTTGTCGTAGCCCACCGAGACGCTGGACACCACCTCCAGGCTGCTCGCGTTCTCCAGTTGTGCGCGACCGAGCTTGCGACCCACGCCAATCAAACCGTGGGCATGGGGCAGGGCCTCGTTGAATTGGGCGTTGATGTCGCCTTTTTTCGGGTCAGGCACGATGACGTCGAAATCCTGCTGGAGGCGTTCGATCATGGCGGGAGTGACGCGGCTGAAAGCGAGGACGGTCTTTTTCATGGGAGGCGGGCTCGTCGGGCGTGGAGAATGCCAAGCACGCTAACATTCTTCCGCGCTTTTGTGCGAGTGCCCGGATGGTTCGGATGCACGCATTCCCCCCTGTTGGATGGGTGATGCGCAAATGGCACTTCGTACGCGAACTTGTAGGAGCTGGCTTGCCAGCGATGGCGGTGGGTCAGGCACACCGTGTTGTAGCGATCGCCGGCAAGCCGGCTCCTACAGGTGATGGGTGATGCGCAAAGGGTGCTTCGTACGCGAACTTGTAGGAGCTGGCTTGCCAGCGATGGCGGTGGGTCAGGCACACCGTGTTGCCGTGATCGCCAGCAAGCCGGCTCCTACAGATTGGGGGGGGGCCTAATCCTGCGGGTCGATGTTATCCAGCGCGCGGTTGACGGCCAGTTCGCCCAACATGATGACTTGTTGAATGCCCAGCAGGGTGTTGCGGTGGGGGCCGTCGAGAAATCCGGCGAGGTCGCTGGCCATGACGCTGGCCGAGGCGAGGGATTCGCTGGCGTGGACCAAGAGGGTTTCGGTGTTGATGTCGGGGACGAAGGTGAATAGATGGCTGGGGGTATGGGGCGGGATCAAGGCTTTCAGGGTGAATGAGTTTTGGGGGGAGGTGACTTCCGCATCTGGCGGATTGGGTGAGGGCTTTTTCATGAGGGCGTCGCTCCATGCTGGGATTAAGGAGCTGCCAATTTCGTTTCCAGGCGAAAGGTGGCAGCTGTGCGCAGGCTGGAAAACCGGTCAATCCCACCAAAACCCGGCAGACCCGAAGGTCTCCCGCGCACAGCCGCCATAACATTGCGGGCAGAAAAAAGCGCCGCAGTATGACATGTGCAGAGGAGGGATTAATCAGGTTTCCAGGCCCGACCGCTGATTCGTCAGCGACTTCAGAGCCTATCCATTTAACGTCTTACCCGACAACCGACAGAACGCGTCAGAACCATCCTAGGACACCACGCTTTTTGTAGGAGCGAGCCTGCTCGCGAAAAACGTGAGAACACCGCGGGGTATCAGGTTTACAACGTTATCGTTCACGACCATCGCGAGCAGGCTCGCTCCCACAGTGTTCTGTCGTCAATTCGCCAATCGCGCGCCACCCAGGCTCCCGCTCAACTCATACGCCGCCAGTTCCGCCTGATGCGCCGCCAATATCTCCGGCAACGACCCGCGCAAATACTCGACCCAGGTTTTGATCTTCGCATCAAGATACTGCCGCGACGGATAGATCGCATACAGATTCAGTTCCTGCGAGCGGTAGTTCGGCATCACCCGCACCAGCGTGCCGTTGCGCAAGCCTTCGATCGCCGCATACACCGGCAACACGCCGACGCCCATGCCGCTGATGATCGCGGTTTTCATCGCATCGGCGGAGTTCACCAGAAACGGCGAGCTGTTGATGGTGACCATTTCCTGGCCTTCCGGACCGTCGAAATTCCATTTCTCCAGCGGAATCACCGGGCTCACCAGGCGCAGGCACGCATGGTTCAGCAAATCGCTGGGCTTGTGTGCGCAGCCGTTGGCTTTCACGTAGGCCGGGGAGGCGCAAACGATGCTGTAGGTGATGCCCAGGCGCTGGGAGACGAAGCCCGAGTCCGGCAGTTCGCTGGCAAGGACGATGGACACGTCGTAACCCTCATCGAGCAAGTCCGGCACACGGTTGGCCATGGTCAGGTCGAAGGTCACGTCGGGGTGCGTTTTGCGGTAGCGGGCGATGGCGTCGATCACGAAGTGCTGACCGATACCGGTCATGGTGTGCACCTTGAGTTGCCCGGCCGGGCGCGCGTGGGCATCGCTGGCCTCGGCTTCGGCCTCTTCGACGTACGCCAGGATTTGCTCGCAGCGCAACAGATAACGCTTGCCGGCCTCGGTCAGGGCGATGCGACGAGTGGTGCGGTTGAGCAGGCGGGTTTGCAGGTGGGCTTCCAGGTTGGAGACCGCGCGCGAGACGTTGGCCGTGGTGGTGTCGAGTTGCACGGCGGCGGCGGTGAAGCTGCCGGCCTCGGCCACGTAGCTGAAGGCGCGCATGTTTTGCAAAGTGTCCATGGGGTGCTCTCGGGTGCGATGGCAAATTGTGACACGAAGTTTCAGAGTCTGAGACCCCGACCAAGGGATTATCGCGTTAACGGTAACAAAGATTCACAGGAATCCCAGCTTATCGCCATCAAACCCGCCCCCTAGAATTGCGCCGTTCCTTGTAGGAGCGAAGCTTGCTCGCGAAGAACGATAACGCGGTTTAACAGATGGACCGCGTTATCGTTCTTCGCGAGCAAGCTTCGCTCCTACGGGATCCAGTCCACTTTCTCAGGAAATCGCCGCAGTGCCGCGTCGCATCAGCAGAGCGCTTCAGACGCTCAGTGTTTTGGCTTTAACCCTGGCAATCAGCGGCTGCATCGGAACCGCAGGTATTGCCCCGCAGGGCAAGGCACTGGAGGCCAATTCACTGGCCACCGACGACGCCATCCAGAGCGCCGCGCAGGACGCTCACTGGCCCACCGCGCAATGGTGGCAGGCGTATGGCGACCCGCAACTGAACCGCTGGATCGACCTTGCCCTGCAAGGCAGCCCGACCATGGCCATGGCGGCGGCGCGGGTGCGTCAGGCCAAATCCATGGCGGGCATCGCCGAGTCTGCCGAGTCGCTGCAGATCAATGGCGGGTCCACCCTCAAGCGCCACAACTGGCCCACCGATCAGTTCTACGGGCCGGGCGAGCTGGCCAACGCGACGACGTGGGACAACAACGCTGCGCTGGGCTTCAGCTACGCCCTCGACCTCTGGGGCCGTGAAAGCAACGCCACCGAGCGCGCCGTCGACATGGCGCACATGAGCGCCGCCGAAGCGCGTCTGGCCCAGCTCGAACTGCAGAACAACATCGTTCGCGCCTACATCGAACTGTCGCTGCATTACGCGCAACGGGACATCGTCGCCGCGACCCTGCAACAGCAGCAGCAAATTCTCGACCTCGCACAGAAGCGCTTGAACGGCGGCATCGGCACCCACTTCGAAGTCAGCCAGGCCGAAACGCCGCTGCCGGAAACCCACCGCCAGCTCGACGCGCTGGACGAAGAAATCGCCCTCAGCCGCAATCAGCTTGCCGCACTCGCAGGCAAAGGCCCGGGCGACGGCGCGCAGTTGCAGCGACCCACGCTGGCATTGGGCACTGCGCTGAAACTGCCATCGTCGCTGCCGGCGCAATTGCTCGGCCAGCGTCCCGATGTGGTCGCCAGCCGCTGGCAAGTGGCGGCTCAGGCGCGGGGCATCGATGTGGCTCACGCGGGTTTCTATCCCAACGTCGATCTGGTCGGCAGCCTCGGCTACATGGCCACCGGCGGCGGTGCGCTGGAGTTCTTGACCGGCAAGAAACTCAACTACAGCGTCGGCCCGGCGATCTCGTTGCCGATCTTTGACGGTGGCCGATTGCGCGCCGAGTTGGGGGAAGCCTCGGCCGGTTACGACATCGCCGTGGCGAAGTACAACCAGACGCTGGTCAATGCGCTGAAAAACATCTCCGACCAGTTGATCCGCCGCGAATCCATGGACAAGCAGCAAACCTTCGCCGCCGAATCCGTGTCCACCGCGCAGAAGACTTACGACATCGCGATGATCGCTTATCAACGCGGGCTCACCGATTACCTCAACGTGCTCAATGCCCAGACCTTGCTGTTCAAACAGCAGCAGGTTCAGCAACAGGTTCAGGCTGCGCGGCTCAGTGCGCACGCCGAGTTGGTGACGGCGCTCGGTGGCGGGCTTGGTGCGGGTAATGACGTGCCGAATGCTGAGAAAACCCAGCCCCCGAAAACCCCGGTTCTATTGCGTTGAACACAAAACCTGTGGGAGTGAGCCTGCTCGCGATGAGGGAGTGTCAGTCGACATCGATGTTGAATGTCAGACCGCTATCGCGAGCAGGCTCGCTCCTACAGGTCTCCGGTCAGACTGAATTAAGCAGGATTTCATGACTCCCTTGCCCGCACCGCTGCGCTGGCTGTATTCCCTTGAATGGCGCCGGGGTTTTTTCGACTGGGCACGCAGCGACGGCGTGACCTGGGTCTACATTTTCAAGGTGTTGTTCGCCGCATTCCTGACCCTGTGGCTGGCCATGCGTCTGGAATTGCCGCAACCGCGCACGGCGATGATCACCGTGTTCATCGTCATGCAGCCGCAAAGCGGCCAGGTGTTCGCCAAGAGTTTCTACCGCTTTCTCGGCACGCTGACCGGGTCGGCGGTGATGGTCGCGCTGATTGCCTTGTTCGCACAGAACACCGAGTTGTTCCTCGGTTCGCTGGCGATCTGGGTCGGCATCTGCTCGGCCGGTGCGGCGCGTTCTCGCAACTTCCGCGCCTACGGTTTTGTGCTGGCCGGGTACACCGCCGCGATGGTCGGCTTGCCGGCCCTGGCGCACCCGGAGGGCGCGTTCATGGCGGCGGTCTGGCGCGTGCTGGAAATCTCGTTGGGGATTCTCTGTGCCACGCTGGTCAGCGCTGCGATCCTGCCGCAAACCGCCAGCGCGGCGATGCGCAACGCTTTGTATCAACGCTTTGGTGTGTTCGCCTTGTTCGTCACCGATGGCTTGCGCGGTCGCAGCAAACGGGACGCTTTTGAAGCCAGTAACGTGCGCTTCATCGCCGAGGCGGTCGGCCTGGAAGGGCTGCGCAGCGTCACCGTGTTCGAAGACCCGCACATGCGTCGGCGCAACGGTCGGCTCAGTCGCTTGAACAGCGAGTTCATGGGCGTCACCACGCGGTTCAATGCCCTGCACCAACTGCTCGAACGCTTGCGCAGCAGTGGCGCCGATCATGTGGTCGCGGCAATCAAGCCGGGCTTGCAGGACCTCGCGGAAGTGCTCGACGGTTTCAGTGGTCGCGCGTTGACCAGCCCTGACGCCGTACGCCTGGTGATTGCGCTGAGCGCCTACAAGGAAGCGCTGCCGGCGCGTGTCCGCAGCCTGCGCGCGACGTTTCAGGAGAGCGAGCCAAGCGACGCCGAGCAACTCGATTTTCATACCGCGTATGAGTTGCTCTATCGCTTCGTCGACGACCTGCACGGTTATGCACAGACCCACGCGTCCCTGGCTGATCACCGTCATGAACGGGAGCAGTGGGACGAGCCTTTCACCCCGCAAACCAACTGGATGGCGTCCGCCGCTTCGGGGATTCGCGCGGCGTTTATTCTGGTGGTGTTGGGCAGTTATTGGGTTGCCACCGCGTGGCCGAGCGGGGCGATGATGACCCTGATTGCCGCCGCCACCGTGGGCCTTTCGGCGGCAACGCCGAACCCGAAACGCATGGCGTTCCAGATGGCCTGCGGCACATTCCTGGGGGCGCTGATCGGCTTCGTCGAGATGTTTTTCATCTTCCCGTGGATCGATGGTTTTCCGTTGCTGTGCGTGATGCTCGCGCCGGTGATCGTGCTCGGTTCGTTCCTGACCTCGCGCCCGCAATACGCCGGTGTCGGCCTCGGTTTGCTGATCTTCTTCAGCACCGGTTCGGTGCCGGACAACCTCACCATCTACAACCCTTACACCTTCATCAACGACTACATCGCCATGGTGCTCGGCATGCTGGTGTGCGCCGCTGCGGGGGCGATCATCCTGCCGCCGAACAGCCGCTGGTTATGGCGCCGGTTGGAGCAGGATCTGCGCGGGCAAGTGGTGTATGCGATCAGCGGCAAACTGAAGGGCCTGGCGTCGAGTTTCGAAAGCCGTACGCGGGACTTGCTGCACCAGGCTTATGGCCTCGCCGCCGGTCAGCCGCAGGTGCAACGGGACTTGCTGCGCTGGATGTTCGTGGTGCTGGAAGTCGGTCACGCGATCATCGAGTTGCGCAAGGAACAGGCGATTCTGCCGGTGCACCCGGCGTACGCCGAATCGCAGCCGTGGCGCCAGGCCATCCGCGTGATGGGCCGTTCGCTGGTGCGGCTGTTTCTGCAACCGGGCCAGAGCAATCTGCAGCGCTGCCTGATCGCGGTCGACCATGCGATCAGCCGCGTGCAAGCCACCGACGAGCCCTTCGCGCCGCACTTCGACACCTCGGCGTTGCGCCGGGTGAAGAGCTACCTGCATTTCATCCGCACCTCATTACTCGACCCGCAATCACCGCTTGCCGCCTACGCAATGACCACGCCCCAAGGACTTGAACATGCCTCGTGAAATCGCCTTCCACGGCGTGTACATGCCAACCATGACGCTGATGTTTTTCATCGCCGCGGTGCTGGCCTGGGCGCTGGACAGGTTCCTGTCCGGGTTCGATCTGTACCGTTTTTTCTGGCACCCGGCGTTGCTGCGCCTGAGTTTGTTTACCTGTCTGTTTGGTGCTTTGGCGCTGACTGTCTACCACTGACTCTCTATCTCTGAAGAAGGCTCTGATGAAAAAGCTTTTCAGCCTGCTCGCCACTCTGCTGGTGCTGGCCCTCGCGCTATGGATTGGCCGAACCCTGTGGGTGCATTACATGAACACGCCGTGGACCCGCGACGGCCGGGTGCGCGCCGACATCATCAACGTCGCCGCCGACGTCACCGGTGAAGTGGTGGAAGTGCCGGTGCGCGACAACCAACAGGTGAAGAAGGGCGATCTGCTGATGCGCATCGACCCCGAGCACTACCGCATCGCGGTCAAACAGGCGCAGGCACTGGTGGCTTCACGCAAGTCGACGTGGGAGATGCGCAAGGTCAACGCCCATCGCCGCGCCGACATGGATGCCCTGGTGATCTCCAAAGAAAACCGCGACGACGCCAGCAATATCGCAGACTCGGCCCTCGCCGATTACCAACACGCGCAAGCGCAACTGGAAGCCGCCGAACTGAACCTCAAACGCACCGAAGTGCGCGCGGCGGTGGACGGTTACGTGACCAACCTCAACGTGCATCCCGGCGACTACGCACGCATCGGCGAAGCGAAAATGGCCGTGGTCGATATGAACTCGTTCTGGGTCTACGGCTTCTTCGAAGAAACCAAACTGCCGCACGTGCGGGTGGGCGATAAGGCCGACATGCAACTGATGAGCGGCGAAGTGCTCAAGGGGCATGTGGAGAGTATTTCTCGCGGGATCTACGACCGCGATAACCCGGAAAGCCGCGAGCTGATTGCGGACGTGAACCCGACCTTCAACTGGGTGCGCCTGGCACAGCGAGTGCCGGTGCGGATTCACATTGATGAAGTGCCGGATGGGGTGTTGTTGGCGGCGGGGATTACGTGCACGGTAGTGGTTAACTAACTTTTGGACCGAGTCGCGGCCATCGCGAGCAGGCTCGCTCCCACACTTGATCTCCGTCGTACATATATCTTGTGTTCACTGAAGTTTTACTGTGGGAGTGAGCCTGCTCGCGATGCAGGCGCCTCGGTCTTACAGTTCACTCCTTGCAAAACGTTTCATGCAAATGCCGCCAAACCACCTTTCCACCGGCCTGCTTCTCAAACACCACCGTCGAACGCCGGTCCGTCTGCTGGCCGGTCGCATCGGTCTGCTGCTCGCGATAACTCACGGTCGCGCCGTTGTCGGACAGCGCAATGCCACGCAACTCGCTGAGCTCAATCCTGAACCCGAGCTTCTTCCCGCCCGCCATCCGGAACAACTCGCCAAGCGCGTCGAAATCCAGCACTCGGCCCAACGGCGAGACCATGGAAAACTGCGGTGAAAAACGGGCGAGCAATTGTTCAAGTTCGGTGACGTTTCGTTCTTCGGCCAGCCATTGCTCGATGGCGACATGGGCCTGGATCACTTCGTCAAAGTATTCGGTGTAGTCGGTCATGTTACTTCCTGAAGATTTTGCAGAGTCTGATCTGACGCTTTCGCGGGCAAGCCTCGCTCCTACAAGGCTTGCGCAAAACCTGTAGGAGCGAGGCTCGCCCGCGAAGAACGATAACGCGGTCTCAAAGCTGCCCACTCAACCCGAACCGCTTCATCAACCCCGACTCCAGCAACCCTTTGGGCAGCAACCCCGCCAACAGCGGCAACGCCCGGCTGCCATTGCCCAAACGAATCAGGCGCGGCGGTTTGTCCTGCTGCACTGCCTTGAGCAAACCGGCGGCAAACTCACTGGCCGGCGTCGGGTTGTCCTGGGACGCCTTGGCCCGCGCACGAATGCCCTCACGCAGCGGAAACCACGGTGACTGTTCGCTGATCAACTGCTCCGCCTCGGCCCCGGCATTCTTGGCAAAACTGGACGCGATGGCGCCCGGTTGCACCTCCATCACCCGCACACCGAACGGTGCCAGTTCCATGCGCAGCGCATCGCTCAAGGCATGCACTGCGGCTTTCGAGGCGCAGTAAGCACCGGCAAATGGCGTGACCAGAACCCCGGAAACGCTGCCGATATTCACCACTATCCCTTTGGCCCGGCGCAGCACTGGAAACAGCGCGCGCGTCACACCGACAATCGCAAACACATTGGTTTCGAACTGCCGCTGCATGGCCGGCACACCGCCGTCCAGCAGCGGCCCCATGGCGCCATAACCGGCGTTGTTGATCAGCACATCGAGGCCGCCATGTTGCTGGTTGATCTGCCCGGCCAACGCTTCAAGTGCCACGCCATCGTTGACGTCCAGTTGCACGGCGGTGAAACCGGCCGCCGTCAACGCGGCAACGTCTTCAGCCTTGCGGGCGCTGGCCCAGACTTTATAACCGGCACCTTTAAAGGCATCCGCCAGAGCGCGGCCAATGCCGCTGGAACAACCGGTAATCAACGCAACGGGCATGGCGCGGTCCTTGTGCAAAGGGAAGAGTGGGGATCAGTCGGAGAAACTACCCTGCAAACGCTCGGCGCGAAACTCCAGGGTTTGCGGGCGATAACCGGGACGCAGCGGCGGCATGGGCAGGCAATCTTCCCAGTTCGCCCCGGCTTGCAGTTCGCCTGGGCCGCGATAACGCGGTGCGGCGTATTGATTGTCGGCGAGGTTGACCGTATCGCCCGGCGCGTAGGCAGCGACGCGCCAGCGCAGTTCGGTCAGCGGCACGTCGTTGCCGTTGTTCATCTTCAATAGCAAAGGGCGATCCGCCGGGCAGTGCTCCGGCGCGTAAGTGATGCGCAACTCAAGGCGCGCCAATTGCTTGACCTCGCGATTGTCCAGCCAGACCACCCAGGTGGCCACCAGCCCCAGTCCGATGGCGGCCGCCACCGAAACGGGCAGGGCCTTGGACGGGTAGCGCAGCAACAGGATCAGCCAGGTGATGACCAACAGGACGCCGATGAACATGTCGCACAACCTCGCAGGAGAGAGGCTCATCCTACCTAAGGGCGGGTGTGCTTGGCGATGGGCGTGGTGAGGGCGACCGTTTGTCGAGCCTGTAATTTGTGACAGTAGCCATGCATGGGTTTTCAGCATTAGCTGGTGCAAATCGACATGAAGACGCCTGATGCAGCCTCAGCTGGCTTTCCTGCACCGCGACACCCCAAGCATGACGGTCGTTGAACCGCGGGGGCTGGCCGTGCGTTCGGTGGATTATTACCGTGCCGCGCAGGGTGAAGTCGCCGAAGCTCGGGTCAACCGCACGGTTCATGACCCCGCTGGGCGGGCGATTGCGCAGCGGGATCCGCGGTTGTTCCTGGAGGCTTCGGCACCGGCGAACCTCAGCAGCATCCTGTCACTGTCCGACACTGCGTTGAGTACCGTCAGTGTCGACGCCGGCTTGAGCGTGAATCTTTTCGGCGAGGCGGATCAACCGGTTCAATCCTGGGATGGCCGGGGTTCGCGACGCTGGATGCACTATGACGATCAGCTGCGCCTGACCGTGCTGTTCGAGCAAGCCGCGAGGGGCGAAGCGGTTTGCGCAGAGCGTCTGACTTATGCAGCCAATGATCCGGCGTCTGCCGATCACAACCAGTGCGGCCAATTGATCCGGCATGACGACCGGGCAGGCACGCAGCTGTTCCCGACGTTTGGATTGACTGGCGGGTTGCTTGAGCAGACCCGGCACTTTCTACGTACGTTGGAGATCCCCGATTGGCCCGAGCCCGTGGACGAGCGCGATACCTGGCTGGAACCGGGATCTGGCGCGACCACTCGCTCACGCTTCAACCCGCTGGGCGAGGCTGTTGAACAGACCGACGCCCAAGGCAACCGTCAGTTGTTCAGCCACACCGTCGCCGGCCAGTTGCGCGAGGTGCGACTGCAACTGCGCAGCGACACCACGCCAAAAACGCTGGTCAGCGCCATCCAGTACAACGCCCATGGCCAGACCGAACGGGAAGTGGCGGGCAACGGCGTGATCACCACGCTCGAATACGCCGCGCAAGACGCTCGCCTGATTCGCTTACACGCCAGGCGCGGCAACGACGTCCTGCAAGATTCCCATTATGAATACGACCCGACGGGCAACGTGTTGCGCATCGAAGACGCCGCCGTGCCGATTCGCTACTTCGCCAACCAGCGTATCGACCCGGTCAACGGATATGCCTACGACAGCCTCAATCAGTTGATTCGTGCGACGGGCTGGGAGGCCGGCGGCGCGAACAGAGGCCCACAGTTTTCGGCCTTCGACGATCCCGCGCCACGGGGCAATTACTGCCAGAGCTATCGCTACGATCGGGGCGGCAACCTGTTGGAACTCATCCACGAAGGGCCGCAAAAGCATGGGCATCGTCTGGTCGCCGCGCCCTTCAGCAACCGTTGCCTGCCAGTGGTCGAGGGCGTGGAACCCGGCGAAGAGGATTTTCGCAGGGGCTTCGACGCCAACGGCAACCTGCTGACGTTGCAACCGGGACAAACCTTGAGTTGGGACCTGCGTAACCAGTTGTGCGAAGTGCGGCCGGTAGAACGAGACGGCGCCTCAGATGACAGTGAGCACTATGTTTACGGAGCCGACGGCATGCGCGTGCGCAAAGTCCGCTCGACGCAGACCAATGCCCGTACGGTGATCGCAGAAGTGCGTTATTTGCCAAACCTGGAAATACGTACCCACAACGGCACCGGCGAAGTGCTGCATGTGATCAACGTCCAGGCCGGACGCAGCAGCGTACGGGTGTTGCACTGGGAAACGGCGCCGCCGAAGGACAGCGCCAATGATCAGTACCGGTTCTGCCTGAGTGATCATTTGGGGTCCTCCACCCTGGAACTCGACAGCGACGGCGAAGTGATCAGCCAGGAGCGTTATCACCCGTTCGGGACTACCGCCTGGTTTGCCGGGAGGGGGGAGGTAGAGGCGAGTCGTAAAACGGTTCGGTATTCGGGGAAAGAGAGGGATGCGACGGGGCTTTATTACTATGGGTTGCGGTATTACGTGGCTTGGTTGCAGCGGTGGTTGAGTCCGGATCCGGCGGGAATTATCGATGGGCTTAATCAATTTTGTTTTGTCGGAAACAATCCGTTGAACTTCATTGATCATTCCGGACTAACCCGACGTCGCGCGGACCAGGCTTATTTGGCAATGCAGCAAGGCGAGTTTTGGGGGGCGTGGCTGGACAAGGTGGAGGGACGAGGCCGTGAGTTGGGGGGATTGGAAATGATGCAGAAAATCAGTGCGGATAATTTGATAGAAGCTAGAAACATTCCCTTGGAACCTAGCGAGAGGGCATTCCTTAATAATTTTGTGGAAGCAGGTAAGGATAGCTACATAGTTCACTTTACGGGAAACGAAATCCCTCAGGATAAGAAAGGGGATGTTGTATTAAGGTCGCGTAAAAGCTTGCAAAAAAAAGGAATTAAATTTAATCAGGGCAACAGCAAGCCGAGTGATATTGATGATGTGGGTGGTGTCGATTTTGTATATTTTTCACTTGATGTTGCTCCTGATGCAAAGGTTAAAAGTAGATTTGGAGGGCATCGATATCAAATGAAGCTGGTTGACGCAAATAAATCACACTACGTTCAGTATGCTCATGTGCAGTTGAACGACATTCATGATTATGAATCACGTCAGACAAATCATTATCCGGACTATTTTTCTGAAACTGACGTTGAAATACTTAAAAAACAAGAGGTGGCCAAAGATCCTACCGAATTGATGTCTAGTCTGGAACATGCCATCGAGTTGCTGGGGCGTAGAATCATTCGCGACGTGAGACTGCTAAGTCCTGCGGCTCAGGAGAAAATCATGTCATTAAGGGAGGGGCGTGAATTGGGTGAAGTTCTTAATATATTTTATAGGCCGCAATTTGCTGTTCCCAAAAAAATGGTAATGAATAAAACAGATTTCGATCACAAATATATTGGTGAGTAAGCTGGGGTTTAGGTGAAATTACGCAAGTGGGGAGGCGAATCTGTCGTAATGCAAATCGACTTTTTATCGCGCCGACAGTCGCGGCTGTAACTTTTGACAGTAGCCAAGTATGGGTTTTAAGCATTAGCTGATCGTCATTCTTCGAGATGAATTGTCATGGATGCTCAAGTAACGGCCATGCACCGCCATACCCCAAAGCTGATTGCCATCGATCCCCGCAGTCTGGCCGTTCGCTCGGTGGATTATTACCGTGCCGATTCGGGCGATATGGCAGAGGCGCGGGTCGATTACACGACCCATGACCCAGCGAGAAGGGCAGTTGTGCAGTGCGATTCGCGCCTGTTTCAGGATGCCTCGGCGCCGGCCAATCTGGTTACGACTCATGGTCTCTCCGGCACGGCCTTGTGCACCCTCAGTGTCGATGCCGGGCTGCGCTTGAGCCTGTTCGGCGAGGCGGGTCCACCGGTTCAATCCTGGGATGGCCGGGGTTCGCAACGTTGGATGCACTACGACAATCAACTGCGATTGACCGCATTGTTCGAGCAAACGTTAGAGGGCGAAGCGATTTGCGCAGAGCATCTGACTTATGCGGCCAACGATCCCGTTTCCGCCGCTCACAACCAGTGCAGCCAACTGATCAGCCACACAGACCTTGCCGGTGTTCTGCTGTTCAACGACTACGGATTGACCGGCACGCTTCTCGAACAAGAGCGGCGTCTCGATGACATCGCGCAGTCGTTTTCAACGCATTCACGCTTCAACCCAGCGGGTGACCTGCTATCCCGAACCGATGCCCAAGGCAATGAACAACGCTTCAGCCAGACTGTGGACGGACAGTTGCGCGCCGTGGATTTGCGCCTGAGCAACACGACTCAACACCTGCCGATGGTCAGCGCCATCACCTACAACGCCCACGCCCAGGTCGAAAGGGAAGTCGCCGGCAATGGCGTGATCACCACCCTTGAATACGCCGCCGAGGACGGGCGTCTACAACGGCTGTTATCCCGGCTCGGCCAGAACGAGCCGTTGCAGGATCTGCGTTACAGCTACGACCCGGTCGGCAATGTGCGAAGCATCA